>NZ_BAAGUZ010000026.1:0-79807 GCF_054781135.1 Paralcaligenes ginsengisoli
CCAGGACCGGACGAGGCGAGCCCCACCCCGCCTGGGCCGCCACCCCCGCGCCTCAAGAACGAGGAACACTCAAGAACACGTTTGACGGCCAGCCCCCACGCCACTGTCTCCAGGACGAGTTCTACATCACAGCTTGCCAAGCTGCGCGCTGACCGTGTGCAGCGTATCAGTGAACTGTGCCAGCCGAGCTTTTTCCTGTTCGATGACTGCCGCCGGAGCGCGCTCGACGAAGCTTGCGTTCGACAACTTGCCATTGGCCTTGGCAATTTCGTTCTCGAGGCGGCTGATTTCCTTGCCCAGGCGCAGCCGCTCGGCGGCTACATCGATTTCCACATGCAGCATAAGCTGCGTCGTGCCGACGACTTGCACCGGCGCTCCCAAATCGGGCAAATGCTCGACGATGGACACATCGCTCAGCTTGGCAAGCGCAGCCAGATACGGCCGATTGGACTGCAGCGTGTCCTGGTGACCCAAGGCTATAAGCGGCACACGCTGGGCCGGCGACAGGTTCATTTCGCCGCGCAGGGCGCGTACCGCTTCGACTTGCGCCTTGAGCTCGGCAATTTGCGCCTCGGCCCCTTCATCGAGATGATCGGAATCGGCGATCGGGTAGGGCTGTACCGAAATACTGGTTTCTTCAGCGGCCGTGCGCTTTCCGGCCACCAGAGCGACTTTTTGCCAAAGCTCTTCGGTGATGAACGGAATAATCGGATGTGCCAGCCGCAATACCGTTTCCAGCACGCGTATCAGGGTACGGCGAGTACCCAGTTGCTGGGCCGCAGTGCCGCTCTGAATCTGTACCTTGGCCAGTTCGACGTACCAGTCGCAGTATTCGTCCCATATATAGCGATAGAGCGCATTGGCGATATTGTCGAAGCGATAATCGTCGAAACCGCGTTGGATTTCGCTTTCGAGACGCTGCAATTGGCTGACGATCCAGCGGTCGGCAAACGACAGCTCGCCCTGGCCGGCGCCGCCCAAGGCGTGTCCTTCGGTATTCATCAAGACGAAGCGCGTCGCGTTCCAGAGCTTGTTGCAGAAGTTGCGATAGCCTTCGCAGCGCTTCAGGTCGAAATTGATATTGCGCCCCAGCGTGGCATAAGCCGCCATGGTAAAGCGCAAGGCATCGGTGCCGTAGGCAGGGAAGCCCTGGGGGTAGTCCTTGCGGGTTTTCTTTTCGATGCTGGCCGCTTGCTTGGGATTCATCAGGCCCGTGGTACGCTTGGCCAGCAGCTCGTCCAGGCCAATGCCATCGATCAGATCGACCGGGTCTATGGTGTTGCCCTTGGATTTGCTCATTTTCTTGCCGTCCATGTCGCACACCAGCCCGTGCACGTAGACATCGCGGAACGGCACTTCGCCGGTCAGGTGCATGCTCATCATGATCATGCGGGCGACCCAGAAGAAAATAATATCGAAGCCGGTTACCAATACGCTGGACGGCAGGTAGCGCGCCAGATCGGGAGATTGCTCGGGCCAGCCCAGGTCGGTAAACGGCACCAGGGCCGAAGAGAACCAGGTATCGAGCACGTCGGGGTCGCGAGTCAGCGTGCCGCTGACGCCGGCCTGCGCCGCTTTCCTGGCGGCTTCCTCTTCGTTGTGCGCAACGAAAATCTGCCCGTCTTCGGCGTACCAGGCTGGTATCTGGTGGCCCCACCACAGTTGACGCGAAATGCACCAGTCCTGGATTTTTTCCAGCCACTGGTTGTAGGTGGTCGTCCAGTTTTCGGGATAGAACTTGATGCGGCCGTCGCTCACAACCTGAAGCGCTACCTCGGTAATGCTTTTGCCCGGGTTGATGGTGCCTTCGGGGGAGGGCTTGCTCATGGCGACAAACCACTGGTCGGTGAGCATGGGTTCGATGACCGTGTTCGTGCGGTCGCCCCGCGGCACCATGAGTTTATGCGGTTTGACGCCATTTAAGGCGCCGATCGCCTCCAGGTCCTGAACCACTTTTTTGCGCGCCTCGAAGCGATCCAGCCCCTGGTAGGCAGCGGGGGAATTGTCGTTGATCCTGGCATCGAGCGTCAGCACGCTGATCATGTCCAGGCCATGGCGCTGTCCCACAGCGTAGTCGTTGAAATCGTGCGCCGGGGTAACCTTGACGACACCGGTGCCGAATTCGCGGTCGACGTAGTCGTCGGCAATCACGGGGATTTCCCGATTGCACAAAGGAAGCATGACTTTGCGCCCGACCAGGTGCGCGTAGCGCTCGTCGTCGGGGTGGACCATGACGGCTACATCGCCCAGCATGGTTTCGGGCCGGGTGGTGGCGACCACCAAGTGGGTCAGGCCGCCTTCGGGCTGGACGAGCGGGTAGCGGATTTCCCACATGGAACCGTCTTCTTCCTCGCTGACGACTTCCAGATCGGATACCGCGGTGCCCAGTACCGGATCCCAGTTCACCAGGCGTTTGCCGCGGTAAATCAGCCCTTGTTCATGCAGCCGGACAAAGGTCTCGACGACTCCACGCGACAAGTTGTCGTCCATCGTGAAATATTCACGTTTCCAGTCCGCCGATGAACCCAGGCGGCGAAACTGTTCGGTGATGGCATTGCCCGACTTTTGTTTCCATTCCCAGACTTTTTCGACGAAGCGTTCGCGCCCCAGGTCGTGGCGCGATATCTTTTGTGCGTCGAGCTGGCGTTCCACCACGATTTGCGTGGCAATTCCCGCGTGGTCGGTGCCGGGAACGAAAACCGTATCGTCCCCCCGCATGCGGTGATAGCGCACCAGGCCGTCCATGACTGTCTGATTAAAGGCGTGGCCCATGTGCAAAGTGCCCGTTACATTCGGCGGCGGAAACTGGATTGCATAGGGTTGGCTGGCATAACCAGGTGCCGGAGCCACATGCCGGCCTCCCACGAAATAGCCGCGCTGCTCCCATTTTGCGTACCAGCGTGATTCGATTTCGCTGGGTTCGAAGCTCTTGGAAAGTTGGGAAGGGTCGTTCTGTGCGGAGTTCGTGGTCATGATCAAAAAGTCGATACGGAAGCTGGAGCGCCCGGGGCGCCAGAAAATTCATTATGTTCGGGCCGCGACGGACGGGCCGTGCCGGGGCCGGCGGTCCGCCCCGGCGGCACGCAAAGGCTTGACTATATATGAAACGGGCGCAATGCGCGGCGCCTGGCCTGTCATCCTGCAGTTATCGAAGCTGGCGATAATAAGAAGACCTGACCCGGAGATTTCAATGATGATTTTACGATGGAGCAGTGCGCCGCCGGCATGTTAAAATGCTTGGTTAACAAAAACTCGAGCAAAGTTGTTGTTTTTATTGGAAAAACCAATTTGCATAAATGTTGCACAAAAGGTTGCATAAAAGGTCCTTGCAATGGGATCTGCGCAATTGGGTCTTTGCCGCGTCGCCGCGTAGCCGGCTTTGGCAATTGATTCGTGCAAGGAATTTTTGTAACTGATTTCATAACCGCGGTATTTACCTCTATCGACGGGCGCAGCCCGCCTGCCGCCGGGTGGTAAAAACCAACGATTTTATTTTCTGGAGCTTACATGGCGATCGAACGCACCCTGTCCATCATCAAACCCGACGCAGTGGCAAAAAACGTCATTGGTCAAATCGTAGCTCGTTTTGAGCAAGCCAATCTTAAAGTTATCGCCGCTACGCTCAAACAACTGTCGCGTTCCGATGCAGAGCGTTTTTATGCCGTGCACAAAGCGCGTCCTTTTTACAAAGACCTGGTCGATTTCATGATTTCCGGCCCAGTGTTCGTGCAAGTACTCGAGGGCGAGAACGCCATCCAGAAAAACCGCGACCTGATGGGTGCCACCGATCCTAAAAAAGCCGACGCCGGCACGATACGCGCCGATTTCGCCGACAGCATCGATGCCAATGCCGTGCACGGTTCCGACGCAGCCGAAACAGCGGCTGTTGAAATTGCCTTTTTCTTTCCCGAAAGCAATATCCACAGCCGTTGATTTTTTTTGCACAATAAAGTAAGTCACTACTGAATTACTCATGTCATCCGTCGAACCCATCAATCTCCTTGGACTGGACTCGGCCAAACTCGTCGAGTTGGTCGGCCAGTGGGGCGGCAAGCCGTTTCGGGCCAAACAATTGCAGCGCTGGATTCATCAGCGCGGGGCCGATTCGTTCGACGACATGAGCGACCTGGCGCGTGGTTTTCGCGAGCAGCTTTCCGCGCATTGCGCGATTGCCGCGTCGCCGGTTTCGGTCGAACAGCGCTCAACCGACGGAACCCGCAAGTGGTTGTTCGACGTCGGTAAAAACAATGCAATCGAAACGGTTTTTATTCCTGAAGACGATCGGGGCACTTTGTGCATTTCGAGCCAGGCCGGTTGCACCGTGGCCTGCCCGTTTTGCTCGACTGGCTATCAGGGCTTCAACCGCAACCTCACCACGGCCGAAATCATCGGTCAGCTCTGGTATGCCAAACGCGTGCTCGAAGCCGATGCGCAAAGCGCGCGGACCGGCGATCCAGCGGCCGGGGCGGGGGCCAATCGGGTCATCAGCAATGTGGTCATGATGGGCATGGGCGAGCCCCTGCTCAACTATGATCAGGTGCTGGGCGCCTTGCGCCTGATGGTCGATGACAATGCCTATGGGCTGTCGCGTCGGCGAGTCACGGTGTCGACCTCGGGGGTGGTTCCCATGATGGACCGCCTCGGGCGCGACTGTCCGGTGGCTCTGGCGGTGTCGCTGCATGCGCCCAACGATGCCTTGCGCGACAGGCTGGTGCCGCTGAATCGCAAGTACCCTTTGGCTGAATTGCTGGCCGCCTGCAATCGGTACCTGGAGCACGCTCCGCGTGACTTCATTACATTCGAATATATTATGCTGGACGGCGTCAATGACGCCGACCAGCACGCCCATGAACTTGTCGCTATTGCAAAACAAGTGCGATGCAAGTTTAATTTGATTCCGTTCAATCCATTTCCGCAATCGGGTTTGAAGCGCTCGCCCATGCCGCGTGTGCGTTTATTTGCGCAGCGCCTCATGGACGCCGGCGTAGTGACCACGATACGGAAAACTCGCGGCGACGATATCGACGCGGCGTGCGGACAATTGGCCGGAGACGTCAAAGACCGTACACGCATCAATGAACGTTTGCCCAATCGCGCGGCCATCGTCATCAAAGAGGAACGAGGATGATTCAACCTTTACGCAACGAAGCCGAGTCGAGCCCGGCAGCATTGGCTCCCATGGGCGTGGGCGCTACGCTCAAGTCCCTGCGCGAAGCCAAGCAGCTTTCCTTGGGCGATGTGTCCGCTCGTCTGAAGTTTTCCACGCGCCAGCTCGGCGCGCTTGAAGGCGAACAATGGGATGATTTGCCTACGGGCGTGTCGTTGCGGGGATTCGTCAAGAACTACGGCCGTTTTCTCGAGACCGATACCGATGCGCTGGTGTCGATGCTCGACAGCCAGGTTGGTTCAACCGGGGCTCGGCCTATTCCCGTCAGCAGCCCGGCGTCCCTGGGGTCTGCCGATCTTTCCGTGCAAAGCGAGCCTGTGCATCGACCTTGGGGCTGGCTGATCATTATCCTGATTTTATTGATCGTTGCCGGCTTTTACGCGATCGAGCGCAACTGGGTGCCCGACTCCTGGCTGGTATTCGATTGGCTGAAGTCTTTAAAGAAATGATGCAAGATCCAAAAGGGGCAAGCTCGGAACCCGTCGCCTCATCTCTGGGTACGGCGGCGCGCCGCACCACGCGTCCGGTCATCGTCAAGTGGAACGACCGGTCTGTGCAAATTGGCGGCGGGGCGGCCGTTGTGGTGCAATCCATGACCAATACCGACACCACCGATGCCATTGCCACGGCCATACAGGTCAAAGAGCTGGCTCAGGCGGGATCGGAACTGGTACGGATCACAGTCAATACCCCCGAGGCGGCCAAGGAAGTACCGGCGATCCGCGAACAGCTCGACCGCATGGGCGTGCATGTGCCGCTGGTGGGCGATTTTCATTACAACGGTCATAAACTGTTGTCGCAGTTCCCGGATTGCGCCCAGGCGCTTTCCAAATACCGCATCAACCCCGGCAATATGGGGGGAGGCAAAAAGCGCGACGACAATTTCGCCCAAATGATCGAAATTGCCTGCCGCTACGAAAAGCCGGTGCGCATAGGCGTGAACTGGGGCAGTCTCGATCATGAGCTCCTGGCGCGCATGATGGACGACAACAATCGCTGCGCCGAACCCCGGGACGCTCAGGCCGTGATGCGCGATGCCCTGGTGGTTTCGGCGATCAGCAACGCCCGGCGCGCCGAAGAGCTCGGCCTGTCGCCCAACGCCATTGTGCTGTCGTGCAAGGTCAGCCATGTCCAGGACCTGATTACGGTGTATCGGGATCTGTCGTCGCGTTGCGACTATCCCGTGCACCTGGGCCTGACCGAAGCCGGCATGGGCAGCAAAGGAATCGTCGCATCGACGGCGGCACTGTCGGTGCTGTTGCAGCAGGGCATAGGCGATACGATCCGTATTTCTCTCACGCCGGAACCAGGTGGGGACCGTACTCGCGAAGTCATTGTGGCGCAGGAAATTCTTCAAAGCATGGGCTTGCGCGCCTTCACCCCCATGGTCATTGCTTGTCCGGGCTGCGGGCGCACCAGCAGTACGTTTTTCCAGGAACTGGCCGACAGTATTCAAAGCTACCTGCGCCAGCAAATGCCTGTGTGGAAAACCCGTTATCCGGGGGTTGAAACCATGAATGTGGCTGTGATGGGCTGTGTGGTGAACGGTCCCGGGGAAAGCCGTCATGCCGACATAGGCATCAGCCTGCCCGGCACGGGCGAGGTTCCTTCCGCGCCTGTGTTCGTCGATGGCGAACGTACTGTCACTCTCAAGGGGGCATCGATTGCGCAGGAATTTCTGGCTATCGTCGAAAAGTACGTCGAACGCCGTTACGGCGCTTCGGGTTCGCATTGAAAGGCCCGTTTTTTCAGATCCATGGGCTTTAATAACAGAGAGTTTATGACCCAGTCGTTTCAGAAGGTTCGTGCCCTGACCGGCATGAAAGATGTTCTACCCGATACCAGCTCCCAATGGGAACTGCTCGAGGAAACAGTACGCTCGTGGCTTGCCAGCTATGGGTATCGCAATATGCGTACTCCTGTGCTTGAGCAAACCCGCCTGTTTGCCCGCGGTATTGGCGAAGTAACTGATATCGTCGAAAAAGAAATGTATTCGTTTACCGATGCCTTGAGCGACGAGCAACTGACCATGCGCCCCGAGTTCACGGCCGGCATGGTGCGGGCGGCCATCGAGCACAATATTCTGTACGATCGTCCGCATCGGGTATATGCCCTGGGGCCGGTGTTTCGCCGCGAAAAGCCGCAACGCGGGCGGTACCGCCAGTTTCATCAGATCGACGTCGAGGCCCTGGGCCTGGCCGGCCCCGATATCGATGCCGAACTCATCGTCATGTTGGCCCGCTTGTGGAAAGTGCTGGGGCTGCGGGATATCCGCCTGGAACTGAACTCGCTGGGGCAGGCCGATGAGCGGGCCGCGCATCGCACGGCGCTGATCGCATATCTCGAGCAGCATAAAGACGTGCTCGACGATGAGGCAAAGCGCCGCATGTACACCAATCCCCTGCGCGTCCTGGATACCAAGAATCCGGCCATGCAGGAAATGGCCAACAATGCTCCGCGCCTGTTTGATTTTCTGGGCGCCGAGTCCCTGGCGCACTTCGATGGCGTGTGCAAGCGCCTCGACGACGCCGGTATTGCCTATAGTCTGAATCCTCGCCTGGTTCGCGGCCTGGACTATTACAATCTGACAGTTTTTGAGTGGGTCACCGACCGTCTCGGGGCGCAAGGTACTGTTTGCGGCGGCGGCCGCTACGACGGCTTGATCGAGTTGCTGGGAGGCAAGCCGGCACCGGCGGTAGGGTTTGCCATCGGCATGGAGCGCCTGCTCGATTTATGCGAACAGGCTCAGGCGCAGGCAACACATGCCGAGTGCCAGGTCTACATGATTTATCAGTCCGATGAGGCGCAGCGCCAGGCTGCCCAGGTGGCAGAAAGCTTGCGCGATGCGGGTTTGCGCGTCATCGTGCACGCCGGATCTGCCGGCTTCAAGGGGCAGTTCAGGCGCGCGGATGCCAGTGGGGCGACGGTTGCGGTTATTCTGGGCGCCGATGAGCTAAGCTCTCGCACGGCGAGTGTTAAATGGTTGAGAGCCGAGGGTTTGGATCCCCAGTCTCAGCAAGAGACGATTCCCCTGGATCGTTTGGTTACAGAATTGAAATTAAAGGTTTGACGCATGGCATACGATTTGGAAGAGCAGGAAAAACTGGACGCATTGCGTGCATGGTGGGACCGCTACGGCACTTTGTGTGCGGCCCTGCTGTTTGTGGCCGTGGCGTCGGTTGTCGGGTGGCGCGGCTGGCAGTGGTACCAGGGCCACGAGGCCACCCAGGCCATGAGCTACTTCGAGGCCCTTGAAAATGCCACCGGACAGCAGGGCAGCGACGCCTTGGCCCGCATCAAGGCGGCCAGCCAGACCTTGCGCACCGAGTTTGCCAAATCGGGCTATACCTCGCGTGGTTTGCTGATCGCCGCCGAGGCCTTGCAGGCCCGCAATGATCTCGATGGTGCGCGCGAACAGCTCGAATGGCTCATAAAGAACAGTTCGGACGCGGCACTGGTGCCCTTGGCCAAATTGCGCTTGGCCGGTGTGCTGCTTGAGCAAAAGCAATACGATTCGGCCCTGGCGCAGCTTGACAATGCACCGGCTGCGTTTGCGGGCTTGTTTGCCGATCGTCGCGGCGATATTCTGGCGGCTCAGGGTAAAAAGGCCGAGGCGAAAACTGCCTGGGAGACGGCGCTGAAAGCGTTCGGCGTCGACCCGGTTGCTCAAATCATTCAACTGAAAATAGATGCCTTAGGCGGAGCTTAACTCTATGTCGACTTCCCGTGTTCGTCGTGTCTTGCGCAGCTCCGTGCTGGTGCTGAGTGTTGCGGCCCTGGCCGGATGTTCCATGTTCTCCAACCGGAACCCGCGCTATGATCCCGTGCCCTTAACCGAATACGCGGCGGGGATTTCGGCGCATATTGCGTGGTCCACTGCCATAGGCAGTGGCGGCGGCTACGGTTTCGCTCCGTTCGTCGTGGGCGAAGCGGTCTATGCTGCCGCGCCCAATGGAGCGGTGGCCAAGCTGGATATTTCCTCGGGGCGTGTCCTGTGGCAGGCCAGCGCCAAATCCGGGCTATCGGCGGGAGTGGGTTCGGATGGTCAGGTCACAGCAGTGGCCGCGCCCGACGGTTCGGTCATAGCCTTTGACGAGCAGGGCAAGGAAAAATGGCGGGCCAAGGCCACCAGCGAGGTGAACATTCCTCCTGCGGTCGGGGCTGGAGTCGTGGTGGTTCGCAGCAGCGATTACCGTATCCAGGCTTTCGACGAGAATACCGGCGCCCCTCTCTGGAATATCCAGCGCCCTGGGCCGGCTCTCGCGCTCAAGACCAATATGCAAATGGTCATAGCCGAAGGATTGTTGATTTCCGGCCTGCCCAACGGCAAATTGATTGCCATTAATGTCCGCAATGGCAATGTGCAATGGGAAGGGGCCGTGTCGACCTCACAAGGGGCTACCGACCTGGAGCGCATCAACGATGTGGTTGGCTCGCCGCAGATTCAGGGATCATTGCTGTGTGGCGTTACCTATCAGGGGCGCATGACGTGCTTTGACGTCGCTCAAGGTGGCCGTCAGGTCTGGGAACAGCGGTTTTCCAGTGCAACCGGCATGACCACCGATTCGCAGCAGGCTTATGCCTCCGATCAGCGCAGCGTGGTTTATGCGTTCAGCCTGGCCGACGGCCATCAGATCTGGAAACAAGACGGGTTGCGCTACAGACAACTGTCCGGGCCGGCTGTAGTTCCGCAGGCCGTGGCAGTAGGCGACTATCAGGGCTATGTGCATTTCCTGTCGCGTACCGATGGCCATCTGCTTGGCCGTATTCAGCTGGGCAGCGACCCCATTACGTCTCCGCTGGTGGCCAGCAGCCATGGCGTGCTGGTGCAGACCGCCAGCGGCAATTTAGTATTAGTTGGTGTCAATTGAACAATATTACGCTCAAGCCGGTAGTGGCCCTGGTAGGCCGGGCCAACGTAGGCAAGTCCACGTTGTTCAACCGGCTTACGCGTTCGCGCGCCGCTCTGGTGGCCGATTTTTCAGGATTGACCCGCGATCGTCATTACGGTGAAGGGCGGGTTGGCGATCACCCTTTCATTGCCGTTGATACCGGCGGTTTCGAACCGGTCGCCAAAGACGGCATTTTGCTCGAGATGGCTCGCCAGACGCAGCAGGCGATCGCCGAGTCCGACGTGGTGATTTTCCTGGTCGATGCGCGTGCCGGTGTCAATGCCCACGATCATGAAATCGCGCGTTTGTTGCGCCGCTCGGGCCAGCGGATCTATCTGGCGGTGAACAAGGCCGAAGGCATGCGCTATGGGTCGGCGACAGGCGAATTTCACGAATTGGGCCTGGGCGAGCCCTACGCGATTTCCGCATCGCATGGCGATGGCGTGGTCGATTTGATCGAACGGGCCTTGTCTTATCTCGACGAGGCCCCGGGGTCTGCCGAAGCCGAGAAACCGGAGCTGGCCGAATTCGGCCTGGACGAAGGCTCGCATCTGGTGCATTCCGACGAGCCCGGCAGTCAGGCTGACGATAGCGACGAAGCCTACGATCACCGCATCAAGCTGGCGATCGTAGGGCGGCCCAATGTAGGGAAATCCACTCTCATCAATACTTTGCTGGGCGAAGAACGGGTCATTGCGTTCGATTTGCCAGGCACTACGCGCGATGCCATCGAAATCGAATTCGAGCGCGCAGGTGTTTCCTATACCCTGATCGATACGGCCGGCTTGCGCCGCCGCGGCAAGGTATTCGAGGCGATCGAAAAATTTTCCGTCATCAAGACCCTGCAAGCCATCGAAGCCTGCAATGTCGTCTTGCTCATGCTCGATGCCCAAACGGAAATCTCCGACCAGGACGCGCATATTGCCGGATTCGTGCTTGAAACCGGCCGGGCCCTGGTCGTGGCCATCAACAAATGGGACGGCCTGGATGGCGAGCAGCGCGAGCGCATACAACGCGAGTTCGAACGCAAACTGCGGTTTTTGTCTTTTGCCAAAATGCATACGGTATCGGCGCTGAAGGGGCAGGGTGTCAATGCCTTGCTCAAGTCGGTCAATGCCGCGCATGCGGCTGCGTTTGCCAAGCTGTCCACACCTAAGCTAACCCGCGAACTGCAGGCGGCCGTCGAACAGCAGCCGCCGCCGCGCAAGGGGATATTCCGCCCCAAAATGCGCTATGCGCACCAGGGTGGGCAGAATCCGCCGCTTATCGTCATACACGGCAATGCGCTCGATGCCATTTCCGATTCGTACCGGCGCTACCTCGAAACCCGGTTTCGCGCGGCGTTCAAACTTGACGGCACGCCGTTGCGCATCGAATTCAAATCTTCTCACAACCCGTATGTACAGGGGTCTTAATTGAGCCGCTTCTGGAGCGACCACGTCGCCGATCTTGCACCGTATACACCCGGCGAACAACCCGGGATCAGCGATCTGCTCAAACTCAATACCAACGAGCATCCGTACGGCCCGTCGCCGCGCGTTGTCGACGCCATCAAGGCGGCCACCGACGATCGCCTGCGGCTTTATCCGGATCCCGCCGCCACCGCTCTGCGTGAAGCGATTGCAGCCCTGTGCGATGTCGAGGCCGATCAGGTGTTTCTGGGCAATGGCTCGGATGAAATCCTGGCCCATGTCTTTAACGGTCTGTTCAGGAAGGCCGGCCGGCCTTTGCTGATGCCCGACATCAGCTACAGTTTCTATCGCAGCTATTGCCGCCTGTATCAGGTTCCGCACGAAATCATTCCTTTGGCCGCCGATTTTTCGATTCGGGTTGCCGATTACACGGCCAGACGCGATGTACCGGCGGCGGGCATTATTTTTGCCAACCCGAACGCGCCCACCGGCATAGCACTGGGGTTGGCTGAAATCGAGCTGATTCTCAAGGCCAATCCTGATTCCGCCGTCGTGGTCGATGAGGCCTATGTCGATTTTGGCGCCCAGACCGCGATTCCGCTGCTGGCTCGCTACGACAATCTGGTCGTGATCCAGACCCTCTCCAAATCGCGCTCGCTGGCGGGCCTGCGGGTGGGGTTTGCGTTGGCCGGGAAGCAGGTCGTCAATGGTTTGCTGCGCATCAAGGATAGCTTCAATTCTTATCCGCTCGACCGCCTGGCCCAGGTGGGGGCGCTGGCCGCAATTCAGGATACCGCCTATTTCGAGCAGACTCGCCAGGCCGTCATCGCCGCTCGTGAACAGCTTGTGGCGCGTTTGACCGAGCTGGGTTTTGACGTGCTGCCGACCCTGGCCAATTTCGTGTTTGCCCGCCATCCGGCCCATTCGGCGCTCAGCCTGAGCCAGGCTCTGCGTGAGCGTCACATTCTGGTGCGTCATTTCAGGCAAGAGCGCATTGAGCAGTTTTTGCGCATTTCGGTGGGAACTCCCGGCGAATGCGAGCGTCTATGTAATGCCTTGTCTGAAATTTTGAATAAACATTAATGTGATACACAAAAAAATTAATTTGCCTGACCCCTCGCATGGCGTATTGCGGGAAAACCCTGTAAAGTTATGCATTCAGAAGTCAGTTTAAATAACAACACAATCGGAGCCTCGCCAATGAGCAACAAAGGGCAAACACTACAAGATCCATTCCTCAATGCTTTACGTAAGGATCACGTGCCCGTATCAATTTATCTCGTCAACGGAATCAAATTGCAGGGACAAGTCGAATCGTTCGATCAGTACGTCGTCCTGTTGCGTAATACCGTGACTCAAATGGTTTATAAGCACGCGATTTCCACTGTTGTACCGGCCCGACCAGTCAGCTTCCAAGTGGACGAACCCGCTGAGTAATCAGCTTTTCATCCGCTTGATGAAACGCCCGCCGTGTGCCATGCGCCGGCGGGCATTTCGTTTATAAGGTCTCCATGAAAGCTTTGATCGTAAGCGTTGATTTGGGCAGTCCCGATTTCCAGGCGCATGCCGATGAATTCGTCATGCTTGCCAAAGGCGCCGGAGCCGAGATTGCAGGAACGCTGATTGCGCGCCGTTCTCGCCCCGACGCGGCGCATTTCATAGGTTCGGGCAAGCTCGAAGAAGGAATTCTGCTTGCCGACGAAACGCAGGCGGAAATCATCCTGTTCGACCAGCCCCTGACCCCGGCCCAGCAACGCAACCTTGAGCGTGGCTTCAATCGCCGGGTGGTCGATCGGGTTGCCCTGATCCTGGATATTTTTGCCTTGCGTGCCAAAAGCCATGAAGGCAAGCTGCAGGTTGAACTGGCTCAGCTGCAGCATCTTTCCACGCGCCTGACCCGCATGTGGTCGCACCTGGAACGGCAACGCGGCGGGATAGGCATGCGGGGGCCAGGCGAGGCCCAGCTAGAAATGGACCGCCGCATGATAGGCGCCAAAGTGCGCCTGTTGCGCGAGCGCCTGGATCGGGTGCAGCGGCAGCGCACCACCCAGCGGCGTTCCCGGGCGCGTGGCGGCATATTGTCGGTTTCGCTGGTAGGCTACACCAACGCGGGCAAGTCCACTTTGTTCAATGCCCTGACGCGTGCCGATGCCTACGCGGCCGACCAGCTTTTTGCCACGCTCGACACCACGACGCGTCGGATCTGGATCGAAGGGGCGGGGCAGGTGGTGATTTCGGATACCGTGGGTTTTATCCGGGATTTGCCCCCCACGCTTATTGCGGCGTTCAGGGCTACGCTCGAGGAAACCATTCAGGCCGATCTGCTGTTGCATGTCGTGGATGCCTCCAGCCACCAGCGTGACGAACAAATTGCCGAGGTCGACAAGGTGCTTGCGGACATCGGCGCGGACGAGGCCCCGCGGATTTTGGTGTATAACAAGATAGACGAGGCGGGTTATGAGCCCCGCGTCGAGCGTAACGAACATGGTACCATTGCGCGAGTCTTTGTGAGCGCCCTGAAGCGTGCGGGCCTGGATGGTTTGCGCGGGGCTATTGTCGAGTCAGATCAAATCGCGGGAAATAATGCGTTTAATGTCGAAAATATTTAATTTGAATGACCCCGGTTGGGGGCGTGGCAATAATAACGGTTCCGAGCCACCGCGCCGTCCGAACAAAGGCGAGGGGCCGCCCGATCTCGACGAAGTCTGGCGCGATTTCAATAACCGCATTGGTTCTCTGTTCGGCCGTAAACCCAAACGCGGCGGCAGCTCCAATGGCGGCAGCGGCGGCGGCAACAACGGCAGTTTCCTGCCCATGCCCAAAAACACGCCCAAGGTCATCGCCATCGTCCTGATCATCGCTCTGGGCTTGTGGCTTGCCAGCGGTTTTCTCATTGTGCAGGAAGGCCAGGTTGCCGTGGTAACCAAATTCGGCAAGTACAAGGCCACACTGCCTCCGGGTCTGCAGTGGCGCTTGCCGTATCCCATTGAAGACCATCAAATGGTCAATATTTCGCAATTGCGCACGTTTGAAGTCGGTTTTCGCGGCTCGTCGCGCAACAAGATTCTGCCTGAGTCGCTTATGCTCACCAACGACGAAAATATCGTCGATGTGCAGTTTGTCGTGCAGTATCGGCTGATGTCCGATGGGGCGCCCGATTATTTGTTCAAAACCAGCCATCCCGACGAATCCGTGCGCCAGGTTGCTGAAACGGCCATGCGCGAAATCGTGGGCAAAAAGCCCATGGATTTCATTTTGTACTCGGGCCGTACCGAAGTGGCGGCCGATGTGCAAAAACTCACCCAGAGCATACTCGACCGTTATAAAACAGGCATACAAATCAGTACGGTGGCGATTCAGAACGTACAACCGCCCGAGCAGGTACAGGCGGCTTTCGACGACGCGGTCAAAGCCGGTCAGGACCGGGAACGCCAGATCAACGAAGGTAATGCCTATTCCAACAAGGTTTTGCCCGAAGCGCAGGGGCAGGTGGCCCGTCTGGTTCAGGAAGCGGAAGGTTATCGCGCCAAAGTCGTGGGCGACGCCCTGGGCGACACGGCCCGCTTCAACAGTATTGAAGCCGAATACGCCAAGGCTCCTGAAATCTTGCGTGAACGCCTGTATCTGTCGACCATGCAAGAAATCCTGGAGCGTGCCAGCAAGGTCATGATCGATACGCAGTCGAGTAACAATATGTTGTATTTACCGCTAGATAAAATCATGCAGCAGGTGTCGCGCGCGCAAACCGACGCCAATGCACCCATAGCGGCGGCCGCGGCCGCCGCCACCACTCCGGCCCCCACGACGACCAAACCTGCGGCTTCGCCGGTTCGGCGCAAAGACCCGCCTGCTTCATTGCAGGATTCTTTGTCGATCAATCGTTTCTCACGCTAAGGAGGCCATCATGCAACGTTTATTTCCCGCTCTGGTTGGCCTGGTGATCGTCCTGGCCGTTCTTTCTTCGTGCGTATTTGTGGTGCGCGAGCGCGACTCCGCCTTGCTGTTTGCCCTGGGCGAGGTACGTGAAACCATCACCCAGCCAGGTTTGTATTTCAAGCTGCCGCCGCCGTTTGAAAACGTGGTGTTGCTCGACAAACGCCTGCAAACCATAGAAAGCACCGATCCCGAGCGCATTCAAACGGCCGAAAAGAAAAACCTGCTGATTGACTCCTTCGTCAAATGGCGGATTTCCGATCCCCGCCTGTTTTACGTTACTTTCGGTGCCAATGACCGTGCCGCGCAAGAACGTCTGCAAGCGCAGATCCGCGATGCCCTGAACGCCTCGGTCAACGTGCGCACTGTAAAAGATGTGGTTTCCAGCGAACGCGACAAAATCATGGACGAGGTGCTGACGACCGTCGAGGCGCGTGCCAAGCCGCTGGGCGTCCAGGTGGTCGATGTGCGTTTGCGCCGTATCGAGTTTGCTCCTGAAATTTCCGAATCGGTTTACCGGCGCATGGAAGCGGAACGCAAACAAGAGGCCAATCGATTGCGTGCAACCGGGGCGGCGGATAGTGAAAAAATCCGTGCCCAGGCCGACAGGGAGCGTGAAGAGATTCTGGCCAAGGCCTATGCCCAGGCGCAGGGGATCAAAGGCGAGGGCGATGCCAAGGCCAACTCGATTTATTCCGAGGCCTATGGCAAGAATCCCAAGTTTTTCAGCTTCTACAAAAGCCTCGAGGCATATCGTGCGGCGTTCTCGAAGCCTGGTGACATGCTTGTGCTGAGCCCCAAGTCCGATTTTTTCAAATACTGGAATTCGGCCTCCGGAGTCAAGCCCGCCACGCCTTGATTCCTGCAAATGGCGAATCCGCCACAAAAGCGGATTCGCCATTTGGGCGGTACGCCACAACAGGGTACAATGCCATGTAAGTTGACAGATTATTCCGCAAGCGACTCGGCGGGCTTACGCCTCCAGTCGCTTTTTGTTTGTCTGTCACATTTCATTTCTGGATCCACATGCCGCTTCGCCTGCCGCACATCGGGCACGGTGCGTGCCCGATGTGCGCGATCGATGCGGAAATGACGCTATTTTCAAAGGCCTTTTTCAGAACGACATATGTCCAATTGGTTGTTGCCAGAAAGCCTGGCCGATATTCTTCCCGCCGAGGCTCGCCGCATAGAAGAACTGCGACGCGATTTGCTGGATTTGTACCGCACGTACGGGTTCGAGCTTGTGGCTCCGCCTCTGGTGGAATACATAGACTCCTTGCTTACGGGGACCGGCGGCGATCTCAATTTGCGCACCTGCAAGCTGGTTGACCAGCTCTCCGGCCGCACTCTGGGAGTGCGCGCCGACATGACACCGCAGGTGTCGCGTATTGACGCCCATTTACTGAATCGCGAGGGGGTTACCAGGCTTTGCTATTGCGGTTCAGTGCTGCATGCCCGGCCGGCGGGGCTGCTGTCCGATCGCGAGTTATTGCAAATTGGCGCCGAATTATTCGGCCATGCCGGCGTCGAGGCCGACATCGAAATCATCCAGCTTGCCTTCGAAAGCGTAAGGCGCGCCGGTGTCGACAACGCCAGACTGGACCTGAGCCATCCGGGGGTGGCGCATGCCATTATCGATGCGGATCCGGCCCTGGCCGGCTCGGCCGACGAGATCTTCGCGCTGCTCAGCATCAAGGACGTACCCGGCCTGGTCGAGCTAAGTAAGCGTTTGCCCGATATGCAAGACGCCAGCTTGCAGGCATTATTGGTGCTTCCGTCTTTGTATGGCGGGGTCGAAGTGCTTGCGCGGGCCAAAAGCGCCTTGCCCGGACTGCCTGCCGTGCATGCGGCATTGGCCAACCTCGAAACCCTTGTGCATGCCATGCCCAAGTACGAATTCGGCATCGATCTGGCCGATCTGGGCAGCGGATATGGCTACCACTCCGGTGTTGTGTTTTCAATTTATGCCGAAGGCTGGCACGATGCCCTGGTCAAGGGCGGTCGCTACGACGGCATAGGCAGGGCCTTCGGCCGGGCCCGGCCGGCAACGGGGTTCAGCCTCGATTTGCGCAAGCTGTCGTCCGGGCTCGAGGCGCCTGCCGTGGCCAAGGCGGTCCGGGCCCCCTGGGGCACCGATCCTTTGCTGGTCGATGCCCTGCGCGCCTTGCGCGAGGCGGGCGAGATCGTGGTCCAGGCCTTGCCTGGGCAGTCGCAGCGGCTGGATGAATTCATCGTTGATCGGGAACTGGTTCTCGAAAACGGGGCATGGAAGGTAAGAGCGATTTAGCATGCCGGGCTGTCGGCTTTATCGTGTGGTTTAAACCCTTTTTAGTCTATACATACGGCTAAAACTTTTTTGATACGTAACATGAGCAAGAATATTGTGGTGATCGGCACTCAGTGGGGTGACGAAGGGAAAGGGAAAATCGTTGACTGGCTTGCCGAGTCGGCTCAAGGGGTCGTGCGTTTCCAGGGCGGACATAATGCCGGCCATACGCTGTGGATCAATGGCAAGAAAACCATATTGCGCCTGATTCCATCGGGAATCATGCACCCCAATCTGACCTGCTATATCGGCAACGGCGTGGTTCTTTCGCCCGAAGCCTTGTTGAAGGAAATCGCCGAGCTCGAAGAGGCCGGTCTCGATGTCCGTTCGCGTCTGCAGATATCTCCGGCTTGCCCACTGATTTTGCCTTATCACATTGCCGTCGACCAGGCGCGCGAGGTGCACAAAGGGGCGGGCAAGATCGGTACCACGGGCCGCGGCATTGGGCCTGCCTACGAAGACAAGGTCGCGCGCCGCGCTTTGCGGGTACAAGACCTGTACGACCCGGCCGTGTTCGACGACAAGCTGGCCGAGGCGCTCGACTATCACAACTTTGTGCTGACCCAGTACCTGGGGGCCAAGGCGGTTTCCGCCGACGAGGTGCGTGAACAGGCCATGTCCCTGGCTCCCGCCATCCAGCCCATGGTCGCCGACGTATCCGGCAACCTGCATATAGCCCAGCGGTCCGGCCACAACCTCCTGTTCGAAGGAGCGCAGGGCTCCCTGCTCGATATCGATCACGGCACCTATCCGTTCGTGACCAGCAGCAACTGCGTGTCGGGTGCCGCCGCCGCCGGAGCCGGCGTCGGGCCACAATCCCTCCACTATGTGCTGGGAATTGCCAAGGCCTACACCACGCGCGTCGGATCGGGTCCTTTCCCCAGCGAACTTCTCGATGAAACCGGCGCGCACCTGGCGACGGTCGGCAAAGAGTTCGGGTCGGTTACCGGGCGGCCTCGCCGTTGCGGCTGGTTCGATGGCGCCGCCATGAAGCGTTCGGTCATGATCAATGGCATTTCGGGGCTGTGCATCACCAAGCTCGATGTGCTCGATGGCCTCGAACATATAAAAATCGGTGTGGGATACCGCTACCGGGGCGAGTTTCTCGATTTGCTTCCCTACGGCGCCCACGCTGTGGCCGAAGCCGAGCCTGTGCTCGAAGAAATGGCGGGCTGGTCCGAATCGACAGTGGGCATTACCGAATACGACAAATTGCCTATCAATGCACGCCGTTACCTCGAGCGCATCTCCGACGTGTGCGAGGTGCCTATCGATATGGTTTCCACAGGCCCCGATCGCCTGGAAACCATCGTGTTGCGGCATCCCTTCAAAGGTTGAGGCATGGCGTTGGCCTGCGGGCCGACGCCGGAATATCCGGTTTCGATCGAACCCCCGCTTGTCGCCGATCGGGGGTTTCGTTCTTTTCGCCTCGGGTATTGTGCCTGCCTGCGGCGTCTTGCTTATTGTGCTTGGCCAAATGAGGCGGCTAAAATCGCGTATCTACAGGAGTTATCTACATGAGTTTGCCCCCAAGCACGGATCGCGATCTTTGGGTTAGCTGGGACCAATATAACGGCCTGGTCGAGCGGCTTGCCCTGAATGTCCACGAAGCTGGCTGGCAGTTCGACAATATAGTGTGCCTGGCCCGCGGAGGTGTGCGCGTGGGCGATGTGCTTTCACGCATTTTCGATGTGCCGCTGGGCATCCTGGCTACCAGCAGCTATCGCGAGGCGGCCGGTACGCAGCAGGGGCAGCTCGATATCGCCCAGTTCATCACGATTACCCGCGGCACTCTCGAAGGAAGGGTGTTGCTGGTCGACGACATGGTGGACACGGGCCTTACCTTCATCAAGGTGGGAGAACACTTGCGCTCGCAGTTTCCGGCAATCACCGAGCTCAAGAGCGCGGTGTTATGGTGGAAAGGCCACGCCAGGGCAACGCCCGATTACTTTGTCGAGAAACTCCCGACCAATCCCTGGATTCATCAGCCATTTGAAGATTACGATAGTTTGCGGCCTCATCAGCTCGAGGCCTGGGTGAGAAAAGGTGTCCGCAATTAGGTGTTTCGTGTTAAACTCTTTGGTTGTCGTTTACATCATTTATTTTTAACTAATTTAATACAAAAGACTACATGCCTATCGTTCGTCTGAAAGAAAACGAGCCCTTCGAAGCCGCCTTGCGCCGCTTCAAGCGCACTATCGAGAAAATCGGCCTCTTGACCGAGCTGCGTTCGCGTGAGTTCTACGAAAAGCCTACGGCTGAGCGTAAGCGCAAGCATGCTGCGGCCGTCAAGCGCCATTACAAGCGTATTCGCAGCCAACAGCTGCCTCCGCGCCTGTATTGATCCCTGAATCATTTGTTCAGGACCTGCTCGCCCGAGTTGATGTTGTTGACGTCGTCGGGCGATATGTACAGCTGCGCAAGGGCGGAGCCAATCTGCTTGGCTTGTGCCCGTTTCATAACGAAAAAAGTCCGTCTTTTACCGTAAGTCCGACCAAGCAGTTTTACCACTGCTTTGGCTGCGGCGCCCACGGTAGCGCTATTACATTTTTAATCGAGCACACCGGGGCCAGCTTCCCGGAAGCGGTGCGTTCCCTGGCTGCAGCCGTTGGCATGACGGTGCCTGAAGAATCCCGCAGCCCGCAGCAGCGCGCGGCGTCCCAGCGCCACAAGGAAGAAGTTTCACGCCAGCAGCAAATACTGGATCTGGCGCAAGCGCATTATTTGCGTGAGCTCAAGGCGTCTCCAGCGGCGATTCGCTACCTGAAACAGAGGGCGCTTAGCGGCCAGATTGCCGCGCGTTTTGGCCTGGGCTGGTCGGGAACCGATCGCCGTGGCCTGGCCAGCGTCTTTCCCCACTATGAAGATCCGCTCCTGATCGAGTCCGGACTGGTGATTGAGTCCGAAGACGGACGTCGGTACGACCGGTTCCGCGAACGGATCATGTTTCCCATTCGCAATACGCGTGGGAACCTGATCGGGTTTGGCGGACGCATCATTGGCAAAGGCGAGCCCAAGTATCTGAATTCGCCTGAAACTTCACTGTTTTCAAAAGGCCATGAATTGTATGGCATGTGGGAAGGGCGCACGGGTATACGGTCTGAAGGCTATGTGCTGGTGGTCGAAGGGTACATGGATGTGGTCGGGCTGGCGCAGCAGGGCGTAGAGAACGCGGTTGCCACGCTGGGCACGGCAACGACCTCGCAGCATATCCGAAAATTGTTGCGTACAAGCGACAAGATTATTTTCAGTTTCGATGGCGACGCGGCAGGCCGCCGTGCGGCCTGGCGTGCCCTGCAGGCCTCTTTGCCAATGCTGCGCGACGATGTGTCGGTCCGGTTCCTGTTTTTGCCCGCCGAGCATGATCCGGATTCCTACGTGCGTGAATTCGGTGCCGAGGCTTTTCGCGCCGCCGTGGGCGAGGCCGTGCCCTTGTCGCGGTTCATGCTGGAAGAGTTGGCCGGGCGTCATCCCATGGACGAAGCCGAGGGGCGTGCTGCGTGCGTGCACGAGGCCAAGCCGCTGCTGGCGATGCTGCCGGAAGGCACTACGCTGCGCATGCAGATTGAACGTGAATTTGCCAAGCGGGTGCAGCTTACTCCGGAAGAACTGGCTGCAATGCTGGCCGCCATGCCGGCTCCCAAGCCTTTGGCTGTGCCGGCGGCGCCCCGCGAAACCGGGATATCGGGCGGCGATGCACCGCCCGAGTGGGCCGATATACCTGTTTTTGCCGCTGACGATAGTGAACCCTATAGTCCCAATGTTTCGGCTGGCCGGGGCCGCGCAAACCGCGCAGCGCCGACCGGTAATAACCGCCGTTCGGTCACTCCCATGGCGAAGCGTTTGTTGCGCCTGCTGCTGGCGCATCCTGAACTGGTCAACAGTCTGGGCGACCAACAGCTTGAAATTCTGGAGCAGGGCCCCCATCTGGTACTTGTCAGGGAGCTGATCGTCCTGGCCCATACCAGCGGTGCCCGGCACGTGGGTGCCTTGTTCCAGGCCGCCGATCCCGAATCCGATCTGGCTGGCGTATTGAGCTCCCTGTCGACCGAATTGCTCGATCAGGACGATTTGCCGGATCCGCAAACCGAGTGGAACGACGCTTTGCATCGTATCGAGCTCGAGGCCATCAAGGCCGAGCAATCCGCCCTGATACAGTCCGGTTTGCAAGACGATGCCGCCCGCAAGCGGTATCAGGAATTGACGCGACGAATTGCGCTGTTAAATAATGCCTCTTCGCGCTAATTATTGTAAAATAGAGAGTTTTCGCAGGGTCTTTGCATATTGTTGTGGCTCTTTGCCGCCACGCCATCGCCGAGTGATGGTGTTTTGAATTCGAAGCTCCCCCGTGCCTTGCAACCATAGTGTCAAGGAATTCCAAATTACGGGCTTCGCGTTCAACATCCGAATTCTGCTCTTTATGCCGAGTCTCTGTGATAAGTAAGTTCTGCCCTGCAACATTCGGTTGGCATTTTGACTAACCGAGTGCGTTTGCGCCTACGGAAGCGACTATGACCCAAGCTACTGGTAAAACCTCTTTGGCGGCTGAGAAAAACGCCGCAAAAAAAACTAGAACTGCCGCTGCGACCAAAAGTGTCGACAAGGCTGCAGTCAAGGTAAAGGGGGCCGCTAAGGCCGATACGGCTGTCGATACCAAAGCCGCAGTGAAAAAAGCACCTGCCAAACAGGAAGCGGTAAAAAAAGCGGCTGCTAAAAAAGCGGCAGGGGCCGGTGAGTCCGGAAAAACCGAAAAAGCGCCCAAAGCTGCCGCTGCTCGCCCGATTCCCAGCGGACGCCGCCCCGGTCGCCCCGCAAAGAATGCCAACAACGATGCGCCCGATTTCGGCGACGACGACGTTGAAGGCGAGGCCGAAGTCATTCCCGATCTCAAACCCTTGCCCAAGCGCGGTGGAAAACGTGCCAAGGCCGACAAGGATGCGCCTGCGCGCAATCAGATGACGCCCGAAGAGCAGGAGGCTCGCCGCAACCGGCTCAAGGTCCTGATCAAGCTGGGCAAAGACCGCGGCTACCTGACTTATGGCGAGATCAACGATCACCTGCCCGACGACCTGGTCGATGCCGAGGCCATCGATGGCATTATCAGCACATTCAGCGACATGGGGATTTCGGTTTACGACCAGGCTCCCGATGCTGAAACGCTGCTCCTGAGCGACAATGCTCCAGTGGCCTCCAACGACGACGATGTCGAAGACGAAGCCGAAGCCGCGCTGACGACCGTGGATTCCGATTTCGGTCGCACGACCGATCCGGTGCGCATGTACATGCGTGAAATGGGTACGGTCGAATTGCTGACTCGCGAAGGCGAAATCGAGATCGCCAAGCGCATTGAAGATGGCCTCAAGCACATGGTCATGGCGATTGCCGCGTGCCCGACCACGGTCAACGAAATCCTCAATCACATTCAGCGCGTGCGTGAAGGTACGGCGCAAATCGATGAAATCGTCGATGGCCTGATCGACCAGGAAGGCGAAGAATACGCGGGTGCGGGCGTCACGGTGGAAAGCGACGAGAACGAAGACGGCCCGGCGGGCGGCATGAGCAGCAAGCAGCTTGAAGACTTGCGCGTGAAGTCGCTTAAAAAATTCGAGGTGATTGCCGACTGGTTCGAAAAAATGCGCAGGGCCTTCGAAAAAGAAGGCTACGAAGCGCATTCCTATATCCAGGCCCAGGAAGCGATCCTGAGCGAACTGATCGGCATACGCTTTACGGCGAAAATGGTCGAAAGGCTTGCCGATACGCTGCGCGATCAGGTTGCCGAAGTGCGCAAGCTCGAACGCGCCGTGCTGCATACCTGCGTCGATCGCGCCGGCATGCCGCGCGCCTATTTCATCAAGGCCTTTCCCGGCAACGAAACCAATCTCGACTGGGTGCTGGCCGAGGTGGCCGCCAACCATGCGTATTCCGAAACGCTCGAACGTCATATCCCGGCGGTACAGGAGCTGCAGCAAAAGCTTATCGATTTGCAGGTCAGCGTCGTGCTGCCCCTGAAAGATCTGAAGGACGTCAACAAACGCATGGCTACCGGCGAGGCCAAGGCACGCAAAGCCAAGCGCGAAATGACCGAGGCCAACTTGCGTCTGGTAATTTCCATTGCCAAGAAATATACCAATCGCGGTCTGCAGTTCCTGGATCTGATCCAGGAGGGCAATATCGGCCTTATGAAGGCGGTTGATAAATTCGAATACCGTCGCGGCTACAAGTTTTCCACCTATGCGACATGGTGGATACGCCAGGCCATCACGCGCTCCATTGCCGATCAGGCCCGCACGATCCGGATTCCGGTTCACATGATCGAAACGATCAATAAAATGAACCGCATCAATCGCCAGATTCTGCAGGAAACCGGCGCCGAGCCCGATCCCGCTACGCTGGCGCAAAAAATGGATATGCCTGAAGACAAGGTGCGCAAGATCCTCAAGATCGCCAAAGAGCCTATCTCCATGGAAACCCCCATAGGCGATGACGACGATTCGCATCTGGGCGATTTCATTGAAGATACGGGCACTCTGTCTCCGTCCGAGTTTGCCTTGCATGGTTCCATGCGCGACGTCGTCAAGGAGGTCCTCGATTCGCTTACTCCACGCGAAGCCAAGGTCCTGCGCATGCGCTTCGGCATTGAAATGAGCACCGACCAGACCCTGGAAGAAGTCGGCAAGCAGTTCGACGTGACTCGCGAACGTATCCGTCAGATAGAAGCCAAGGCTCTGCGCAAATTGCGTCACCCCAGTCGGGCCGACAAGCTCAAGAGCTTTTTGGAAGGGCAGTAAGCAGCGCGCGGTAATTCGTTAGGCTCTGGACGATCAGGCCCCTGTCGAGTCGCCCAGAGTAGAATCCCAGATAGCCTTGTACGGTATCTGGGATTTTTTATGCGCCCCGGCCGCCGGAACCTCAATTGGAGTAAGCAATGAGCAAGCCCGACCCCAGTATTGCAGCCGTATCGCAAACAGCATCGACCAATGGAAATTTCCAGGCACTGCAGCGGATCGGCGCGCGCATTGCCGATGTAGGCGGCATTCCGGTTGCCCGGGCGCTGCCGTCGCGACAGCGCCGCCTGGTGGGCGCGTGGTGCTTTCTGGATCACGCCGGCCCTGCCGATTTTGCGAAAGGCGAGCCTGGCATGCAGGTGGGGCCGCATCCCCATATCGGCCTGCAGACCTTCACCTGGATGATAGAAGGCGAGGTCTTGCACACCGATAGTCTGGGCAACAGCCAGGTCATACGTCCGGGCCAGGTGAATCTCATGACGGCCGGCCGCGGCATTGCGCATGCCGAGCAATCCTTGCCTGGGCAGGCTCGTTTGCATGCCGCCCAGCTCTGGATTGCCCTGCCTGCTGAACACAGCCAGATCGCCCCGGCTTTTGATCACTATCCCCATTTGCCCAGCTGGACCGAGCAAAGCGTGGCCTGCACTCTGCTTGTTGGCGAGTTCAACGGGCATACGGCGCCGGCGCGCACCTTTTCTCCTTTGCTGGGAGTCGAGCTATTGGCTTCGGAGCCGGCTTCCCTGACATTGCCATTGAGGCCGGATTTCGAATACGCCATGCTGCCGCTTGAAGGTTCGCTGCAAGTCGGCACGGAAGCCATAGGCTTGAACGAATTGGCGTATCTGGGCATCGGACGCAGCAGCGTCGAGTTCAGCATGTCGCGCGGCGGGCGCGTTTTGATGGTGGGTGGCGAGCCCTTGAACGAAGAAATCCTGATCTGGTGGAATTTTGTCGGGCACGACAAAGTTGAAATAGCCAGAGCGCAGCACGACTGGGAACGCGGCGGCGAGCGGTACGGGAATGTGGCGGGCCTTTCCGGGCCGCGCCTGATGCCGCCGCCGCTGCCATGGCCCGGTATTGAATGATTACCCGGCGTTGGCCTGAATGCGGATAAACTTGCCCGCAACAACAACGCCTGTTACTTGGAAAGGAATTTGTCATCATGAGTAAACACATAGCCGTCATCGTAGGCAGCCTGCGTCGGGATTCCCTCAATCGCAAAGCGGCGCAGGCCCTGATCCGGCTGGCGCCTCCGTCGCTGACACTCGAAATAGTCGAGATAGGTGGGTTGGCGCTCTACAACCAGGATTTCGATCTGGAACCGCCTTCGGCTCCTTATACCGAATTTCGCCAGAAAATCCTGGATGCCGACGGCATCATTTTTGTCACGCCTGAGCATAATCGTTCGATGCCCGCTGCCATGAAAAATGCCGTAGATATCGGATCCAGGCCATCCGGCCATAGCGTCTGGAATAAAAAGCCTGGCGCGATCCTCAGCGCTTCGCCCTCTTTGCAGGGCGGATTCGGCGCCAGCCATCACTTGCGCCAGTCGCTGGCCTGCCTGAATGTGTATTGCATGGGGCAGCCCGAAACGTATTTGAGCCAGGCGCATTTGCTGTTCGACGAGGCGGGTGTGCCAAGCAAGGATGGCAATGTCTACCTGCAGCGTTTTATCGACGCCTATGCGGATTGGATCGGTAAGTTCTAATCAAAGGCTGCTGAGCGCCGCGGATTATCGGAGAGGTGGCTTGCCTTGTGTGCTGTTTGATCAATGTGTTTACGGGATTCGATGTTTTGGTCGCTTTGGTATTTACGGTTTGGTATTTGAAGACGCCGTCTATCGGGGCTTGGGGTCAGGGCCGGCACGGCGTGCTTGATCCGGATCTACCTCGTCCAGGCGGGCGTCGGGCGAACTCGCCCAGCCTCGCGAGGCTGGGCTCAGACAGCGCCCGCCGAAGGCCCCCGCCTTCCCTACGGTAGCATCCGGCGCACGCCTTACGCCGGCCCTGACCCCAAGCCCCGATAGACGGCTCGCGTTAGGGCATGCCTGGAATTGCATCACGGGATGCCCGGAATTTACCTGCTTGCACCTACTGTTAATGGGCCTGCATCAATAAAACCGGTAACGTGCGTGCACCCGTACCTTTATCACGTGGCCACATCTACCGAGATTGATGACTCGATTGACTAAATGCCCACAGCCCCAACGTATACCTCGATGCATGACCCTAACGCTGCTCTCTATGCATTGCCTCAACGCGAGCCGCAGGGTGGGCGGTGCTGTGTAGTCCGGCGGTAGTCCAGCGCCGGGTGCTGACGAAGGGAAGGCGGGGGCTTTCGGCGGGCGCTGTCTGAGCCCGGCCTCGCGAGGCCGGGCGAGTTCGCCCGACGCCCGCCTGGACGAGGCAGACCCGGGCAGTCGGCTAGCGCAGCTAGCCGACCGCTAGACGTGCCGGACTACACAGCACCGCCCACCCTGCGGCGTCTTTATAGAACTACACCCAGCCAACCCAGCCAACCCAGCCCAAAGCCACAGATCAAGCCTAAAAACAGCTCAAAACAAAAGTCACTGAAACACGTCCAGCCCCGTAAACATTTGAAAGAATGCGCTAATGGTTTACTTCGGCATGGTGCCGCGCTATCAAGCGCGCCTGTTCCTGCATCATGCCCAGCACGACTGGCAGGCGTTGCGGGTTGAGCCGCTCGGCCATCGCCGTAATGGTTACCGCGGCTAGAGGCTCGCCGCTTTTGGCCCGCACCGGAATCGCCAGGGCGCTGGTACCTGCCATGACACCGGCAGCGGCGTAAGCATAGTCCGTTGCACGGGCAGTTCGAATACGCTCCAGCAATTCTTGCGGGTCCAGATGATGCACGGCCAGGCGGCGGGCATTCTCGTGCACGATGGCTTCGCTTTCCTCCTGGGTCAGGCACGAAAGCAGCGCCACTCCCGACACGCCGACTCCGAGCGGCCGGCGCACGCCGACTTCGATCGATAGCACCTGTATCGGATGATCGCCGGTTTTACGACCTATGCAAATCGAATCGTGGCCATGGCGCACGCTTAAAAATACCGTATCGCCCACCTGTTCCGCCAGTTTGTTCAGATAGGTGTCGGCAATCGTCAGCAAAGGGAATCGCTTGGTTCTGGCTATTCCCAATAGCGTCAGTTCAGGCCCGATAAGATAGTGCCGCGTATCGGAATGCTGTTCGACCGCGCCTTCTTCTATCAAGGCCTTCAGGATGCGGTGCACCGTGGGGCGGTTCAGACCGGACATCTGCACGATGTCGGTCAGCCTTACGCCGCGCTCCTGCCCGCAGGCCAGCAAGCGCAAAATAGCCATGGCGCGGCGCACGGTCTGCGCACCATGCGTGGTGTCCTTGTCGTCGACGGACTTGATCATTGCGGCTCGACTTTGGAGCCGATGATGGACTTGGGTGTTTGAGCTATGGGCTGCATGGATATGATTTCTCCCAGTGTGGCGTAATTGGGGCCGGCCAGGCGCGCGACAGGCCGCAATTGAGCCGTATCGATTTTGCCGTTATGCAGCAAGTCGTCACGCACGTGAAAAAGCATGATTTCACCAACATGGAATTCGGCACCCGTGTCGCCGAACGGCGTAACCGAATGCAGGCGGCACTCCATGCTGATAGGTGCGATAGCCAGGCGCGGCACCGCAATCGCCTGGCCTTTTATCAGTTCCAGGCCCAGCAGGGCCGCCTCGCTGATTTCCGGCGGATGTTCCACTGCGCTTTGATGAATGGCGTCAATCAGCGTGTCGTCGCCGATGTTGACGACAAACTCGCCGGTTTCGTGAATGTGGCGCGAGGTGTCTTTGCGGACCCCAGCTTTGCGGCCGATGTTGATGCCTATCATCGGTGGCTTGTTGGAAACGATGGTATAGCAGCTGAATGGCGCCAGGTTGATCAGCCCGGCGGTCGAGCGCGTACTTACCCAGGCAATGGGGCGCGGCACCACGATTCCTGTCAGGAGCTTGTAGGTTTGTTCGGGATTGATGTCTGTCGAGCGTATTTGCATTGAAGGTGCCCTTGAAAACGGTGGCTGATTCCCGTCCCGTGGATAGCCTGTTTGACGGAGTTATTTTAATGTCCACATTGTGACGAACTTAATTTGGCTGAAAATACGATTCTCAAATAAATCATAGGTTTTATGTTCTTATTTTATTTTTGTTTTGAATATTAGTCCAAATATCGGACTTTTTTTCGAAATGATTGTTGTCGTGACAGATGCCCATTGCTATCGTGATTCGCAGCACAACACAATAAGGAGACAGGCATGAAGGAGACAGGCATGAAAAAATTTGCATTGCTGATGATGTCGTTGGCATTGACGTATGGCATCAACGCCAACGCCGGACAATGGCCAAGCCAACCAGTCAAGATCGTCGTGCCATATCCACCGGGTGGCAATGTCGATGTGGCTGCCAGAATTATTGCGCCAGGTTTGCAAGAGGCGTTTGGCCAGCCTTTTATTGTGGAAAACAAGCCAGGGGCGGGCGGCATGATTGCCGGTGAATATGTGGCGCGCTCGGCGCCCGATGGATACACCTTGTTCATGGCCGCAAATGGACCTTTGCTTTACAGCCCGCTTATTTTCGGCCGCACTCCTTATCAATGGAAAAAGAGTTTCGAGCCTATCAGTTCCGTGTCGTATACACCTATGGTCTTGCAGGTGCGTCCCTCCCTGCCTGTCAAGACGGTGGCCGATTTGATTGCGCTGGCTAAAAAGGAGCCGGGTAAATTGAATATGGCGGCGCCAGGCGCCGGCACGAGCAATCATCTGGTCAGCGAGCTGCTGCAGTCGGTCACCGGAGCGCACTGGACTACCGTGCAGTACAAAGGCAATGCGCCGGCAATGACCGATCTGCTCGGCGGCCAGGTGGATTTCGATTTCGATCAGATTTCAGTCGCCTTGCCGTTCATCAAGCAGGGCAAGCTGCGCCCGCTGGCCGTCACGACCGACAAACGGGTAAAGTCCCTGCCCAATGTCCCCACTTTCGCCGAAGCCGGTGTCAAAGACATGGTGGCAACGACCTTCACCGGCCTGCTGGCTCCCAAGGGAACTCCCAAGGACGTTGTGGATCGCCTCAGCGCGGCCCTGCACAAGATACTCGGGCAGCAAGATGTCATAGATAAATTTGATGGGCTCGGCGCCGAAGCGCGTGCTGCCACGCCTCGGGAATTCACCGATTATCTCGCCAGCGAAGACGCCCGGTGGACTCCCATCATCAAGCGTGCGCATATCAGGGCCAATTGATTTTCAAGCTTAAGGATGGAGCGAGTCATCATGAAGAGAACCAGCGTGTATGCCCAGGGGTTCAGCCACAAGAATCCCATTCCGGCCGCCTGCCGAATCGGACAAATGCTTTATTCCGGCAGTATTCAAGGCACCGACCCTGCGACCGGAGCGTACGGGCCTTCCCTGGAAGCCCAGTGCGAGCTGATGTTCGCCCATGTACGGCGCATCGTCGAGGCCGGTGGAGGAACGACCGGCCATATCGTCAAAATGACGGTATGGATGAATGATCGCTCGCAGCGCGCGGCGTTGAATACGGTATGGCTGGCGATGTTTCCGGACCCCGCGGCCCGGCCCGCCCGCCACACCATGCAGGCCAGCCTCGATGGCGGGAAGCTTATTGAATGCGATTTTATTGCGGTCATTGATTGAGAGAGCGGCATGCCAGAATACCTACCCTTCAACCCTCATCCCAAAACGCCCAGCCCGCTGCCGCCGCCCCACAGCTGCGACAGCCAGTTCCATGTCTTCGGGCCGCGGGAAAAATATCCAATCCGCCCCGGTGCCGCTTATGAGATGCCTACGGCGACCATCGAGGTGGCGTTGCGGCTGCACAAGACACTGGGGATAGAGCGCGGGGTCATCGTGCAGGCTACGACCTATGGCGCGGACCACCAGATTGTGTTGGACGGCCTGGCCACGGCGGGGCCGAATTATCGGGGGTGCGCCAACGCGGCGGTCTTGCTGGAGCGGGATGACGCCTACCTGGATACTCTGCACCGGGCCGGGGTGCGCGGCGCGCGTTTCAGCCGGCAGGGGCTGGGCATCACCATGTCCGCAGCCGATTTCGATCGCGCCATCGGACGCGTCAGGGAACTGGGCTGGTATGCAAAGTTTCAGCCTGAACCCGGTGGCATCATGGATCAGGTTTCCCTGTTCGAATCGCTGGACATCCCGGTGATCATTGACCATATGGGGCGGGCCGACCCGTCCAAGGGGGCGCAAGACGCAAGCTTGCGCAAACTGGTCGAATTGCTGGGACGCGGCAATTTTTGGGTCATGCTGTCCTTGAGCGAGAAGCTCTCCAGGCAGGGATTCCCCTGGGACGACGTAGTGCCGGTGGCGCGTGCCTGTATCGGCGCGGCGCCCGATCGCGTCATATGGGGCAGCGATTGGCCGCATCCGGTATCGGTCAAGCAGCCTCCGAACGAAGGCGATCTGCTTGAACTGCTTTATCGTTATGCGCCGGATGCCGCGGTACTCAAGAAAATCCTGGTCGATAACCCTGCCGCATTGTTTGGATTCGATTCATGAAACTCATTTCGTATGAAGCACAAGGCAGGCGGCGTTTTGGCGTAGTGCGGGACGACAGTATTATCGACCTGACCGACAGGCTTGGGCCGGGGGTTTTCTCCTTGCGCGACGCACTGGCTGGCGATGGGCTCAAGCTTGTGCCGGGTATTGCTGACAAGGCCAAGCCCGAATTCTCCTTGAGTGAGGTGAAGTTGTTGCCGCCCATTCCGAGTCCCGAGAAGATTATTTGCGTGGGTGTCAACTATAGCCATCGCAATGAAGAATACAAAGACGGTTCCGCGGCACCCAAGTATCCCAGCGTGTTTCCAAGGTTTCCGGGGTCTTTTGTGGGGCACGGCAATGCGCTGATGCGGCCGCCCGAATCGGAACAGCTCGATTATGAAGGCGAGATCGCCCTGGTCATAGGCAAGCCCGGCCGCCGCATAGCGTTGGCAGACGCCGAGAGCCATATTGCCGGCTTGATGTGCCTCAATGAAGGGACTGTCCGCGATTGGGTCAGGCACGGCAAATTCAATGTGACCCAAGGGAAGAATTTCGATGCGAGCGGCGCCATGGGCCCTTGGCTGGCAACGGCAGATGAGTTCGAGCGTTATGACGATCTGGAGGTCATTACGCGCGTCAATGGCGAAGAACGTCAGCGCGACACCACGGCCAATCTGATGTTTTCATTTGGCTTCCTGATACATTACATCTCGACCTGGACCACACTGCGGCCGGGCGACATCATTTCCACCGGGACGCCTATCGGGGCGGGGGTCCGCTTCGATCCCCCCAGATTCCTGAAGGCGGGCGATGTCGTGGAGGTCGAGGTTCCCGGCTTGGGGGTATTGTCGAATGTGGTGGCTGACGAACAATAGGTGGAATCATGCTTAGCGATGCCGATATCACAGAAGCCGCCCGCCAGTTGATCGAGGCTGAGCGCGAGGCGAAGCCGATAACGCAGTTGGACAAAACCTTTCCTGGCATTGAGATCTCCGATTCGTACGCAATACAACGCGAAACGATTGCCGTCAAAATGGCGGCGGGCGCCAAATTGCGCGGCCATAAAATCGGCCTGACTTCCAAAGCCATGCAAGCCACCGTGGGAATTGACGAACCCGATTATGGGCATTTGCTGGACGATATGTTCCATCACGACGGCGATACCATTTGCGCCGATCGTTTTATTGTTCCCCGTGTCGAGGTGGAGCTTGCGTTTGTCCTGGGCAAGGCATTGAAAGGGCCTGGAGTGACTCTTTTCGACGTGCTGAGCGCCACCGACTATGTGCAGCCGGCTCTTGAGCTGATCGATGGACGCAGCCGGTACCCACGAAGAATTGTCGATAATATTGCAGACAATGCCGCCTCGGCCGGTGTTGTCCTGGGAGGGCGGACCGTGCGGCCGCTCGATGTCGATTTGCGCTGGGTGGCCGCGCTTTTATACAAAAATGCGGTTATTGAAGAGTCGGGCGTATCGGCCGCTGTGCTGGGCCATCCGGCAATGGGGATAGTATGGCTGGCGAATAAATTGGGTGCCTATGGCACCACACTGGAGGCGGGGCATATTCTGCTGGCGGGATCGTTCACCCGTACCGTGGCTGTCGCCAAAGGCGACACCATTCATGCCGACTATGGGCCCCTGGGCAGTATTTCGGTTCATTTTTCCTAGAGCTGAATACGAGGCACCCGGGCACACGGCTTGAACCAGCCACTGCCTTCTAACCGGGCTCCAGTTGCTCGTAGACGGCGGTGGCTATAGCCACCAGCTTGCTTTTATCGATACCGGCCGAGAGCGCGTAGCCGAACTTGCCGTCTATCCAGTAAAAGACATTGACCGGGCCTTCCTGGGCAAAGCGAAAGCCGGTGTTTTTGTTGTCGGTGTTTTCGGTGGAGACATAGAGTGTCAATCGGCGGCCGGAGGTGTCCTGGTACATGAATTGCGCGACCGGCCCGTGGGAGCCCGGCAGCAGTCGCCCGCCCATCAGATCGTATCCCAGCGCGTCGAGCTTGGGAGGGTGCAGGGGAGAACCCAGCCGTTTGGACAGCCACTTGACCAGATGATCTTTTTGGGCCGATCCGACTTCCACCGGATGCAGCACCTCGGGGCTGTAGACCAGATGCGCCATGGCGGCCCGGCGTGCCAGGCCTGTCATTTCCGCTACCTGAGATGACGCGGCATCGCCCGCCTGGGCATGGAGTTGGGCTGGTTCGATGGATCCTCGCCCGACCCAGCCCGCGGCGGCTCCGACAAAGACAAGCACGAAACCAGCAGCAATGCGCGAAAGGGATGCGGGCCGCAGGCGCCACGGCCCGGCCGCTTGACGGGCAAATCCGGGGGGCGTGACGGCAGCCCGATGCAGGCGTTCGGGAATTGGTTCGTCCAGCACTTGGCTGTAAAGCGATTTGATGGCCAGTTTCTGCTCGCGGTAAGCCTGTATGCGTTCGGCTTCGTCGCGACGGGTCGCCAGGTAGCTCTCGATGTCGGCGTGACGCGATTCCGGCAGCACACCATCTGCATAAGCCTGCAAATCGGATTCAGTCACCACTAGGGGTTTCATTTCACCACCTTCAACGAATTGACCTGAGGGCGCCCTTGCATCTGCGCACGCAGCTTTTCTCTTCCCCGCGACAAGCGCGACATGACGGTTCCTGACGGAATCCCCAGCGTGCGCGCCACTTCCTCGTACGACATGTCTTCCAATGCAATCAGCAACAGTACCTCGCGTTGTTCGACGGGCAACTGCGCGAGCGCCGTTTCAAGATCGCGGATTTCGAGCGCATCGGCCTGGGTTGCCCGGGTCGATGCTTCGAAACCCGTATCGTCGATGGGCGTCGTGGCCAATCCCGGCTTGCGCCGCTGATCCACATGCAGATTGTGCATGATGCCGAATAGCCATGCGCGCATGTCGCTGCCTTGCCGCCAGGTATGAAGCCGGGCCCAGGCGCGTTCACAGGTATCCTGCACCAGGTCGTCCGCGCCGCTGCGCTCGCCAACCAGGGCGCGCGCATAGCGGCGCAGACGGGGCAGGCATGCCACCATCTGCGCGCTTTCATCATTGATGGGCGGTTGAGCCCTCATGGCCGTTCAGGTATCAGTCTTTGGCAGCATGCCACATGTTTTTGAAATTGTCGCCAGTGCGGTCGCCGGGTTTCTGGTCCGATTTGTAGTGGTAGAGCGGCTTGCCTTCGTGAGCCCACTGCTTGGTGCCGTCGTCGCGGGTAATGACCGTGTATTCGCCCTTGGCGCTGGCATTCTTGTCGGCTGCCAGAGGCGGCCAATTGGCGGCGCAAGGCCCGTTGCAAGCGCTTTTGCCGCTATTGGCGGTATCCTTGTCGAAAGTGTAGAGAGTCATGCCTGCCTTGTCGAGCAGCATGCCGTTCTTGCTGACCGGTTCGTTGGCGCTGGCGCTGCCGAAAGTGCTGCAACCGGCCAGGACAAATGCTGAAATGATCAGTAGTTTCTTCATTGTGGATTCTCCAGAGGGTGGGGTGGATTGATGGTGAGCTTACTCCTGGGTATACGGACCGGGTAGCGGCTTTATTCCGCAGGCATGAAAAATATGCGGCGTCGGGCGGCTGGGAAACTTATCGGACGGCATTGTGCGAGGATATACGGGTTTGCCAGGGCATTCCGTGTATTTAAAACCGACTTTCGAGCCCAAAAAGGCTTTATCATCACGTTTTTTCGTACTTTGTTTTGTAGCCGGAGGGCGCCTGCGATGAAGTTCTGTCTGATGCCGCGATTGATAATGGGTGCGGCCGTTGCCGTCCTGGCCAGCTCGTCCTGGGCCCAGGAAAAAGTTGTCAATGTGTATAACTGGGCGGAATATACGGCGCCGGACACGATTTCGGGATTTGAAAAGGCCACGGGCATCAAGGCGCGCTACGACGTCTACGACAGCAACGATACGCTGCAGGCTAAATTGCTGACCGGCAAATCGGGCTATGACGTGGTGGTACCTTCAACGCATTACGCCGCGCGCCAGATTGAAGGGGGGATTTTCCAGAAGCTCGACAAATCGAAGATGCCCAACCTGAAGTACCTGGATCCCGACATCATGGCACTGGTTGCCACGGTCGATCCGGGCAATCAATATCTGGTACCTTGGGGTTATGGCACCAATGGCCTGGGTTACAACGTGACCAAAGTCAAGGAGATCATGGGCGCCAATGCGCCGCTGGGCAGCTGGGATATGCTGTTCAAACCGGAAAACGCCGCAAAGCTGAAGGCCTGTGGTATTTCCATGCTCGACGAGGCGGCTCAGGTGTTTCCCGCGGTACTGCACTATCTGGGCAAGGATCCCAACAGCAGCCAGCCGGCAGATTACAAGGCTGCGCTCGATCTGCTCAAGAAAATACGCCCTTATATCCGGCAGTTCAGCTCTTCAGGCTATATCGACGAACTGGCAGGCGGCGATTTGTGCATGGTTTATGGTTATTCGGGCGATGTCATGATTGCCCGCCACCGCGCCCAGGAAGCCAAGAAAACCTACGACATCAACTACTACATTCCCAATGGCGGCGCCCCTGCGTGGTTCGACACCATGGCCATCCCCAAGGATGCTCCCCATGTTGCCGAAGCGCTGGCGTTCATCAATTACATTGAAACTCCGCAGGTTCATGCCGCCATCACCAATACCATGTTTTATCCCAATGCCAACAAAGAGGCGCGCAAATATGTGCTCAAGGAAGTTGCCGATAATCCCATGATCTACCCGCCTCCCGAGGTGGCCAAGACCTTGTTCGTCATCAAGCCCCAGCCCTTGGCAATTCAGCGCTTGCAAACGCGCATGTGGGCCGAACTCAAGTCGGGACGCTAAACGCCATGGTCGATAGCCGCGTGGGGCCGCAAGCCTGGTCGCCCGATCCGGATGAATTCGTCCGGGTGAGCGATCTGGTCAAGATATACGGCGATACAGTGGCCGTGAAGTCGGTGGATTTGTCCGTGCGGCGCAATGAGCTGTTTGCCCTGCTGGGTAGTTCGGGTTGCGGCAAGTCGACCTTGCTGCGCATGCTGGCGGGCTTCGAGGCCGTTACTTCGGGGCGGATTTACCTGGATGGCGAGGACATCACCGATCTTCCGCCATACCGGCGGCCGGTCAATATGATGTTCCAGTCTTATGCCCTGTTTCCGCACATGACGGTGGAAGCCAATGTTGCGTTCGGCTTGAAGCAGGAAGGGGTGCCCAAAAACGAAATACACGAACGCGTTTTCGAGGTGCTGGACCTGGTGCAGATGGCCGGTTTTTCACGCCGCAAGCCGCACCAGCTGTCGGGAGGCCAGCAGCAGCGGGTGGCCTTGGCGCGCAGCCTGGTCAAGCGTCCCAAACTGCTCCTGCTTGACGAACCCATGTCGGCGCTGGACAAGCAGATACGCCAGAAAACCCAGATCGAACTGGTCAAGATCCTCGATCAGGTGGGCGTGACCTGCATTCTCGTAACGCACGATCAGGAAGAGGCCATGACCATGGCCAGCCGGCTGGCGGTCATGACCGAAGGGCAGATCGTGCAGTGCGGTACGCCGCACGATGTATATGCTTTTCCCAATTCGCGCTTTGTGGCCGGCTTTATTGGTTCGACCAATTTGTTCAGCGGCACCATCGTGGTCGACGAGCCCGATCACGTGCTGATTGAAAGCGCCGAGCTGATGCGTCCTCTCTATGTCAGCCACGGCATCAGCGAACCCCTGGGCATGGAAGTGCATGTATCGATACGCCCGGAACAGATACGTGTGCTGCGCGAACAGCCCGAAGCGGAGTCCAATTGGGGGCATGGCATGGTAAGCCATGTGGCCTGGCTGGGCAGCTACGCGCTGTACCAGATCCGCCTCGATTCCGGCATGGTGATCAATGCGAGCGTGCCCAGCATGATGCTGGCGCAGGCGGATGCGCCAGGCATCGATGACGAAGTGTTCGTCAACTGGGCCAGCGATAGCGCAACGGTGTTGCCGGCATGAAAAGCCTGTTGCCGCACAGAACATGGTGGTCGACGCGTTCGCTGGCGATTGTCCCGCCTTTTGTCTGGTTGCTGCTGTTTCTGCTTCTGCCGTTTGTGCTGGTTTTAAAAATCAGCTTTGCGGATCTCAAGTTCGGGATTCCGCCTTATACGGCATTGGCCGAGCTGAAAGATCAAACCTTTTCGATCGCCTTGCATTTGCGCGGCTACGCATTGCTGTTCAGCGACAGCCTGTACATTGCGACCTATTTGAGTTCGGTCAAGATTGCGGCGATCACAACGCTTTGCTGCGCCCTGATCGGCTATCCCATGGCCTATTACATAGCCCGATCCGATCCCGTCGTGCGCAATGTCCTGTTGCTGGGGGTCATACTGCCGTTCTGGACTTCGCTGCTGCTGCGCGTTTACGCGTGGGTGGGGATCCTGCGCAATGACGGCCTGCTCAACAAGGTATTGCTGTGGCTGGACTTGATCAAGGCGCCGCTTGAAATCTATCGCACCGATCTGGCGGTCTATATAGGTCTGGTCTACGGCTATCTGCCTTTTTTCATCCTGCCCTTGTATGCCTGCCTGGTCAAGCTCGACGACCGCCTGCTGGAAGCCGCCTGCGATTTGGGTGCGCGCCCCTGGCAGGCCTTTTTGCGCATAACCCTGCCGCTGTCGATACCCGGTGTGATAGCCGGTGCGATGCTGGTGTTCATCCCCGCGGTGGGTGAGTATGTGATCCCCGAGATGCTCGGGGGAGCCAATACGCTCATGATGGGGCGGGTCATGTGGACGGAATTTTTCAACAATGCCGATTGGCCCATGGCGTCCGCTGTAACCTGCGTCATGGTGCTGCTGTTGCTGGTGCCCTTGGCGCTGTTCCAATACAACCAGGTTCGGCAGCTTGAAGGGCGGCACGGAGGAGAGCAATGATACAGCCCAATCGCATCTGGCGCGCCCTGGCCCTGACACTAGGCTATCTCTTTCTGTATGTGCCTATATTGTGCCTGATGGGTTTTTCCTTCAACGAATCGTCGCTGATGACGTCGTGGTCGGGTTTTTCCTTCAAGTGGTATCACGAACTGTTCCGCGATCAAGCCTTGCTCAGCGCCGCGTGGCTGTCCTTGCAAATTGCGGCCCTGACCGCCACGGCGGCGATGGTGATCGGGACCTGGGCCGCCTATGTGTTGGTGCGGATGGGGCGATTCCGGGGCTTTGCGTTATATATAGGCATGTTGAGTGCTCCGCTGGTCATCCCTGAGGTCGTGCTGGGGATTTCCCTGTTGCTGATGTTCGTGGAAATGAGCAAAGTGCTGGGTTGGCCCGACGGCAATGGCATGTTTACGATCTGGGTGGGGCATACCACCTTGTGCGTGGCCTACGTGGCTGTGGTGATTCAGGCTCGCATACGCGATCTGGATCGATCCCTGGAAGAGGCCGCCCTGGATCTGGGCGCCACTCCGCTCAAGGTGTTTTTCGTGATTACCGTCCCCTTGATCGCTCCCGCCCTGGCCGCCGCTTGGCTGCTGTCGTTTACCTTGTCGCTCGATGATGTCGTCATCTCGTCGTTCTTGTCCGGACCGGGCTATACCACCTTGCCGCTTGAAGTTTTTTCGCGGGTGCGCCTGGGCCTGCGCCCCGAGGTGAACGCACTGGCAACCCTGTTCATCCTGGTCGTGGGTATTTTTGTGATCGTGGCCAATCGCATGCAGTGGCGCAGGACGTCGGCTAGTTAGTTATGGCAGGCCACCATAGGGCCTGCCAGGACGTATACTTCAATTCGTCGATTCGACACAGGAACAAGGAGCAGGCATGTTGACAATCTGGGGGCGGCAGAATTCCACCAATGTGAAGAAGGTTCTTTGGTGCGCCGACGAGTTGGGCATCGATTACGAGCATATCAATGCGGGCGGCCCGTTTGGTGTGGTAGACACGCCCGAATATCGGGCCATGAATCCGAACGGCCTGGTGCCGTGCATCAGGGATGAGGGCTTTGTCCTCTGGGAGTCCAATGCCATTGTCCGCTATCTTTGCGCCAAGCACGGAGCCGAGGCTTTGCTTGGGCAGGATCCGGCGCAGCGCGCCAGGGCGGAGCAATGGATGGACTGGGCGACCTCAAGCCTTGCCGCGCCGTATCGCGACCTTTTTCTGAATGCCGTGCGGCTTCCTGTCGAGCAGCGAAAGCAGGACGTGGCCGAGAAAGGCTTGCAGGCCTGCATCAGCCAATTCGGCATTGTCGATGCCGCGCTGTCCAAAACTCCTTTTTTATCGGGCGATGTTTTTGGCGTGGGCGACATTCCGCTCGGTTGTTTTGCGTATTCCTGGTTCGAGATGCCCATCGAGCGGCCGCAATTTCCGCACCTGCAGGCCTGGTACCAGCGCTTGACGCAGCGGCCCGCCTATCGGAAAAACGTCATGATAGCCCTTACATAGAACCGGATTTGGCATTGCCCCGGATGCCGGTGCGTGGGATCGATGCGCCGGCGGGGCAGCCTTTGAAAGGGTTCCGGGCGTTTTACAGTATGATTCGTCAAATCCCAAGACCGGCTACTTCCATGTCATTAGTTCTGAAACGGTTCCTTGCAAGCCTTTTTTTCTTTGCCGGCATACAGATGGCTTGCGCTCAGGTTCCCCGGACGGTCCTGCTTGAAAACCTGACCTGGACCGAGTTGCGCGACCAAATCCAGGCGGGCAAGACCATCATCATCATTCCCATTGGCGGCACCGAGCAGAGCGGGCCTTATGTCGCCTTGGGCAAGCACAATGCCCGCGCGCTGGCCTTGTCGCAGAAGATTGCGCTGGGGCTGGGCAATGCCCTTGTCGCCCCGGTCATCGCTTATGTGCCTGAAGGCGGATACAACCCGCCGACTTCGCATATGCGCTTTCCCGGCACGATTACCATTCCGGACGATGTGTTTGAAAAAACCCTGGAGTCCGCCGCCAACAGTTTCAGGGTCCACGGTTTTCGCACTATCGTCTTTCTGGGCGATCATGGCGGCTACCAGAACGACGTGAATCGCGCGGTAGCCCGTTTGAACAAGGCCTGGGCAAAGCTGCCGGCGCGTGCCTTTGCGCCTCCGGAGTACTATCAGGCAAGCTCCCAGGGGTTTGCCCAGATACTGCGTGAACATGGCTACCGCAATGACGAGATCGGGACACATGCGGGCCTGGCGGATACCTCGCTGCTTATGGCGGTGGCGCCGCAGATGGTGCGTCAGGACAGCATGCGCGGCGGGCCGAAACCGGGAGCCGCCGATGGCGTTTACGGCGGAGATCCCCGCCGCTCCAGCGCGGACCTGGGGCGTCTGGGGGTCGATGCCATTGTGGCCCGGACCATTGCCGCGATTCGCAAGGATACCGCGAGGCAATGAGCATGTATTTCCGTTTGTGTTTTCGGGGGCCTGATGCAAAGCTTCCGGGCGGGCTATCGGCCGCTTCAATATATTCATCATAACGTTTGTGGAATTGCCATAATGAGACACGCCAAGCGTCAATTTATTCGAACCGCCTTATCCTTCAGCCTGACGCTGGGTGGTATTTATGCCGCGACTGCCATTGCGGCCGATTCCGGACAAGCCTCCGGGCCGGCGGCCGCCGCAACAGAGTCGATGCCGGCGATGCCCGGGCACTCGTCGGGCGATGCGATGGCGCTTCATAATGCCTCTTCAGCCGGCACAGCGGCGGCGCCGGCCGCCGATCCCGCGGCGGACAAGGAGCCCACTCCGGCCGAGCCGCCTGCCGCGGCACAGAAAGCTGCCGTGGCCGACTCCGGCACGACGGCCAGCGATCAAGCGATCAAAACAGTGGAGGGCATGCCGCCTGTCGTCAATCCCGAAAACCTGTACAGCGAGACTACGGCCGGCAAGCTCAGTCCTGTGGTCAAGGATGCGCTGGCGCGGGTGTACGTGCCCAACGTGAAATCGAACGATGTGTATGTGATCGACCCGGCGACTTTCAAGGTGGTGGGGCGTTTCAGGGTGGGTGCCAATCCTCAGCATGTGGTTCCCGCCTGGGATCTCAAGACCTTATGGGTGGCCAATAACGCCGAAGGTACGGCCCACGGCAGCCTCACGCCGATCGATCCCGACACGGGCAAGCCCGGCAAGGCGCTGCCTGTGGACGATCCTTACAATATGTACTTCACTCCCGACGGAAAGTCCGCGATTGTCGTGGCCGAGGCGCTCAAGCGGCTTGATTTCCGGGATCCGCATACGATGAAGCTGCAGTTCTCGATTGCGACGCCCGGGTGCGGCGGCATCAATCATGCCGACTACTCCATAGACGGCCGATTTGCGATCTTCACTTGCGAGTTCGATGGAGGCCTGGTCAAGATAGACATGGTCGAACACAAAGTGATGGGTTATCTGAAGCTGGCCAAGGGCGGCATGCCCCAGGACATACGCAGCTCTCCGGACGGCAAGATATTCTATGTGGCCGACATGATGGCCGACGGTGTTTACGTGATTGACGGTGCGAGCTTCCAGAAGATCGGCTTCATCAAGACGGGTGTGGGCACTCATGGGCTTTACCCAAGCCGCGATGGTTCCAAGCTCTATATTACGAACCGCGGTTCCAACAAGATTCACGGCAAAGCCAAGGGGCCGGGCAGCATCTCAGTGCTCGATTTCGCCACGCGCAAGGTTGTGGCCACCTGGCCGATCCCCGGCGGCGGCAGTCCGGACATGGGCAATGTGAGCGCCGATGGTAAATATTTGTGGATATCCGGCCGTTTCGACAATGTGGTTTATGCCATCGATACCAATACCGGCGCGGTGAAGATCATTCCGGTTGGCACCGAACCGCACGGCTTGACCGTATGGCCGCAACCGGGCCGGTATTCCCTGGGGCATACGGGGAATATGCGGTAGGGGACGCTACGCGGGCGGGCCTTATTTCGCCAGATAACCCTGCAATAAGGCCTTGCCGTCGATCTTGTGATTGACCGACATCGGAAACGAGGTCACGGTCAGAATTTCGGATGGCAGCATGTATGGCGGCAGGCATTGTTCCAACTGAGGTTTCCACTGCCCGGCCGGGAATGGCGACCATTCCGCGATCGAGTTTTGCTTGCCAGACGATTCCAGTTCCACAAAGCCCAGTAAACGCACCACCGTATGGTCGGGGCGCCGCAATGCCAGGCAAATAGCCGCCTTGACCGTGTCGAGCGCTTGCAGCGCCAATGAAATCTCGGATAGCTCGATTCGATAGCCGTTGAGCTTGACCTGATCGTCGCGGCGACCGTTGCACCACAGCAGGCCCGTTTCGTCTATCTGCCCCAGATCGCCGGTTTTGAAGCCGCGCCGGCCGTCGCCATGCACAAACAGTTTTTCCGCGTTCAGATCGGGGCGATTCAGATAGCCGCGCATCACATGATCGCCGACGATGCAGATTTCGCCATCCTGGATCAGGATTTCGCAATCGGGCTTGGCATAACCCACCGGCAACACGGCATGCGCATCCAGCGTGGCCTGGTCGATTTCTATGGATGTGGTGGCGACGGTTGCTTCGGTCGGGCCGTAAGTGTTGAGGATTTTGGCGGCCGGAAACCGCTGTTTCAGACGCTTGCCCAGAGCGACCGGAAGCACTTCGCCGCAAAATAAAAAAGTGTCCAGCGAGGGTAGAAATTCGCCCGAGAAGTTTTTATTCAATAGCTGCTGGTGAGCAAAAGAAGGGGTGGACACCCAGCATGTCACGTGATGCTCGGCCAGACGAGCAAGATAGGCCGGGCCGTCCTGGATTTGCTCGCGTGAATTAAGTATGCAACTGCCGCCGCTGGCCAAGGTATCGAAGACTTCGAACATCGACAGGTCGAAGCTGAAAGGCGCCTGGTTCATGAAAACCGGAGCGGGCCCCAGATTGAAGCGGGATTGCATCCAGTCGCCCAGCAGCCTGACGCTTTCACGGCCAATCTGCACCCCCTTGGGCTCGCCCGTGCTTCCCGAGGTAAACAGGATATAGGCAAGATCTTTTTCCGGCAGGGCAGTCGGGCTGTTGCCAGTGGGCATAAACGTGCCCGTCGTGGCCTGGTAGACCAGTGAAGCGCCGACGATGTCGACGATTTTCCGGCGGCGTTCGTCGGGATAGATGGTATCGACGGGAACAAAAGGCGCGCCCAGCGTCAGGCATGCGGTCATGGCGACAAAGAAGCCGGCCTGCTTGTGGCCCCCAAGTACAACGGGCATATCTTTTTGTATGCCCAGGTCGCGAGCCTGCTGGACCCACAGCGCGACTTCAGCCTGGAGTTCGGCCCAGCTCAGGCTGCGATCGCTGCCGGCCACGGCGAGACGGTCCGCATTATGGGCGGCGTCGGCGAATTGCATGGTACGCAGATCCAAATGCATGGGAACCTCTCAAATAGGGCTGCGACCGCTGAAGACATACAGGGCGAGCATGGCAAATGCCAGGGTAAGAACACGTCCGCCCCATTGCGCCGGCCGGCTTGAAAGCCATTGCTGGAGCGCCGGGCGCTGTTTTGCGGCAAATACCAGCCGATTATGCACGACCGAGTAGGTACCGAACATCATGCCGCTGACGATGTAGTGCAGTTGCAGGCCGTTCCATATTCCCATGCAGAACAGTGTGGCAAAGATGCCTATGTTCTGCGCCGCGAAGCGGTGCTGCGAAAAAAAGGAGTCTTTCGACAAGGCTTTGTAAATGGGCATGAAAACCACATCGCGCAACCATTCCGAAAGGCTGATATGCCAGCGCCGCCAGAAATCCTGGGGGTTTTTGCTCAGGATCGGGTTGTTGAAGTTCGACGGCAGGTTTACACCGAACATTTTCCCTATGCCTGCGGCCATGTTCGAATAGCCGGCAAAATCAAAATACAGATAGGCGCTGTACAGCACTGCATTGAGCACGACTCCACGCAGGGAATAATCGTGCGGGGAAACGACATTCAGGCCATAAAGCCAGATCAGGTGGGCGATGGCGAACTTCTGCACGATGCCCAGGAGCGTGGTTTCGAAGCCGGCTCTCCAGTGGCCCATATTGATCTGGCCGAATCCTTTCTGCAGATCGGCCTGAAAATTGCGCCAGCGGTACATGGGGCCGGCCAGCAGAGTCAGAGGGAAAAACAGATAGGTGACATAGTCCAGCGGATGAATGGTTTCGTTTTTGTGGGCAAACAGCAGCACGTCGACGGCCCTGAATGTGACGAAAGACAGACCTATCATCCCCAGGAAAGTCAGTGCGTGCGTCTTGACCAGCAGCAAGGGCAGCATGGTGAGGACAACGGCTACCCGGGTTGCGATGTAGCCTCGCCGGCACAGCCATAACGCGGCGGACTGCACGACGAGCACAATGACCGCCTGCAACGGGCGATCCCAGAAAACCAGCGCTGAAGTCAGTATGCTGAAAAATGCCAGTACATAGCGCAGGCTGATCCTGGCGCGCATTGCCAACGGGCCGAGCACCGACAAAGCCAGGCTTGCCAGCAGCGCGTCGAGGAAAAAATCGAAACTCGCGAACAATTCCATTATGTTCAGAACTGCTGGTATTCGTATTCGACTTTCATCGGTCCGCCCAGATCGGACGGCGCGCGCGCCTGCAGCGTCAGCACGAGAATCAGGCCCAGATACAGGCAGACCAGTTTGATGAATCGTTTCATTTGGAAAAGTGCTTATCGATACCCTGGTCCACCAGGGCCCAGCCCAGTTCGGCCAAATGCATATCGTCGTGGAAAATGCCGGGTACCGGGCGAAGCGGGTACAGATTCAGGCAGGACATTTGATAGCGCCGGCACATGGCCATGATGCTGCGCACCGTGGGGATGAATCGTTCTGAATCCAGCACCAGCTTTGAATTCAGGGGCTGCATGACAAAGAACGCACGCACTTTCTTTTGCTGCAAATATTCCATCAATTGCGACAGGTCGGTAAATTCGTGGGCGGCCAGCGGGTCGCCGCGGGCGAACTCCTGGTGCGTGGGATCTTCGACCAGGGACAGGTGTGATTTGTAATATTGATTGCGCACGGCGTAGGGATTGTCGTTGCTCAGCAGCAGCCCCGTGGCCCGCGCCTGGGCCAGCAGTTCGGGCCAATTGGCCTCAGGCAGGGCGGGCGGGATGGGGAATACGGCGTTGCGCGTGGCTTCTATGGCCGCCGGCGTAGGAGTGTAGGCGGCGCCGCTGACGATGGGCTTGCCGCTGATCCACATCTGCAGCTGATCGCGGAACTGGGCAAGCCGGGCTTGGGCCAACAGGCCGAGTATGCCCCAGGTTTCATGGTGGCGCGCCCAGTAAATCAGGTTTTTCCGGGCTTGGGGCCTATCCCAAAGATTACTGAGCACCGGGCCCGAGATATGTTCGGCAAACGCGCTGGAAGGCAATTCTCCTTCGGCGGCAAACCAGGCCGGCGAGAGCATGATGACCAGCTTGGTTTCGGGGGTAAAGGCCGAGGACAGCGATTGCAGTACCCGGAAAATTCCGTAGGATTGGAATTTCGCATGGCCATAGGCCAATGTGGGGACACCCAGTTCGGTCGGGAAAAAACGATAGGGCACAAAACGCAAATCGTGGCTCGATAGTTCGGATGAGCCCATGATGACCAATGTGCCGTTGCCGAGGGCCGTGCGCATGCGCTCGAAATTGACCGACTGCTCATTCCAGTTGTCGCCCATATTCGGCAGGTAAACACCTGCCTTGGCGTTCAGTCCGTCGGTGGCAACAGGCTTGAGTGTGCGTGTCAGATATGGGCTCAGGCCCATATCGATCAAAAACGCAATGCTTAAGGCAGTCAGTGCAGCGAGCAGGTGCTGGACCAGGGATCTGTTAAGTATTCGCCGCCACATAGGCCGTGATGCTTTTGACCGACTCTAGAATCTGCGCGATTTCGGGGGCGGGAAGGCCGCAACCGAATTTGTCTTCAATGGCCAACGCTATATCGACAGCGGCCATTGAGTCGACCAAGCCCGATTTGACGAGCGATGTGTCAGGCGCAACAGATTTGAAAATAACCGATTCGACGATAGCCAGAATTTCTATTTCTATATTCTGAGCGACTAACATTCGAGGTAAACCCCTTCGGCAAAGCCGAAAAAAAACCATAAAAGAACAACTTGGCATTATCGTTGAAAATGTCTGAATTGCCGCTTAATCTTTTTTCAAAAGGCTTATTTTCCGGCATGCTGTGTTTTTTTCCCCACAGGATCAGACCAGTTTCATACCCAGGATGAATAGCCCGGCTGCCAGAATCATCGCGGCGGGCAAGGTCAATACCCACGCCAGCACGATATTGCGCGCAGTTCCGCGTTGCAGGCCGCTGCGATTGGCCACCACGGTTCCGGCCACCCCCGACGACAGCACGTGGGTGGTCGATACCGGCAGGCTGAAGACGTTGGCCATGCCTATGGATGCGACGGCGGTCAACTGCGCCGCCATGGCCTGGGCATAGGTTATGCCTTGCTTGCCGATTTTTTCACTGACCGTTTCCACCACGCGGCGCCAGCCTACCACCGTGCCCAGGCCCAGAGCGAGCGCGACCGCGGCGATCACCCAGAAAGGAGCGTATTCGGTCGTGGCGGTCAGGTCTTTGCGTATGCGCAGCACGTCGGTGCGATCCGAGGATGGCAAACCCTTCATGCCGGCAAGGTTTTTGGCCGTATTGTCCAGGCACAACAGGTAGTGGCGCACATCGATGCGTTTGCGGTTATCGAGCTGCCGGTAATTGTCGACGCCCGCCAGATCCTGGATCAGCAAGGCGGTCGTTTGCGGTGTCTTGCGTGGATCGCAGGCCGCGTCTCCGGATATGCCGTCGGTGGCTCGCTGGGGGTATTGTGCGAGGTATTGCTCGAGCGTCATGGCATCGCGCTCGAAGAAATGCGTCAGGTGAATGGCGGCGTTGCGCGTGTAGTCGATATCATAGCTGCTGGCGTTGACGTCCAGCACGAACTTCCCGGGTACGATGCCTATCAGCACCAGCATGATCAGGCCTATGCCTTTTTGCCCGTCGTTCGAGCCGTGGACGAAACTCAGGCCCATTGCCGACAGGACCAGTACCAGGCGATGCCAGAAAGGGGGGTGTTTTTTGCCATCGACTTCGCGGCGCTGTTCGGGCGTTTTATGCATTTTGGAGTCGGGCATCCAGCGTTTGGCGGCCCAGAGCAGGAATCCGGCCAGCGCAAAGCCCGTAATCGGCGATATCACCAGCGACAAACCGATTTCCGCCGCCTTGCCCCAATTCACGCCGGTGCTGAGCGCCGTATGTGTCAACCAGGCATTGGCCATGCCGACCCCGAGTATCGAGCCTATCAGCGTATGAGAGCTGGATGCCGGTATGCCGAAATACCAGGTGCCCAGGTTCCAGGCGATTGCCGCGGCCAGCATCGAGAACACCATGATCAGACCGCGCGCGGTGTCGACGTTGACCAGCATCTCTACCGGCAGCAAGTGCACGATGGCATAAGCCACGCCTACACCGCCCATCAGCACTCCGAAGAAATTGAAAATTCCCGACAGGCTTACCGCCAGATGTGGGGGCATGGCCTTGGTGGAAATCGCCATGGCAACCGCATTTGCGGTGTCGTGGAAGCCATTGATGAATTCGAAGGCCAGCACGAAAGCCAGTGCCAGCACCAGGCTAAAGCCTAGCCAGAAATGCAGGCCGGAAAAAATGTCGAACATGGGGCGGGGGCGCAGGGGAGAAAGTGCTGCGATTATGGCAGATTTATGAATTGTTTATGACAGAAGGGTGAGAAAATTTGTTACATCCGTGTCAGCCAACTGTTCGCTGCGCCCGCCGGGCATCCGTACCCGGCCCTGTTTATGCGGAATTGCCGGCCTTGCTTACACGTCCTGTTCCTTGATCAGGTGCTTGGCGATAATAACCTGCTGGATCTGCGAGGTGCCTTCGTACAGGCGGAACAGGCGTACATCGCGATAGAAACGTTCGATGCCGTATTCGGTAATGTAGCCGGCGCCGCCGAAGATCTGTACCGCGCGATCGGCAACACGGCAGCACATCTCAGTGGAGAAGTACTTGGCGCAGGAGGCCAGGACCGACACATTTTCTCCATCGTCGCGGCGGCGCGACGCGTCGAGCACCATGCATTCCGCGGCATAGATTTCGGTTTTGCTGTCGGCCAGCATGCCTTGGATCAACTGGAAGTCGGCGATGGCATGGCCGAATTGCTTGCGCTGTCCCGCGTATTGCACGGCATCCCGCAACATGCGTTTGGCGGCGCCGATAGCTACCGCTGCGATGTGCAGGCGCCCCTTGTCCAGCACTTTCATGGCGGTTTTGAAGCCAACTCCTTCTTTGCCGCCAATCAGGTTGGCCGCGGGAACGCGGCAGTTTTCGAAAATGACATCGCAGGTATGCGCGCCTTTCTGGCCCATTTTCTTATCGATCTTGCCCAGCGACAGGCCCGGAGTGTTGGCCTCGACTATGAAAGCGGAAATGGCCGAGGCGCCCCTGGCTTCCCGCGATGTGCGGGCCATGACCGTGAATATGGCGGCGTGGGGGGCGTTGGTGATGAAACGCTTGGTGCCGTTCAGCACATAAAAGTCGCCGTCGCGGTCGGCGGTGGTTTTAAGCGATGCCGCATCCGAGCCGGCCTCGGGTTCGGTCAGCGCAAAAGATCCGATCAGTTCACCCGCCGCCAATCCGGGCAGATAGCGCTGTTTTTGTTCCGGCGTGCCGTCGATGACCAGGCCTTGCGAGCCTATGCCGTTGTTGGTGCCTATCAGGGAACGGAAGGCGGGCGAAGTCTGCCCAAGCTCCATGGCGATTCGGACTTCTTCTTCCATGGTGATGCCCAGCCCGCCGTATTCTTCGGGGAGCGACAGGCCGAACAGGCCCAGCTCTTTCATCTGCCGAGCTATTTCCGGCGGGATCTGGTCAGTTTCGGCGACCTGATCTTCAATGGGTACCAGCGCCTCGCGGACAAAGCGGCGGACGCTGTCTTCCAGCATGGTTTGAATCTCGGGGTCGCGAATCATGGGATTTCTTTCCTGTAATGAAGTCTGTTTCCTGGGACATTGAACAGTTTTTATTGCGTGTGTTCCTAGCGGCCTGCTTGCCGTTCCATGACTGCAAACACACCGCTGGCCCGCAATATTTTCTGGTCGCCCACGAACAGAGTGCAATCTGCAAAGGCCAGGCGCTTGCCGGTTTTTTGTATGCTGACGCGCGCAGCCACCCATTCACCTATTTTTGCCGATTTCATGAAATCGGTGTTCAGGCTGACGGTGACCAAGCCTACAGGCATAGAGTAGCTTTGGACGATTGCATCGCCAAGAGCGGTGTCGGCCAGTGTCATCAGCAAGCCGCCATGAGTGATGCCGCGCAAATTGCCGTGCTTTTTCTCGATGCGTATGGCCAGTTCCGAGCGCCGGCCATTTTCGATTTTTTCGAAAAGCGGGCCGCATAGATCGGTGAATTCACTACGGTTTTGAAGCGGGCGATAGCCTTCCGGTATGTCTGTCATTGCTGTACTCAAGATGCGGGTTTTTTCCCTTCGAGGGTTTCGTCGGCGATTACCAGGCTCAATATAAACGAGACGAAAGCGATCAGTGCGCTGATGACGAAGATTTTCCGGAAAGCGCCTTCCACGGTTATGGCCAACTGGGCCTTGACCATGGCGTCTATGTGCACCTGCGCGTCGCCCATCATGGCTTTGATGATATCGGCCCCCGAAAATGAGGCGACCGCCGCGGGAACCTTGGCTTGCAGGGTGGCCAGAAGAAGCGCCATCAGCACGGCAATACCGATGGCGGCGCCGAGCGACCGGCAGAATGCCGATACCGCGGTGGCGATGCCTACGTATCGATGTTCCACTGCGTTTTGCACGGCGACGGTCGATGTGGGTAATTGCAGTCCGATGCCCAGCCCGATGAGCGCCATGCATACAAGGCCTGGCACGACAGTGTGCGGATTGATGAAGGCCAGCCCGAGCACGGCCAAAGGCACTATGGAGGCCCCGGCGATTTGGATGCGCTTGTAGCGGCCGGTGCTGGTCATCAGTTTGCCGCCGATAAAGGCGCCGAAGGGTACTGCCAGCGACAGGGGGACCAGTTGCAGCGCCGCGCCGTCGGCACCCACGGTGGTCAGCATCTGCAAGCGTAAAGGAATCAGTACTGAAAGCGAGACGATTTGGATGAATGCGATAAACAGGATCGTGCAGGAAATGGCGACCGTGGGGCTGCGGAACAGATTGAGCGGAACGATCGGTTCGGCCGTATGCTGTTCCTGCCAAAAGAAGGCGGCCAAGGCGGCGAGGGTGGCGGCAAACAATTTCAGATTGCCTGCATCGAGCCATGCGCTGCCCTGGCCGACACGCGTTACGCCAATCAGCAAGGTCGCCAGGCCGATAGTCAGCAGGATTGCGCCGGGGTAATCGATGGGCCGTTTGATGTTCGGGGTAGGCAGCAGTTTCAAGGCCCGGCGTGAAATGAACAAGGCTATCAGCCCCAGCGGCAGATTGATCCAGAACACCCAGCGCCAGGAAAGATAGGTCGTCAGGAATCCACCTGCAAGCGGCCCGGTTACGCTGGCGACGGCGAAGGCGCCGCTGATATACCCCTGGTAGCGGCCACGATCGCGCGGCGCAACCACGTCCGCCACAATGGCCTGCGCAACGGAAATCAGACCGCCGCCGCCCAGGCCCTGGACAATACGCGAGCCCACCAGAAAAGGCATGGACGGCGCCATGGCGCAGGCTATGGATGCCAGCAGAAACACACTGATGGCGCTCGAGAGCATGATGCGGCGTCCGTACAGGTCGCCCAGCTTGCCATAGATGGGCGTGGCAACCGCCACCGCAATCAGGTAGCCGGATACAACCCATGCGAGCAGGTCGACCCCCTGCAGGTCGGACGACATCATGGGCAGCGCCACCGAGACAATGGTCTGGTCCAGGGCGCCCAGTAGAATCGCCAGCATCAATCCTGTGATTACGGAACGTACATCGGTGTGAGACAGGGTGGAATAAAGCGGAACTTCTTTAGTGTTGGACATTGTTGGCGATTATTGAGACAGGTAGGCTTTCAGTTCGTTGGATGCCCGGTACAGAGGCATCGAACCGCGCAGCAGAATCTGTGCGCTGCGGCGGTATGCGGCTTGTTCAATACGGGTGTGTCCGTCATCCAGGACGGCGTCGACGCGGGCTTCCAGGATTCCGGCGGGGTTTTCAATCAGGACGCGCTGGGTTTGCGACTGACCGCTTACCGGCGACAGCCCGGCGGCAATGCCGTGCGCCACGGAGCCTGGCAGCAAGCAGGCCGCGGCCAGGCAGCAGCCTCCCGACACGGCCAGCGAGGCATGTGCCTGCTGGGGAGTGAAGTAACGGGCGTTGATGTTTCCGCCGGCTTGCGGCGACGACACAATGCAGACTTTCGGGATGGTTTCACTGGCACGCAATTGTTCCGCCGTCATCAGGCTGCCGTCGCGGTTCTTGAGCTCCATCTTGTGCCCGGCATCCGTCCAGAGCTCCCGCAGGCGGGCTTTGAACTGGAGGTCGGCATCGAGTTCCCCGGCCGTTTCGCAACCGGTTTTGCCCAGGTCGGCCGCGGCCACGATTACCATGGGTACAGCGACATCCACGCAACTGACATCCAGGCCAGCGATGCGGTCAATGACTGCGCCGGTGGGCAATAGTCTTCCGGTCTTGGCGCCGACCGGTTTATGCAGATAAAGGTCGACTCCGGGGAAGGCGCCTTCCACACCGGGGATTTCCGTATTGGCTTCGAGCCGGCCTTGTTGCAGTTGCATGACGGCCGACAATCGTGTTTGGGTATTGGTATTGAATATGTCCAGCGTGGCAGCCGATGGTTCCGGCCCCCATTGGGCCAGTCCGGTGTCGAGTGCATAAAGCGGCAGGGCGGCCGACATATTGCCGCAATTGACACTCCAGTCGATGGCGCTTTTTGTTGCCGCCAGCTGCGCCAATGTGCTGATCAGGGTTTTGCCGTCTTCGCTGAAATCGACAATAAAAACCTTGTTGCTGGTTGCCGGGCCGCGCCCCAGTCCTGTGATTTGCCTGTTCTGGGTGCGTTCTCCCTCGAGTGGGACTCCCATCAGGTGCCGGATCAGTTCGTCGCGCAACTCGGGCGTGGCCGGCAGATGGCGTTGCCAAAGCACTATCCCGGTGGAAGTTCCGCCGCGCATATGGTACACGGGGAACTCCACCACGCCGGCATGCAGGCGCGGGGCCAGATGCGCAAGGCGGGGGTCTGGGAAAGCATCAAACATTATGGCTCGGCTCTATATACAAAGTTTTTATCGCAAGCGATGCATGATACTTGCGTCGCGGACACGATCATAGCGTTTCTTATTCTACTTTAGTGCCGCCGGCGCCTGTTTGGCCTCGCAAAGGCGCCAGGAGCGGGGACAGGCCGTTGTGATCGATTTCCTGCATCAAGGCCAACAGGCGGCCGATCTCGCCTTTGGGGAAACCTTCGCGGGCAAACCAGTTAAGGTAGTGTCCCGGCAGGTCGGCGATCAGGCGCCCTTTGTACTTGCCGTAAGGCATGGTGCGCGTCACCAGGAGCTGGAGGTCTTCGGGATTCATCGTCGCCTGCCTGCCGCTAATGGAGTCTGATGCGTATGGAACGGCTTATCACATGCGCAACAGTCCCGAACACCAGCCCCCAGAATGCGCTGCCTATGCCCATGAGCGTAAGTCCGGATGCCGTCGTTACAAAGGTGATCAGGGCTGCCTCGCGCCCGTTCGCGTCCTCGAGTGCGCCGGCCAGGCTGTTGCCGATAGTGCCCAGTAGCGCCAGGCCTGCGATGGCGGCCACCAGTTCCGAAGGAAAAGCCGTGAACAGCCCGACCACTGTGGCACCGAAAATACCCGTCGCCAAGTAGAAGAGTCCGGCCCAGATCGAGGCCAGATAGCGTTTTTCAGGATTGGGGTCGGCGTCCTTGCTCATGCAAATGGCCGCGGTAATGGCCGCCAGGTTAAAGGAAAAACCGCCAAACGGCGCCAGCAGCAAACCCGTTATTCCGGTCCAGCTGATAAGCGGCGACGCCGGCACCTGATAGCCGTTGGCGCGCAGCACCGCCAGGCCCGGCACATTCTGGGAAGTCATCGTAACGATGAACAGGGGGATGCCGACCCCGATCAAGCTTGAAACGGAAAAGCTGGGCATCATGAATACGGGGCTCGCCGGAGCCCAGTTCAAGGCATCGAGCTGCAGAAGGTTTTGCACCGCCGCCCATGCAATACCCACCGCCAGCGCCAATGGAACGGTATAGCGGGGCAGCCATTGCCGGGCCAGCAAAAAGGTAAGGAACATCAGGCCCACCAGTACCAACTGAGTCTGCATGGCGGTAAACAGGTTCATCCCGAAGCGGATCAGTATCCCGGCCAGCATGGCCGAGGCAATGGCCTTGGGGATGTAGTGCATGATCTTTTGAAACCAGCCCGTGATCCCGCATACCGTTATCAGCAGCGAGCAAAACAGGAAGGCGCCAATCGCCTCGGACATGCTCAGCCCGGACAGGCTGGTGGCCAATAGCGCGGCGCCGGGCGTGGACCACGCCGTCAGCACCGGGCTGCGATAATAGAGGGACAGGCCGATGCAGGTTACGGCCATGCCTACGCCCAGCGCCCAGAGCCATGAGTCCAGTTCGGCCGGGGTGGCCCCGGCAGCGTGCGCCGCCTGGAAAACAATGGCTACCGAGCTGGTGTAGCCGACAAGCACCGCAATGAAGCCGGCGGAAATGTGGGAAATCTTGAACCAGTTGCTCACAGCGGTCCTTCTTGGCTAAGAACGTGCGGCGCCATTCTTTTATCGGGCGCAAAAGCGGCATGCTAACACTTGAAGGCTGCTTCTTCACGAATGAGCCGATGGTCACTGCCGCCGAGCCTGGTGTCCGGGAGGGCGCCATGCTTGGGCGCGATTCGGCCGAGTTGCATTGATTTCACTTGTCCAGCATGCCTCCCGGGGGCGATTTTTCAATTTGATTCCACATTGCCTGCGCTGCCGCCGAAAGGCTTCTGTCCTTGCGCTTGATAATATAGATGGGGCGCAATGCTTTCCTGGCATTGATGGGACAAGCAAGCAGGCCGGGGCGATTACAGAGATACACTGCCAGTTGGGGCACAATACTGATGCCGAAGCCGCTGGAGATCAATCCGGCCAAGGTGCCGAACTGCGCAACCTCCAGGCCGCTGTCGCGAATTTTGGTTCCGCTTAGCAAGCCTTGCATCTGTTGCCATACGCTGCCTGAACGCACGGTGTGGATAAAGTCGCGGTCCTTGAGATGGCTTAGCCTGATTTGCTTTAGATGGGCCAGGGGATCGTCTTCCCGGCAGATCAAATACAAGCGCTCATTGAACAGCAGCCGTGTGTCGAACTCGAGATCGTTACCGCGTTGTGCGTTAAGGCCCAGATCCACTTCGCCTCGGGCGATCATATCCAGGCAGCGGTCCGAAACGACATCGTGCAGGCGTATATCGATTCCCGGATGATCCACTTTGAAGTTGGCCATCAGTTGCGGCAGCCAGGCGGCAGCCAGAGAGGGCGGGGCCGCTATGGAAACCCGGCCTTTGCGCAGCAGGGATCTCTCATTGAGTTCCGCCATGGAAGCGTGGATTTCGGCGGCTATGCGATGGGCGCCGGAGGAAAACACTTCTCCTTCGGGAGTAAGAGCCACATTGCGGGTATCTCGATCAAAAAGGCGGGTGCCGACCTTTTCTTCCAGGCGGCCGATCATCTGGCTGAAGGCGGAGGGCGACACATGACAACGCTGCGCCGCAATCGAGAAGCGCCGGGTTTCTTCCAGAGCCAGGAAAGCGTCGATCAAACGACCGGAAAGATTCATTAAAAAAACAGTATAAACATTAAGATATATTAAGTTTACATACAAAAACAAATGGTTCAAGCTTGCCGTGGAAAAGGAGCAGGGATATGGATCGTTTACTGATAGGGTGCGGCGCCGGCTTTTCAGGCGACCGTGTCGACGCCGCCGGCCCGGTGGTGCGCACGCTGATAGAGCGGGGAGGCCCCGCCGCTCTTATGTTCGAAATGCTTGCGGAACGGACTCTCGCCACGGCACAGCTGGCCCGGCGCCTTGATCCCGAGTTGGGCTACGAGCCATTGCTGGAATTGGAGTTGCGGCCCGTTCTTGCCGATTGTCTGAATCATGGGATAACCATTGTTGGAAATTTTGGTGCAGCCAATCCTCGGGGAGCGGCGCAGATGATCCGGCGATTGGCTCGCGAATTGGGCCTTGTGCCGCCACGAATCGCCGTAGTATCGGGCGACGATTTATCCAGCAAGGCAGGAAGGCAAGTTATAAGAGACTGTCTGCCCGGCGGTTTTGACGACGATCGCTTTGTATGCGCCAACGTGTATCAGGGGGCGTTCGAGATTGCCGGGGCCATCAAGGCCGGAGCGCAAATCGTCGTTACGGGCCGGGTAGCCGATCCATCGCTTGCCCTGGGGCCGGCCATTGCGCATTTCGGCTGGGGCCGGACTGATTGGGATCTGCTTGCCGCAGCAACCATGGCCGGCCATTTGCTGGAATGCGGCACTCAAGTTACAGGCGGGTACTTTGCCGATCCGGGAAAGAAAGATGTGCCCGGCATGCATGATGTGGGCTTTCCCATTGCGGAGATCTCCCCGGACGGCGCTTGCGTCATCACCAAGGCGTCTGGCACCGGCGGACTGGTCGACGCGCGCACGGTCAAGGAACAGCTGCTGTACGAGTTGCATGATCCGGCGGCTTACATTACTCCCGATGTCGTGGCAGATATCAGCGAGGCTGAAGTCACCGAACTGGGCCCGGATTGCGTAAGGCTGAGTGGTGTGCGCGGCCATGCCCGAACAGCCACGCTCAAGGCCAATGTGTTCTTCGATGGAGGGTGGTTCGGCGAAGGCGAGATCTCATACGCGGGTCCGAATGCCCAGGCGCGTGCGCGCCTGGCAATGGATATGATGCAAAAGCGGATGGGCAAGGTTCTGGACCTGCGCTTCGATCTGATTGGCGTGCTGAGCATAATCGGAGACGATGCCGGTCGCCTGCTGCAAAGCATTCCAGATGGGCAATCTACGGATATACGCCTGCGTGTTGCAGGCAAGCATGAAGACGTGCGGGTCATCGATCGCTTGTTGCGCGATGTGACCGCACTATGGACGGGCGGGCCGGCGGGGGGAGGAGGAGTGCGCGTAGCCAAGCGCCAGCGATTATTGACCCAGTCCTGTCTGGTGCCCAGGGATCAGGCCCCAGCCACTTTTGAATTCCTAGCCTGAAATTTATAACTTGAGAGTCTCTTGGCCATGAATGAAATTCAGTTATACGAACTCGCACATGCACGCACGGGCGATAAAGGCAATCGCATCAATATCAGCCTGATCGCCTACAAGCCGGAAGATTTCGATTTGCTGGTGGAGCAGGTGACCGAATCGCGGGTAGCGGAACATTTTGCGTATCGCCGACCCGCCAGAGTCGTGAGGTATCTGCTGCCAAAAATCGGGGCCATGAACTTTGTTCTGGACGATGTCCTGGACGGTGGAGTGAATGATTCACTCAATCTGGACATGCATGGCAAGACATTGTCGTTTCACCTGCTTGCATTGCCAATTCTGGTCGCTTGCCAACGGACATAAGTACATATATCAATAACACATAAAAGGAGACATCATGAAACTATTGAACCTGCTCAAGATGGCGGGCCTGGCCCTGGGGGCCAGCGTTGCCGTACATGCGTCGTTCGCTCAAGGATATCCCGCCCGGCCTGTGCACATGATTGTGCCATTTCCGCCCGGCAGCGCCACCGATATGGCGGCTCGGCTGGTTGGCAAGCAGTTGCAGTCGGCCCTGGGCCAATCTTTTGTCATAGAGAACAAGCCTGGCGCCGGAGGGTCCATCGGGGCCATGGAGGTTGTTCGGGCCGCGCCCGATGGCTATACGATGATGTTCGCATCCAATTCGGCCATAGCCTCCAATGTCGCGCTGTTGAAAAACATTCCCTACAATCCGAACAAAGATTTCACGCCACTTTCGGGGGCAGGCGAGACTTCCTTGGTGCTGATGGTAAAGCCCGATTTCCCCGCCAAGAATCTGCGTGAATTCATTGCTTATGTGAAGCAGCGTCCGGGCAAGCTCAGTGCGGGTTATGGCTCTTCCAGTTCACAGATATGCATCTCTTTGCTGGACAAAATGGCTGGACTGGACGTGCTTTCGGTACCTTACAAGGGAATTCCCCTGGCGGTGAACGATGTGCTGGGCGGAACGCTGGACTTTACATTCGTGGATCTGGGCAACGCCATGGCGCAGGCCAAAGGCGGCAAATTGCGCCCTATCGCCATTACATCAGAGAAGCGCAGCACACTGGCACCCGACTGGCCGACGCTGTCGGAAGAGTTGCCGGGGTATAACATTACGGCCTGGTTTGCCATGGTCGGGCCGGCAGGAATTCCTTCGGAGGTCGTCGCCAAGCTGCATACGGCAATGACGGGGGCCTTGCAGAATCCGGAATTGAAAGAACGGTTCGGCAACGTCGGCGTTACGCCCATGGCCATGGCTCCCGAACAATTGAAGGGCTTCATTGCTTCCGAGATTGATAAATGGAAAAAATTGGCTAAAGACGCCAATATCGAACCCAAATGATTGCAGACAAGACAGCTCTTGAAATAAGCGAATGAAAAAAACCATCTTGATTACCGGCGCAAGCCGCGGCATTGGGGCTGAAATTGCCAGGGCCGCCGGCAAGGCCGATTACAAAGTCGGGGTCAATTATCTTGGCAGCAAGGCAGCCGCCCAGGCACTGGTTCGCGAAATTTGCGATAGCGGCGGCGAAGCTGTTGCCCTGCAGGCCGACGTCAGCCGTCTTGACGACGTCGAACGTCTTTTCTGCGAGCTTGACGCAGAGTATGGCCCTCTTGATGTGCTGGTCAACAATGCCGGGAAGCTTGCGAACTTTCGTGTCGACACGACCGACGAGTCTAATCTTTCAGGGCTTTTCGGTGTCAATATGTTTGGCGCTTTCTATTGCTCGCGCGAGGCGATCCGGCGCATGTCACACGCACACGGCGGCAAGGGCGGCTGCATCATCAATATGTCGTCGGTTGCCTCCCGGCTTGGCGGGCTGAGCGGCGGCGCGGCGTATGCCGCGTCCAAAGGCGCAATGGATGCTTTCACCCTATCCCTGGCTAAAGAGGTCGGCCTGGAGGGGGTTCGCGTGAATGGCCTGCGGCCCGGGCTTATCGAAACGGAGATCCATGAGATGCACGGCGGCCTTGCGCATGTAAGGGAACTGGCAAAGTCGCTGGTCCCGCTTGGGCGCTCCGGGACGGCCGCCGAGGTGGCGGCTGTCGCGTTGTGGCTGGCAAGCGATGCCGCGTCGTATGTGCATGGCGCCATCGTCGATGTGTCTGGAGGGCGTTGATGTCAGCGCGGCCGGTCTGGCTTTGTACGCGGCAAGCACCGCCAGAAAACACTGGCGGCTATAAAACCGAGCAATCCGGTTGCAACCACGGCGCTGGCCAGTGAGGCCAGTGCGGTGACGGCGGAGAGCAGGGCGGGTGCGCCGCTGGCGCCGACATCGGCGATCAGCCGCCAAATGCCCAGAAACTGGGTGCGTCCGATGCGGGGGGAGGCATCGGCGCCCAGTGTCATGATAATTCCCGATCCGATGCCGTTGCCCAGGCCTATCATCATGGATACGGCCACAAAACTGACCAGGCCGTCTGTCATTGGTATCAGAATCAGCGAGATTCCCATGATGATGACGGATGGCATCGCGACTGAAAGCCGGCCGTGTTGATCCATGGCCTTGCCCGCAGGATAGAAAGCCAGCATATCAATCGCGGACACCGTACCGTAAATGATTGCGGTGGCCGTGGGGCTCAAGCCCAGGTGATCCGCCCACAATGGTATGACGATCTGGCGGGCGGACCGCAGCCCGCTGACCAGCAAGATGCCGAAGCCCAGTGTCAGGAATATTTGCCAATGATGCCGCGCAATATTCGTCAGTGTCGGCGCCGTGTTGGCGCCGGTATTTTTCGATGCCAGATGATCTTCAAGATCGGGTACGGTAAAGGCGAGCAGTCCGGAACTGAACATCGCCACTATCGCGATCCAGTACGCGCCCGGCAAGCCCATGTAATGCATCAGCGCCGCGCCCAGGAACGGCCCGATGAATATGCCGATACGCCGTGTGCCGCCCAGTGTCGACATGGCTCGCGCGCGCATGTGGATAGGCACGGCTTCAATAAGATATGTCTGCCTGGCCAGCATGAGTACCGATGAAGCCATGCCTATCATCAGCACGCCCAGTGCCAGCAGCCATATCTGGTTCGGGATAAGGCAAAAGATCATCGCCAGCACGCTGAATGCCGCTGCGGCGACCATGGAACGCCTTTCGCCGTATCGGGCAATGATCAGCGCGGCAGGGATATTGCTAAAGAGCGATCCAATGCCGATCAGGCCTACGATAAGCCCCGCGAGCGCCACCGACGCGCCAAGATCCCTGGCGCTGAGCGCGATGATGGGTAATATCGAACCTTCGCCTATGCTGAAAAGCAAGGACGGGCCAAATGCCGAGACAGCAATTTTTCTGAAACTGAAAGGGGCGTCGCTCATAGGTGGACTGGACGCGCGAAATATCCTCTCGGCGTAGTGACCGCATTGGCCTTGAATGAAGAGCTTGTTTGAAGGGCCTCAATTATGGCACTGGCGTGGGGTTGCCGCAAATGTATGAGAACGCCTGTACGAGAACAAGAATGTTGTCATTGATTAACTGCTCCACAGGCCGGGCAAGCAAATGGCGGTTACGACGCGCGGCTGGCACGTTAGGGTAGAACAACTCTTAGTCAAACTCGTGCTCAATCGTCGCCAACGCGGTAGCCGACCGAAATAATGGCATCACAGGTTTGTGAAGGCCAAAGTCATTCCGATTCATAAGACCGCAGCCTGATAACTATCTAATATAGCAAAAAAGAGATAAACTCATGATATGGCAGGTAAAGCTATTGCAGGCCGCAGAAAACGAACTACTGGCATTGCCGGCCGATATACGTGCCCGATTTCTGCATATTGCCGAGCTGCTGACTGAGTTCGGCCCGCAGCAAGTGGGTATGCCACACGTTCGCCCGCTGGAGGGCAAGTTATGGGAAATACGCATGACAGGCCGTGACGGTATAGCCCGTGCAATCTATATAGCTCGCACCGGGCGGGTGCTGACAGTGCTTCATGTGTTTAGCAAGAAAACACAGAAAGCCCCACGCAAGGCTATGGATATAGCTCATGAACGCCTACGGAGGCTTAACGATGAATGATTTATCTAAACTGAAAAGCCGCGTGCTGGCTGATCCGGAAGCCCGCGCTGAATACGATAAACAAGCGCCCGAGTTTGCCATTGCCCGCGAATTGATAGCAGCGCGTACACGCGCTGGACTGACGCAAGGCGAGATTGCCGAAAGGATGCACACAACGCAATCGACGGTTGCCCGGCTGGAAAGTGGCCGAACAATGCCGTCTTTACGCACGCTTTCACGCTATGCCGAGGCTACAGGCAGCCGTGCCGTTATCAAACTTGAGAAAACTGTTGCCTGATCGTATCGGGCATCGCAGTACCAAGGCCCTCTGCGACAGGGAGGCGTTGAGCATCCGAGTCTACACAGCATCTGCATGAGCCAGAAAGCGAAACGGCCAATCCGCAAAGATCGGCCGTAACCCGCATGAATTTTGGTGCCCCCCCCGTGAGTCGAACACGGCACCAACGGATTATGAGTCCGCTGCTCTAACCAAGCATGAGCTAGAGGGGCAAACGGCAAGCCTCGCGCCTAGGGCGAAAACCCACCGTTAAGCCCGCAATTATGGCATAAAGTCTCAAATATTTCCCGCCCGCGGTACGGCGCGCGGGGAGCGTGCCCGCCTGTGCCTGACTCATACCCTGTTTTAGAGGGTCGCTCCGCGTTGTGTCCGAGCTGTGTGCCATCGCCCGCGCAGCCTTGCGGGATCTTGCAAAGCAGGCTACTTTGTCAGTCGGGTTTGGGGCACATAAAATGCCTGCGGTGTGCGGTTGATGTTGGGCACAAGCAAAAAAGGAAAGAGGATTCAATGATAGGCATCAGAACACTTGCTCTGGGATTGTTTTTGCTTGCGTCGGGTGCGTGGGGCGCGCAGATAGCACAGCTTTCGCCGCAGGGGCAGGTGGCCCGGATTGAAAGCGTCAAGGCCACATTCGATGTTCCCGTCATTGAATTCGGCAACGCGCAGGCGGCGCCGCCGCTGGATGTCGTGTGCGACGACGTGGCGGTCAAGGGTAGCGGGCGCTGGGTTGATGGCAGGCACTGGACTTACGTTTTCACGACCGCTCCGGGGCCTGGGGTGCATTGCTCGGCACAGGTTCGGCCGGCCTTCCGTACGCTTGCCGGCCAGGCCCTGTCGGGCAAGACTCTGTTTGCCTTTCAGACCGGTGGCCCGATCGTCGCCGATTCGCGGCCTTACGATTCCACCATCGATGAAGACCAGGCTTTTGTGCTGCATTTCAATGGGGCTGTGGCGCCTGAGTCGTTGCTGGCCAGTACTTCGTGCCTGGTTGAAGGCTTGGGCGAAGCCGTGCCGGTGCGCCTGATTACCGGCGATGCACGCAAGGCTATTTTGAAAGCCAGCTATTTTCCCGAGAAAGCGGCGGGCGATGCGGCCATTCAGGTGCTGCAGTGCAAGCGCCGCCTGCCCGCCAATGCCAAAATGCAATTGAAGGTCGGCCCCGGCGTCAAGACACTGTCGGGGGTTGCTTCGTTAAAAGCCGAAACACTGGACTATACGGTGCGTGAGCCATTCAAGGCCACCTTCAGTTGCCAGCGGGAAAATGCCAAGGCGGCGTGTACGCCTGTACTGCCTATCAGACTCGACTTCAATGCCCCCATATCTTACGACGATGCGCAGAAAATCCGCCTGAAGACGCCATCGGGCGAACGGGCGCCGTCCATGGAGAAAGGGGCGGAGCGAACGGCACTCGTCAACCAGGTTCAGTTCGATGGGCCGCTTCCCGAACTGGCCGACCTTAGCATCATAGTGCCCGTGGGTCTGAAAGACGACGCCGGACGTGCGCTGGCCAATGCCGATCAGTTTCCGCTTTCTACCCGGACCGCGGCGTTTCCGCCTTTGGTGAAATTCGCGGCGGCGCCGTTCGGCGTGATCGAGCGTTTCGCCAATCAGCCGGACGGAGGTTCGGAGGCCGACTACCCAGCCAGCGTTCCTCTGACCGTGCGCAATGTCGAAGCGGCTTTGCCTGGCAAGGAACTCAGCGTTTCTACGGGCAAGGTGCGCGACTACACGCCGCAGGATGACGTCGATGTGCTGCACTGGTTTGCACGGATCCGGCGGTTTCATGAAAACACTTGGACGCCCAGGCAGATCAAAGCGATCATGGCGGACAAGAAACCCGGGTCCGACAAAGGCCAAAGCATCAATACCCGCGAAATTTCGGTGCTCGATACGCAAGCGGCGGCTCGACAATTGAAGTTGCCCGGGGCGACCAAGGACGACCCCAGGCCGTTCGAGGTTATTGGCATTCCGGTCGAGCCGGGTTTTCATGTCATCGAGATTGAATCGGCGCGCTTGGGCAATGCCTTGATCGAACCGAAAAAGCCGATGTTCGTACGCACTTCGGTGCTGGTTACCAATCTCGGGGTGCATCTCAAGCGCGGCCGCGACGACGTGCTGGCCTGGGTCACTACGCTCGACGAAGGCAAGGTGGTGCCGGATGCGGCAATCGCGGTACTTAGTTGTTCCGGCCAATTGCTGGCCACGGGCAAGACCAATGCCCAGGGCATATGGCATTATCCCAAGGCGCTTGCAAGCCCCGAATCCTGCGCAGACACGGGTTTGAGCGGAATCTTTGTATCGGCCCGGATTCCCGCCAGCCATCCGCTGGCCCGCCACAAGGCCGATTTTGCCTTTGTGTTTTCGGGCTGGGACCAAGGCATCGAGTCGTGGCGTTTCAATGTGCCCACCGACACCAGCCCCTGGCTGTCGGTGGTGGCGCATACGGTGTTTGACCGTACCTTGCTGCGTGCCGGCGAAACAGTGTCGATGAAGCATTTCATACGCAATCAAACCCGCCATGGCCTGGCCGTGCCTAATCCCGATAAATTGCCAAACACCCTGGTGATCGAACACCAGGGCTCCGATCAACGCTATGAGCAGTCGCTGGTCTGGTCGAGTACATCGTCAGGGGGACTGAGCGCCGCAAGCCAGTTCGCGATTCCGGCAACGGCCAAGCTGGGCAACTATAGCGTGACGCTGGTGCGCCGGCATGCCCATGCTGCCGAAGCGGGCGACGACAGGCCGGACGATATGCCGAGCAGCGGGCAGGATAGCAGTCTGTATGGCGGCGATTTTCGGGTAGAGGCTTTCAAGTTGCCGGTGCTCACAGGCAGTTTGAAGATCAGCAGCCAGGCGGGGAGCGGGGCGCTTGTGGCCCCCAAGGCACTGAATGCCGATGTACAGATTGCCTACGTCTCGGGCGGTGCCGCGGGGCAACTGCCTGTAAGCCTGTCTGGTGTGGCGCGCGACAAGTCTGTGCGCTTCGATGGGTATGAAGACTATTCGTTCGAAGAGCCCAAGGCGGGGGATGCGAATCGGGATGAAGGCACCGACGAGATGGAAGCCGAATCGCCGTCCGCTTCCGACGACGCCCAGTCGCTGTTTATGAATAAAAAATCGATAGTGCTGGATGCCCAGGGCGGCGGGCGTCTGGCGATCGATTCCCTGCCCGAATTCAAGCGAGCGCAAGACCTGCTGTTTGAAGCCAGTTTTGCCGATCCGAATGGCGAGATCCAGACCCTGAGCCAAACCGTGCCGGTATGGCCGGCCAGTGTGCTGGCGGGCATACATTCGGAAAGCTGGGTGCAGATGGGGCAGCCCACGGCGGTACGTGGCGTGGCGCTTTCGCCCGCCGGCCAGCCTCAGGCCAATGTCGCCATGACCGTCAGTGCGGTGCGTTCCACTACGTATTCGATTCGCAAGCGCATGGTGGGCGGTTTCTACAGCTACGACAGTCATGTCGAGACCCGGGATCTGGGTACGGTGTGCCAGGGTAAAACCGACGATAAGGGTTTGCTGGAGTGTTCGGTCGACCTGAAAGAGGCCGGCTCGATCCAACTGGTGGCCAGTGTCGCGGATGCGCAAGGCCATGTATCGCGTGCGGCTTCGACAATCTGGGTGGTAGGGTCTGCCGATTTGTGGTTTGGAGGGCAGAACGACGATCGCATTGATGTCATCCCCGAAAAGAAGGCCTACAAGCCGGGGGAAACAGCCCGTTTTCAGGTGCGCATGCCTTTTCGCGAAGCGACGGCACTGGTCGCGGTTGAACGCGAGGGTGTATTGGCCACGCAGGTAGTGACGCTATCCGGAGTCGATCCCAGCGTCAGCGTGCCCATCAAACCTGAGTGGGGGCCTAATGTCTATGTCTCGGTGCTGGTGTTGCGCGGGCGTTTGCGCGAAGTGCCCTGGTATTCGTTCTTTACCTGGGGCTGGCAGCAGCCCCGCGTCTGGTACAGCGCATATACAGGCAAGGGCCGGGAATCTTATGCCGCCCCGACCGCGTTGGTCGATTTGTCCAAACCGGCCTTCCGTTATGGCCTGGCTGAAATCCAGGTGTCCGATACCCAGGATCAATTGATCGTCAAGGTGAGTGCCGACAAAAGCACTTACCAGGTCCGGGGCAAGGCAAAGGTAACGGTGCAGGTCAGCCTGCCCGATGGCAAGCCCGCGGCCAATGGCCAGGTGGCGTTTGCGGCGGTAGACCAGGCTTTGCTGGAGCTTTTGCCCAATAGCAGCTGGGATCTGTTGGGGGCCATGCGTCAGCGTCGCAGCTACGGTGTGGAAACATCGACAGCCCAGATGCAGATCGTCGGGCGACGTCATTATGGCCGCAAGGCCTTGCCCGCGGGCGGCGGCGGGGGCAAAAGCCCGACCCGCGAATTGCTGGATACGCTGTTGCTCTGGCAGCCCCTTGTGCAACTCGATCAGGATGGCAAGGCCCAACTGACCGTGCCCCTGAACGACTCCATCAGCCGCTTCAAGCTGGTGGCCATCGCCGATTACGGCGCCGGGCGTTTCGGCACAGGCAGCACCAGTGTCGCCACGACCCAGGATCTGCAATTGATTTCCGGCTTGCCGGCTTTGGTCCGAAGCGGCGACCGTTATCAGGCCACGGTGACCGTGCGCAATACCACTTCGCGAGCGATGACTGTCGATGTGAGCGCCAGCTACGGCGGTGCGGAGGTGACGGGGCAATCGCTTGCCGCGCAAAAAGTGCAGATTCCCGCCGGTGCCGCACAGCTTGTCAGCTGGACTTTGCTGGCGCCCGACAGCAAACAGCTCGATGGCTCAGGCACGCTGAAATGGCAGATGCAGGCCAGTGAACAGAACGTCGCATCCCCGGCTTCGGATCGCCTGGCCGTGACGCAAGCCTTGATACCCAGCGTGCCGGTGACCGCCATGCAAGCGACTTTGCTGCCTATTGATGCGCGACAACCCATCGATTTGCGTGTTGCCGTGCCGCAAGGAGCGCTGAGCGGTCCCGACGGCCGTGCGCGCGGCGGCCTGGAGGTGACTCTTCAATCGTCGCTGGCGGGAGGTTTGCCGGGTGTCAAGCAGTGGTTCGCGCGCTACCCGTACACCTGCCTTGAGCAACTTGGGTCCACGGCTTTGGGCCTGCGCAGCGCCAAGCGCTGGCAGACGCTCATGCATCAATTGCCCAATTACCTGGATGGCGATGGTTTGCTGACGTATTTTCCAGGCATGCGCCACGGCAGCGAAGTGCTGACAGCCTATCTGCTGGTCGCCAGCAACGAGGCGCAGGCGCTGGGCCTGCCGTTTGCCTTGCCCGATGCGGCCAGGGAATCCGTGGAGCGGGGCTTGCTGGCGTTTGTCCAGGGGAAAATAGTGCGCAATTCCTGGGCCCCGCAGCGTGACCTGGACGTGCGCAAGCTGCTGGTCCTGGAGGCGCTATCGCGCGAAGGGCTGGTCAATGCGCGGCTGCTCGACAGCATTGCCATTGCTCCCGATCATTGGCCGACCTCGGCGGTGATCGATTGGCTGGCGGTGTTGCAGCGAGTGCCGGCAATACCCAATCAGGCGGCGCAAATGAAGCAGGCACGGCAGGTCATCATGGCGCGCCTGCTGATCCGTGGGACCGAGCTGGCGTTTCCCGACGATGCCCAGAACAACTGGTGGTGGCTGATGGTCAGTCCCGAGGTGAATATGGCCAAGCTTATGTTGACGACCATCGGCCAGCCGGGATGGGAAGACGATATTCCGCGCATGGCGCAAGGCTTGCTGCATGCGCAGACCAAAGGGGCATGGCGCACAACCACAGCCAACCTCCTGGGCAGCCTGGCGCTCGAGAAATTTGCGCAGCATTACGAGAAAACGCCGATTTCAGGCCAGGTCCAGGTCCGTTTGCAGTCGGATCCCAATGGCCGAACTGTCAATTGGGACTCCCTGCCCGAGAAGGCCGGAGTCCGCATGCAAGGCCTGTTCCGCCCCTGGTCCGCGTCGTCGGATACTTTGCTGATCGAGCAGAAGGGCCCGGGTCAGGCGTGGGCAACCGTGAGATCGATGGCCGCCGTGCCTGTTGTCAAGCCGGTAATGGCGGGTTATCAGATCTCGCGTACGGTGACCTCGGTTTCCCAGGCTGTACCGGGGGTATGGTCGCGCGGCGACGTGTATCGCGTCAAGATCGATATCCAGTCTAAAACCCCCAGCACCTGGGCGGTTTTGACCGATCCGATACCCGGTGGCGCAACCATCCTGGGCAGCGGCCTGGGCCGTGATTCGGCCATAGCCGCCAGTACCGCAGATAGCGAGAAAAACATATGGCCCAGTTTCGTCGAACGCGGCTTTGATTCTTATCGCGCTTACTACGAGTACCTGCCGCAAGGTGCCAGCAGCGTTGAATATACGGTTCGCTTGAATACCGTGGGTCAGTTTCACTTGCCGCCAACCCGCATCGAGGCCATGTACCAGCCCGATGTGTACGGCATGGTGCCCAATAGCGCGGGCCTGGCGGTGCAGGCCGTCAAGGTGCCGTAGCCATGTCTGGCGCAATAACCGTCGAGAATGGCTACGGCCGCGAGCGCTCCGCAGTAACGCGGCTGGTGTTGCTGGTGCTGCTCATGCTGGCTTGCGGCAGCGCCATCGCCGCCTTGCCCTCGTACCAGGAGGTCAAGGACGCATACCGCGCTTCGGACGTGCGGGTGCTCGATCGCGATGGAGGGCTCCTGCAGCGTGTTCGCCGCGACTACGAGGGCCGCCGGGGGGACTGGATTGCGCTGGGCGACATTTCGCCCGCCCTGCAAAGTGCCGTCATTTTTTCCGAAGATCGGCGTTTTTATTCTCATTCCGGTGTTGACTGGGAGGCCGTGGCGGCCGCCGCCTGGGGCAATTTATGGCATGACCAGCGTCGAGGCGCTTCGACCATCAGCATGCAATTGGTGGCTTTGCTCGATGCCGAGTATCGCCGCGGCTCGTCGGGACGCACCTGGACGCAGAAGATCGACCAGGCTATAGAGGCGCGCGAGCTCGATCGGGGCTGGACCAAGCCCCAGATTCTCGAGGCGTACTTGAATCTGGTGGCCTTTCGCGGGGAACTGGTGGGAGTCGATGCTCTGGCCAGGGTGCTGTTTCAAAAACATCCCAGTGGACTCGATGCCCGCGAGGCCGCGGTGGCGGCCGCCTTGCTGCGAGGACCCAATGCATCCAGGTCAGTGCTGACGCAGCGCGCTTGCGGTTTGCTGTCCGACTTGAATGTGCCGCAGGAGTGTCGCGGGCTGAACGATTTCATTTATCGCAGCTTGCTGCACAAGTCAGCTCGCAGGGCCGATACCGACAGCTTGGCCCCGCACTATGCGCGCCTGGTTCTGGGGCAGCATCCGCTTGCGGCAGGCCAGTCCGTCCGCACATCGATCGACGGTGCTTTGCAGCGCTATGTGATGGATAGCGTGGACCGTCATGTGCGCGCCCTGCAGGCCAGCAATGTGCGCGATGCGGCGGTGGTGGTGCTGGATAATTCCAGCGGGCAGGTGCTGGCCTATGTCGGGTCGTCGGGGGGCTTGTCCCTGACCGCTCAGGTGGACAATGCGCGCGCCTTGCGCCAGGCTGGTTCGACGCTCAAGCCGTTCCTGTATGCGCAGGCGCTGGAGCAAGAACGCTTGACCACTGTGTCTTTGCTCAACGATGCTCCACTCAGCCTGCCGACCGGCAATGGCCTGTACATACCGCAAAATTACGACAAACATTTTTCGGGCTGGGTCAGCGTGCGTACGGCCTTGGCGTCATCCCTGAATATTCCCGCCGTGCGGACACTGGTCATGGTCACGCCCGATGCATTCCAGCAGCGCCTGGTAAAGCTTGGCTTGCCGCTGGATCGCAGCGGCGATTTCTACGGTTATAGCCTGGCCCTGGGCAGCGCCGACGTCACATTGCTGAGCCTGACCAACGCTTATCGCGCATTGGCCAATCTGGGGCGCTATTCGTCGCCGCGGTTCTTATTGTCTTCGGAACCAACGCCGCAGCAGCCTGTTTTTACCGCCGCGGCGGCCTGGATAGTCGGCGATATTTTGTCGGATCGCCATGCCCGTACACGTACTTTCGGCTTGGACAGCCCCTTGACGACGCCGTTCTGGAGCGCGGTGAAAACCGGTACCAGCAAAGACATGCGGGATAACTGGACCGTGGGCTGGTCGCAGCACTATACGGTGGGCGTATGGGTGGGCAATAGCCACGGCGACAGCATGCGCGAGGTGTCCGGCGTTTCGGGGGCGGGCCCGATCTGGCACGATGTCATCAGCTATTTGCAGCGCGGACGGGAAAGCAGGCAGCCGCCCAAACCCGTAGGTGTCGTGTCGCGATCGGTCGTGTTCGACGGCAATATCGAGCCTGCGCGCAAGGATGTGTTTTTAGGCGATACAGAGGTTGGACGCGTGCATTTGAGCGCCGACCTGGTACATGCCGATCAGGATGCCTTGCGGATAATCCGGCCTGTGAACGGCACGATTCTGGCTCTGGACCCCGACATACCGCCCGCCAACCAGAGGGCTGTGTTGCGTGCCGCCAATCTGGCAGGATCGGAGGCAACAAATGTGCAGTGGCGTATTGGTCGGGAAGTGGTAGGGCACGGAGGCGAACTGGCCTGGATGCCGTGGCCGGGCAAGCATCGGATCGACTTGTTGGATGCACTTGGGAATGTGCTGGATACAGTCCATATCGAAGTGCGCGGTGCGTCGGTCAGAAAGACTGCCCAACGTTAATTGCTTGCATACGTATACGTCGCGAGCGGTGCTGATCAGGACTCAGGAACGGCTGCCGCTTTCCTGCTTGGTAATCATGTGTTCGCCGTGCACAACGACGGAGCCAAATACAACGGCAAATACCAGAGTTATTACAGCAACGACCAATCCGGCGGAAAATTTAGGTTTGTTGTCAGCCACGAGGCTCTCCAAAACAATTGGGTAAACAACTAATTATGGCAGGATTCTGCTTACGTACTCATGAAATGCGGGCGCTGCCGTGATCGGGTCATGCTTGCCGAGGCAGGATTTGTGCCCGTTCTTTGAAGGCGCACTGTCGCTTTGGCGGCATTGTGTCACGTCTTTTTATATTTACACCTAAATTTTGACAAATATTGCCCGGGGTAAGTCTGCCGTCCTGTTAAACTTTTCAAATACTGTGTAACTTGTGAGGGGCATTCCATGAAAATTATTCGTCTGCTTGGCCGTATCGTTGTGCCAGCCAGCCTGGTTTTGCTGGCCGCGTGCCAGACCATGCCCGGCAAGAAAAATACGGTTGCCACGGAAACACAGCCGCAAGCAGCCACGCAGCCATCGGCAACGACCTCGCCTGAAGCTGCTCCGCAAGGTGCCAACCAGCAAGCGGCGGTGGCGGTGTTTCTGGCCGACACCACTGTTCAGCCGGGTTGGACCGCGGTGAAAATTTCGGCAGGCACTTTGTACGTGAATCCGCAGCCTGTGCTGACGCGGGTCGATCTCACGGGAGTTCGCGCGGGCACCAATAAAGAAGGCGTGGGCCTGCTTGCCCTTGACCTTAACAGCGGCGGCCAGCAAAAAGTGACTGACGTTACAACGAAGAATCCTCGCAAGCGGCTGGCCCTGGTGGTGGGCCATACGATGATGGCGGCGCCTGGGTATTCAATGCCGGTAACGGCGTCGCAACTGGTATTCGCTGTGGGTACCGAGCAAAATGCCACAGCCGCTGCCCAGGCGATAGCGGGGCCAGGTGCAAAGTCCCAAGTGGCGCCGGACCCGGTTCCTGCGGCGCCAGCTTCTTCTAAATAGGTACCGGCTCGCCCAGCGAACCCTGAAGGGGTGCGGCAATAGCTGCGCGGAGGCAAAAAACGGTACTGCGATCGGTGCCGTTTTTTGCCTGGGATATCGTAGGCGTATCATGGATATACAGGCCGGCTTGAGTCCAGGCGGCATTGCAGAAGTGGGGGTGTGCCTGCTGTGACAGACAATATGAGTTCAAACCGACTCGGACGGGCTTATGCCTATCAGGCTTTGAGCGGTGTACTAACCTTGGGATTCAAGTTCCTGGCATGGATTAACGGCCTGGGCGTGCTGGTCGTTATCTTGTGCTCGCTGGGCCTGGTTCAAGCCGATGTGTCATCTTCCACGCTGCGTTTGCCTTTGGCCGCCTTTACGGCGGGTCTGGCGTTTTGCGGCCTGGCATTGCTGTGGTTTTACCTGGTTCAGACAAGCCTGCTCGGCCAGATGATAAGCGGCCAGTCCAGGCGCTCGCATTGGATTCCCCTGTTTTGTGCCATGGTCGCCTATAGCCTGAGCCTGGCTGCATTTGTCATCGGTTGCTGGTTCACGCTGGGCTTGTCCGGCCTGGCGTCGCAAGGGGGTGACTACTCCCAGCAGTCTGAAGAGCAGGGCATTGCTCCGCTCGACCAGTCGGGCCGCGCATCCGATGATGTCGAGTCCGGATCCGGGCCTAGGAAGGTGGTGTTCTTGAATCGGCGAGCCTGAGCCTGCCTGCTTGCAACTGAATGGTATCTGTGTTTTTTTTACCATTTTCAATAAATAGTGGTCGTCAACTTCGTTTCCCAGGAATAAAATATACGCTCTGCGTATATATTCATTGAGGGGGTGATTCAGATGTCCATTTCGCAACAGGTTTTTTTACGCGATGCCATGCGTCGCCTGAATCTCACCCGCGACATCTTTGCCGGACGTATTGGAGTCAAGCGCCGGGCGCTTGACACGTGGCTGCTGCCGGAAGGATCCCAAGAGTTTCGCGCCATGCCCGAGGTGGTTACCCGCTTTGTGACTGAAATAGTCGAAAACGACACCTTGTTGCAAAAGTATGCGCAAAGCGCACAGTCGGGCCCTTTGCGTGAGAGAATCGCTTACGAGGGGAAGCATCAGCTTTTATCTGTCGATCAGTTTTCACGCGAATCGGTGGAAGAACTGTTTCGCATCGCCGATCTGATGCAGCCGATTGCACGACGCCAGAAGGTGTCGCGCGTGCTTGAAGGGGCTGTGCTGGGAAACCTGTTTTTCGAAGCCAGCACGCGGACCCGCGTCAGTTTCGGGGCCGCGTTTTGCCGTTTGGGCGGTTCGGTTTGCGACACCACCGGCTTCACCTTTTCGTCCATGGCCAAGGGCGAATCGATCTACGATACCAGCCGCGTCATGAGCGGGTATGTCGATGCCATGGTCATTCGCCATCCCGAAAAAGGCTCCGTGGCCGAATTTGCCCAGGCCACCAATATCCCCGTGGTCAATGGCGGCGATGGCCCGGGCGAGCATCCCAGCCAGGCCTTGCTCGATCTGTACACCATACTGACTGAATTTTCCCGTTTGGGAAAACTGCTGGATGGCGCTCATATAGCCATGGTCGGCGATCTTAAATATGGCAGGACGGTCCATTCGCTCATCAAGCTGCTGGCTTTGTACCGCGGCCTGAAATTTACGCTGATATCGCCGCGCGGGCTGGAGATGCCCGATTACATTCTCGAGCAGACCGGCAGTCGCGGCCATGTCATCGAGCAGACGCATTCGCTTGAACAAGGCTTGGTCGGCGTGGATGTGATTTATGCCACGCGAGTTCAAAAAGAGCGTTTTGCCAAGGAAGAACTGGAAGGCTATACGCCGGACTTCCAGGTCAACAAGGCGATCGTCGATAAATGCTGCGGCCCGGATGTCATCGTCATGCATCCCTTGCCCCGCGATAGCCGCGAGGGCGCGCACGATTTAAGTGTGGACCTGAATCACGATTCGCGTCTGGCGATTTTCCGGCAGACCGATAACGGCATTCCGGTGCGCATGGCAATTTTTGCCGTGCTGCTGGGAGTGGAAGGCCTGGTGCAACATTCTCAGCGCGACGTTACGTGGAACCCGCCTTCGCATATCGGCCCCGACGATAGCGTATTCCACGGCATGGATTGATTTTCACGGTTGGATTGAACAAGTGACGGCACCCCTTGTGGGTGCCGTTTCAGCGCGCAAGAAAATTCGTTTGTTTGCGCCAAGACCTTAAAATGTTTTTTTCTCGCCGCCCAGCGCATCGACCAGGGCGCTCATGAGCCGCGTCAGCTCGCCGGTCATCAAGGCCATGTCCGAGTCGAATTGTTCATCTTCATTATGAGAGGCGCTGTCCTGGCCTTCGCGTAAAACATCCAGGGGCGTTACGCGTTTGATGTCCATGCCTTCGGTCAGCACAAAGGAAATCCGGTCGGACCAGGTCAGGGCCAAGCGTGTGCATTGCTTGCCCGCCTGCACATGCTTCTGCACATCGTCGATATCTATGCTTTGCCGAACGTAGCGGACCGCGGCCCGGCTTTCGCTGGTCGAGCGCAACTCCGTGTCCTGATCGATGCTGAATCCGGCGGGAGCTTCATCGCCGACCAGCCAGTCGGTCATGGCCGAGGCCGGCGACAACTCGACATGCAATAGATTGACGGGGAAAGGGTCGATGGCCTTGGCCAGCATGCCCAGGACTTCGTCGCTTTTGGCGGCTGCCGCCGCGTCTATGACCAGCCAATGATTCTTGGTATCGATCCAGACGCGGGTGTCGCGATAGATGCTGAAGGCTTTCGGAGTCAGCTCGTCGATGACCTGCTCCTTGATTTCCTTCATTTGCTTGCGGCCCGGCTTGTAGCCTTGCTGCTCTTCGATATCCTGGGCCTTGGCGCGGGCGACCTGATTGATGACCGTTGTCGGCAGCAGCTTTTTGTCGGCGCGCAGGCTGACGATGAGCTGCCCGTTCAGCGCATACACCAAGCCGCCGTTTTCACGCGGCGGCACCCAGCCCAGGCTTTGCATTTCCTGCGAATTGCTGGGTTGAAATGCCTGCTTTTCGAGAGCTGTTTCGAGTTCGTCGGCGGTGCAGGACCAAGTGGGGGCGAGGCGGAAGACTTTAAGGTTTTTGAACCACATAGTTTGAATCTGGATAGCGTGTGTGCGTTGTTGCGGCGCGGTCAAGCGGTCGACCTGCGTCGTAAAAGAGGGAGCGCCGATTGTAAGCCCATTTTCATGATCGGCTTGTTGCAGAGTGTTGTAGCCCCGGGGCACGGTTTGGCCATGCAAAAAAAACGGCCCGGAATGCCTAAGCACCGGGCCGATACGGGAGCACACAATGTTGCGCCATAAAAAGGCTCGCGGGGGACGCAACATCAGTGATAGAAAAAAGCTCGCGCAACTATGAAACAGGGGGATCAGTAGTTTTATAGCCGGATTCGTGAGCTCTTTCTATGCAACGAATTCTAATCCTGTACGCTGACGTTAGCCTGAAACAAGCCGCGCCTCGGCAATGACCGGTACGCCATGCGTCCGGCTCAGGCATTGATATCGTTGTCGCGCGTCTCTTTAACGAAGAACGTTCCGATGATCAATGTTGTAAAGCAAATGGCGATCGGATACCACAGGCCTTCGTAGATATTGCCCGTGGCTGCCACGATGGCAAAGGCTACCGGCGGCAGGAAGCCGCCGAACCATCCGTTGCCGATATGGTAGGGCAGGCTCATGGAGGTGTAGCGTATGCGGGTGGGAAACATCTCGACCAGCATGGCGGCAATCGGGCCGTAAACCATGGTCACCAGTATGACCAGTATGGTCAGCAGCGCGACAATCATTACATAGTTGATTTGCGAAGGGTCGGCCTTGGCGGGGTAGCCGTGGCTGCGTATGGCCTGCGTCATCGATTTTTTCAGTTCGGCGGTTCGCGCGGCAAAGTCGGCTTTGCTCAGGCCCTTGCCTTCAAACGATTCGAATTCGTCCTGGCCGATGCGGGCCTTGGCCACCGAGCCTGCCGGGGCTGCGGCATTGACGTAGTTGACTGAGTTGCCCGCCATGAACGATTTGAGAATATCGCAGGAACTGGTAAAGGACGCGATGCCGACCGGATTGAACTGGAATGAGCAGGTGGCTGGATCGGCCACAATGGTGACCGGTGCGCTGGTCAGCGCTTTTTCAAGAGCGGGATTGGCGAAATGCGTAATGCCTTTGAATACCGGAAAATAGGCCAGTGCTGCAATCAGGCAGCCCGCCATGATGATGGGTTTGCGCCCTATGCGGTCCGACATTGCGCCGAAGATCACAAAAAATGGAGTGCCCAGCAGCAGGGCCATGGCGATCATGATGTTGGCTGTGTTGGCTTCCACGCCCAGAGTATTTGTCAGGAAGAACAGGGTATAGAACTGCCCCGTGTACCAGACCACGGCCTGGCCTGTGGCCAGGCCGAACAGCGCCAGCAATACGATTTTAAGGTTCTTCCATTGGCCGAACGATTCTTTGATCGGCGCTTTGGAGCCCGCGCCGGCGGCCTGCATTTTTTTGAAGGCGGGCGACTCGTTCAAGCGCATGCGGATCCAGACCGAGATGCCAAGCAATCCGGACGAAATCAGGAAGGGGACGCGCCAGCCCCAGTCGAGGAAAGATTCTTCGCCCAGGACGCTGCGTATGCCCAGAACCATGAGCAAAGACAGGAACAGGCCCATGGTGGCGGTGGTTTGAATCCAACTGGTATAGAAGCCGCGGCGATGTTGCGGCGCGTGCTCCGCGACATAGATGGCCGCGCCCCCGTATTCGCCGCCCAACGCCAGGCCCTGGAGCATGCGCAGCGAAATCAGCATGATGGGGGCGGCAATGCCGATTGAACTGTACGATGGGAGCACTCCGACCAGGAATGTGGACAGTCCCATGATGAGGATGGTTATTAGAAATGTGTATTTGCGGCCCACCAGATCGCCAAGCCGCCCAAATACCAGCGCGCCGAAGGGGCGTACGGCAAAGCCTGCCGCAAAGGCCAGCAGCGCGAAAATAAAGCCGGCGGTCGGATTGACGCCCGAAAAAAAGTGGCTGGCAATAATCGCGGCGAGCGAGCCGTACAGATAAAAGTCGTACCACTCGAAGACCGTCCCAAGCGAGGAAGCGAAAATGACACGCCGTTCTTCGGATGTCATGGGGCGGCGCGCGGCTGGCGAGGTGGCGCCGATAATGCCGCCGGCGGTTTTTATGGCAATCGTGGTCCGGTTCATGTGTTTGCCTCGTCGTCGGGAAGCACGTGGCTGAAACGGATGCGCAGGCGGGTTCCGGATAGATTGCCGGCTCGTGGCGTCGGTTTCATGAATTCGATTTGCGCCTGATGATGCTCGGCGATTTCCTTGACGATCGACAAGCCCAGGCCGCTGCCGTCCACTTCGCTGCCCAGCACCCGGAAGAAGCGGTCGAATACGCGCTGCTGGTTTTCCAGCGAGATGCCCGGGCCGGAGTCCTCGACCTCAAGAAAGGCCCAGTCGGGATCGCTGCCGACCCGCACCGTGACGCGCCCTTGCGCCGGGGTATATAAGAGGGCATTGTCGACAAGATTATTGAGCAGTTCGGCGAGCATCAGCGCATTGCCTCGTACGGACACGGTTTGCGTGGCTGCTTCAAAACCCAGATCGATGTGTTTATGTATCGCTGTTTCAACCCATTCCAGTGTTTGCTGCCGGGCCAGGGCATTGAGTTCGACGATGCTGGTGTGGGGCTCGAGCGATCTTTCGGCGCGAGCCAGCGCGAGCATCTGGTTGACCAGGCGTGTGGCGCGCTCCGAGCCTTTGACGAGCTGTTCCAGGCTGGCGTTCATTTTCTCGGGACTTTGCTCGCGCAAAGCCAGTTCGGCCTGGGTCCGTATGCCGGCAAGCGGGGTTTTAAGCTGATGCGCCGCATTGGCGACAAAGCGCCGCTGGGTTTCAGTGCTGGCGGCCAGCTGTGTGAGCAGGCCATTCATGGCCGCAATGAGCGGTGTGATTTCCGCCGGCGCCAGGTCTTCGCTGATGGGCGACAAATCGTTCGGGGGGCGTGCCCGGATGCGCTCCTGCAAAATGCTCAGTGGCTCAAGGCCCTGCGTCATGCCCAGGCCGGCCAGCAGCGCCGCCAGGGGCAGCACGATCAACTGAGGGGTAAGCATGCCGGTCAGGATTTCCTGCTGCAAGATGGCGCGCGGTTCGTTGGTTTCGCTGACGACCGTCAAAAACGGCTGTCCGGATTGGTCTTTGCCGCCCCATATATATGCCACACGTACGCTCTGACCCAGCAGTGTTTCGTTGCGGAACTTGATTTTGTCGACTTCGTAGGACCAGTTCTGGGGGAGCGGGATGTCGGCATTGCCGCCCAGGGATTTGCCGTTGGCGTCCTGGACCTGCCAATGAGTGGCATGCGAGCTGTCGCCGAACAGGATGGTCTGGGCAGAGGGCGACAGGCGTATTCCGTTGGCCAGCTGCTGTTGTTCCACTTCGTGCATGAGCAGGCGCAGGTGGCCGGTCAGTGTCTTGTCGTAGGGGGCGTTGGCAATATTCTGGGCAATAAAGTACGTAATGACAATACCGATTGTCCATAACAAAAACAGGGGCCCGAACATCCATATCAGGATTTTGCTCAGCAGAGTTCTGTTGGGTTTTTTTTTCTGCGGTGGAGGTGGCTTGAACAAGGCTTGTACGCTGGGCGCTGGAGATCGTTGATGTGGCGGAGCCGCCGGGCGCGCGTGCCGCGCCGCCTCAGGCGGCGAGCGAATTGTTGCGCGATTCGGGTTCGAGGCAATACCCCAGGCCGCGCACCGTAATGATGCGCGCACCGCTGGGTTCAAGCTTTTTGCGCAGTCGGTGGATATACACTTCGATGGCATTGGTGGTGACTTCTTCACCCCATTCGCACAGCAGGTCGACGAATTGGTTTTTGCTGATCATGCGGCCGCAGCGCGAGAGAAAAATTTCGAGCAGGCTGGTTTCGCGCGCAGACAGTTCGATTTGCTGGTCATGTATCCTGGCAATGCGCCCATTCAGGTCGAAGCTGAGATTCTTGTGCTTGAGCACGGTGGTGCTGTTGCCGGAGCTGCGGCGGGTAAGGGCCCGTACGCGGGCTTCGAGCTCGGTCAGGGCGAAAGGTTTGGCCATGTAGTCGTCGGCGCCCAGGTCGAGCCCCCTGACGCGTTGTTCGATGGCATCTGCCGCAGTCAGTATGAGAACCGGTATGGGGGTGTGCCGTTGCCTCAGCAGGCGCAGAACTTCGAGGCCGTGCAGTTGCGGCAGATCCAGGTCGAGGATAAGCAGGTCGAAAGCCTGGAGCTGCAGGGCGGAATCGGCGCTGGAACCGTCATTGACGACATCGACGGCGTAGCCGTCGTAGCGTAGCGAACGGGAAAGTCCATCCGCAAGAATACTATCGTCTTCAGCGATTAAAATATGCATGTCCCTGGCCTGTTGATCTTGATTCCCCCGTGGAATGTTTCATTTTGACACGTGGCCGGAACGCCGACCAGTAAGGGATAACGATGAATTCGGCGAATATTTTTATTTACTGTTTGTTTATACAGTATAATTTGGTGCAATAATCATTCGGATCATAGTGGGCGCTACCGCGTCCAACTTCAATTTTTTTAGCCAAGGATCGTACATGGACGACAAAAATAGCAAAGCCGCTACCGCCGAGCGCGCCAAAGCACTTGCTGCCGCCTTATCGCAAATCGACAAGCAGTTCGGCAAAGGTTCCGTCATGCGCTATGGCGACAACAAGGTCGAACACGATATCCAGGTGGTTTCCACGGGTTCGCTGGGCCTTGACATCGCCCTGGGCGTAGGTGGCTTGCCGCGCGGTCGTGTCATCGAGGTCTACGGCCCCGAATCGTCCGGTAAAACCACACTGACCCTGCAAGTCATTGCCGAGATGCAAAAAGTGGGCGGTACCTGCGCTTTTATCGATGCCGAGCACGCGCTCGACGTTCAGTATGCCTCCAAGCTGGGTGTCAACCTGGCCGATCTGCTCATTTCACAACCCGATACAGGCGAGCAGGCTCTTGAAATCACCGATGCGCTCGTGCGTTCGGGTTCGGTCGATCTCATCGTCATCGACTCGGTGGCGGCGCTTGTGCCCAAAGCCGAAATCGAGGGCGATATGGGCGATTCGCTTCCCGGCCTGCAGGCTCGTCTTATGAGCCAGGCTTTGCGCAAGCTTACGGCCAGTATCAACCGAACGAATTGCATGGTTATTTTCATCAATCAAATCCGCATGAAAATCGGCGTCATGTTCGGTAATCCCGAAACCACTACAGGCGGCAATGCGCTCAAGTTTTATTCTTCGGTTCGGCTCGATATCCGCCGTATCGGCGCCATTAAGAAGGGCGACGAAGTCGTGGGTAATGAAACCCGCGTCAAAGTGGTCAAGAACAAGGTGGCCCCGCCATTCAAGCAGGCCGAGTTCGATATCATGTACGGCAGCGGCATTTCACGCGAAGGCGAAATCGTCGACCTGGGTGTCCAGGCCGATATCGTCGACAAGGCCGGCGCCTGGTTCAGCTACGGCGGCACGCGCATCGGCCAGGGCAAGGACAATGTGCGCGAGTATCTTAAAGAGCATCCCGACATGGCTCTTGAAATCGAAAACAGGGTACGTGAACAATTGGGCGTGATAGCCAAGGCTGCCGTAGTGGTAAGGGAGCCCGCCAACGCTGTCGAGGCGGAAGCCGAAGCCGACGAATAAGGCATGGCGCGCTTGTCCCGGCTGGCTCGATAATCGATCCAGTCGTGGCCTGCCAGCACTGCTCTTGGTGTATTTGATTGCCATTTAACATGCCAGACAAGTTCGATAACGATGATGCTTTCGAACAGCTTGCTTCTTCCGGGAGCAAGAAAAAAACTTCGGGCTTGAGCCTCAAGGCTCGTGCCGTAGGTTTTCTGTCGCGGCGCGAGCATTCACGCCTCGAACTCGAACGTAAACTGGCTGCGCACACCGACGATCCCGCCGAGTTGCAACGAGTGCTCGACGAGCTGGAGCGCGAGCAATGGCTGTCGAACGAGCGCTTTGCACAAGCCCTGATGCATCGCAAGGCGGCCCGCCAGGGCACCGCGCTCATCATGCAGGAATTAAAGCGGCATGGCCTGGCCGACGAGCAAGTCTCCGCGTTGCGCACCAGCCTGCAAAGCACCGAAGTCGAACGCGCCCGCGGGGTCTGGGCAAAAAAATTTTCGCAAGCTCCTCAAAACGCCAAGGAATATGCCAGGCAGTTTCGGTTCCTGGCTTCGCGCGGCTTTTCCGCCAATTGCCTGCGCCAGATCCTTGGCGATCAGGATGACGATTCTTCCGTTTGATATTCTTGCTCCAAGCCTTGTTTTGAACAGGCGTTCCAGCATATTTTTGGTTCGAGTGGTTTACGGGATTGGATGTTTTGGTCGCTTTGGTATTTACGGTTTGGTATTTGAAGACGCCGTCTATCGGGGCTTGGGGTCAGGACCGGCACGGCGTGCTTGATCCGGATCTACCTCGTCCAGGCGGGCGTCGGGCCAACTCGCTACGCCGCTGGCGCGGCTGCGCTCAAACATGGCCCGCCGAAAGCCCCCGCCT
>NZ_BAAGUZ010000027.1:0-70062 GCF_054781135.1 Paralcaligenes ginsengisoli
GTCCGGCGGTAGTCCAGCGCCGGGTGCTGACGAAGGGAAGGCGGGGGCCTTCGGCGGGCCCTGTCTGAGTGGCGCCCCGCAGCGCGGGGCGGCGCGAGTTGGCCCGACGCCCGCCTGGACGAGGCAGACCCGGGCAGTCGGGGTGCGCAGCGCCACGACCGCTGGACGTGCCGGACTGCACAGCACCGCCCACCCTGCGGCGTCTTTATAGAAATAAAATCACTCCAGCCAAAACAGTCCGGCCCAGCAAACGCCCTATTTGAACGCCGTTTCGATAAAACTGCGCAGCTTGCGCGAATGCAGCCGTTCGCGCGGCATTTCGCGCAGCAGCTCGAGCGCCCGTATGCCGATATGCAAATGCTGGCCAACTTGCGTCCGGTAGAAATCGCTGGCCATGCCGGGCAGTTTCAGCTCGCCATGCAGGGGTTTGTCGGACACACACAGCAAAGTGCCGTAGGGCACGCGAAACCGGAAACCGTTGGCCGCAATCGTAGCGGATTCCATATCCAGCGCAATAGCGCGCGACATGGAAAAACGCTGCACCAGTTCGCGGTGTTCCCGCAACTCCCAGTTGCGATTATCGATGGTCGCGACCGTGCCGGTGCGCATGATTTTTTTCAGTTCCCAGCCCGACAAGCCAGCCACCTCCGCCACCGCCTGCTCCAGCGCAATCTGGATTTCGGCCAAAGGCGGCACGGGCACCCAATTGGGCAAATCGGCATCCAGCACGTGGTCTTCGCGCACATAGCCATGCGCCAGCACATAATCGCCCAGGCGCTGCGTCGTACGCAGGCCGGCGCAATGGCCCAGCATCAGCCACGCCGAAGGGCGCAAGACCGCCACGTGGTCGGTAATGGTCTTGGCATTCGAGGGGCCGATCCCGATATTGATCAGGGTAATGCCGGTATGGTTCTCGCGCACCAGGTGATACGAAGGCATTTGCGGCAGGCGCGCCGGAGCCTGGCCGCTGCGTTCGGCGTCAGGGCCGCTGCGTGTCGTGACGTTTCCCGGTTCGACCAGAGCGGTATAGCCGCCCTCGCCCTGCACCAGCATTTCGCGCGCCCACTGGCAAAATTCGTCCACGTAAAACTGATAGTTGGTAAACAGCACAAAATTCTGAAAATGCGTGGGTGCCGTAGCCGTATAGTGCTGCAATCGATGCAGCGAATAATCGATCCGCGGCGCCGTGAACGGGGCCAGAGGCGCGGGTTCGCCATGCCTGGCCTGCCAGGTTCCGTTGACGATGGCGTCGTCGGTCACCGCCAGATTGGGCACATCGAAATGGTCGCGCAGCGAATCGCCCAGCGTGTCGGAATACACGCCTTCCACATACTGCCCGTCCGAAAAAGCGAAATGCAATGGAATCGGCAGGTTCGACTCGCCGATCTCGAGCTGCACCCCGTGATTCTTGAGCAATAGGCCGAACTGTTCTTTCAGGTAGTCGAAATACAGGACCGGCTGCGTGATAGTGGTCATGTAGGCGCCGGGCTCCACCACATGCCCATACGACAGCCGGCTGTCAACGCCCTGATACGTATGCACCTTGATTCGCACAGCCGGGTAATAGGCCCGCACTCGTTGCGCCTTGGAAAAACGGCCCGCGGCATAGTCCTGGAATGCATCGCGTATGAAGGCCGTATTGCGGGCGTAGATTTCCACCAGGCGTTCGACCGCGGCCTGGGCATCCGAAAAACCCGTGAACGGAATCAGTTCAGGCAAGATGGGAGGGCTATCGAAACTCGAAGAATCAAACATGCAGATCCGCTCAAAATTTTGAATGATAAAAACGCCCTGTGACAGGCATACGAGACATGCACTCACTTTACCCCAACTGAAAAACAAAAGTGGCATGCGCTGGCCTATTTCCGGCCTTTCGACTCTGGATCTTCCGAAAATCGCTACACTTCCAATTTCCGTATTTTCGGCTTTGCATCGCATCCAGATCCGGAACCACTCACACCCATTCACGCGCCGCGCCCGCTTCCGGCTTGAGGAATTGAATTGAATCTCGTGGTGAACGCGGTCCTGCCGCTATTCGGCCTGATCGCAATAGGCTATCTATGCGCCCGCAAGCGCCTGCTGGGGCCGGGCGCCGTCGACAGCCTGAACAAATTCGTGGTTTGGCTGGCGCTTCCGGCGCTGCTGTTTCAGGCAATGGCGCAAATCACTTGGGATCAACTCGATCATCCCGGCTATTTCTGGGGCTTCACGCTGGGCATCGCCATCGTGTTTGCGGTTTCGTACCTGCTCGACAAGAAGCGTTCCGGGCGCCTGGCCGATGCCAGCCTCGAGGGCCTGGCTGCCTCGTACTCAAATGCCGGCTTCATGGGCATCCCGCTATGCCTGATGGTATTTGGCGAGGCCAGCCTGCCCGCCGCCATTATCGCGGCCATACTGACCGCCTGCGCCCTGTTTGCGTTTTCCATTGTGCTGATTGAAATCGATCTGCAAGGGTCGCGCAGCCTGAAGCGGACCTGCCGCAAAGTTGCAAGCTCCGTGCTGCGCAATCCGCTGGTGGTTGCGCCGGCGGCCGGCCTGTTCTTCCCCGCCACGCACCTGTCCCTGCCCGGCCCCTTGCTGCAATTCACCACTTTGCTGGGAGCGGCGGCCAGCCCCTGCGCGCTGGTCACAATAGGGCTGTTCCTGGCTCAGTCCCAGCCGGCCGAACACCGCGGTGCCGTGTGGCGCATTGTTACGCTCAAAATGTTCCTGCATCCCCTGGTCACCGCCGTGCTGGTGTACGGGGTGTTCGACATGCCTGCGCTGTGGGCGAACACCGCCGTGCTGCTCAGCGCCTTGCCCATAGGTACCGGCCCCTTTATGCTGGCCAAGCTCTACGAGCGCGAGCCCGCCGTGACCTCGCAGGCCATCCTGATCTCGACGATTCTGTCGGTCTTGACTATTTCATTGCTGGTCGGCGTTTTCACGCCCGGCAGTTGACGCCTGCGTCACGGTCGCAGGCCGTGGCCAGCCAGTTTGCGGAAAATCTTTACCAAGCTTGGCTGGCGCGCAGCCGCAAATTGCGGCACACTTCAAGCTGGACGCCTGGCCTGTATCGTACCGACGGCGCTCATTGCAATGCCCGCAGCTTTCGTTTTTTCATCACGCAAAGGAGACACCATGTCCGGCTGGTTCGAATTACACAAAGCAAAAGATGGCCAATTCTATTTCTCGCTCAAGGCAGGCAATGCCCAGATTATTCTGTCCAGCGAAATGTATACCGCCAAGGCTTCTGCCGAAAACGGCATCGCATCCGTGCAAAAAAACTGCGCCGACGCCGCGCACTACTCCAAAGCCATAGCCACCAACGGGAAATTCTATTTCACCTTGAAGGCCGCCAACCACCAGGTCATAGGAAACAGCCAAATGTATGCCGATGAAGCATCGCGCGACAATGGCATCGCCTCGTGCCAGGCTAATGGCATCAGCAGGGAAGTCAAAGACCTGTCCGCCTGACCCAATACCGGGGTCGATCATGCCGGGCACCTGCGCCCGGCATCAGATCTTGCCGACTTTCCCCGCATACAGTACCGCTCCCGTGGGCTGACCGGTCGGAGACCCTCCTGTCGGCTCCAGACTGATTGCCAGCGTCACATCGGGGCTGAGGCGGGACTGCTTCAAGACAATCACTGTACTGGCTTGCGCGCCGATCAATCCCAGCGGCGCGGGTTTCTGATCTTTGGCAATCAGCCACAATTGCAAGCTATGCCCGGCTTGCAGCGCCGTGAAATTCAGCGGCGTCAGAACGAGTTGCCCAGTACGGGCATCGAAACTGGCAACCACTTGCCCTGCAGAACCTTCCTGGGTGCTTGCCAGCACCGCAACTGGCAAGGGTGCCGTGTCTGCCCCGTTCGGCACGAGAAAACGCGGCCATAACAACGCCGCAACCAGGCTGGCCGCCAGTGCAAAGCTGACAAGCTGCCACCGGCGATGCCCGGGAACATGATGACGAAAATCGCGGATCAAGCCCTGCTGCGGAGGCAGGCGCGATTGAATAGTGCGCCATACACGTGCCGGAGGATCGACCGGCGCATCGCCGGCATCCAGCGCGGTCAGGATATCCTGCCATTGACGCACTTCGGCTGACAATGCGGGATCCCGCTCCATCAGAGCCTCGAAGCGGCGCCGGGCAGCACCTCGCAAGGTACCCAGAACGTACTCGCCTGCCAATATATTATCGTTACGCGCGCGCTCGTTCATAAGCCCAGGCACCCTTTCAATTGTCTCAAACCGCGACGTATCCAGCTTTTGGTGGTCCCCAGTGGGTGTTCGAGTTTTTTGGAAATCTCGTCATGCGACAAGCCATGGTAGTACGCCAACACAATACTTTGTCGCTGTTCGGCCGAAAGCTGGCCCAGGCAGTCGCCCAGACGACCAGCGGCGTCGGCCTGCTCCAGATGTTCCAGCGGATTCTTGCCAGGATCGGGAAGCTGGTTCAGCGCCACATCGTCGAGTTCGTCCCAGCGGTTATCCGCGCCGCGCAGCCAATCGATGGCCCGATTGCGCACAATATGCGTCAGCCAGGTTAGCGGTGAGCTGCTGGAAGCGTCGTAGCTGGCGGCCTTGTTCCATACCGTTATAAAACTGTCTTGCAAAACTTCTTCGGCCCACACGGGGCGTTTCAACAAACGCAGGGCAAGCGCATACAGACGCGGCGACAGGCCTTTATAAAGCGCCTCAAAGGCCCGTCGGTCGCCCTGCGATACCGCATTCAACAAATTCCGATATTCATCGTCGGAGAGTCCCGCCATCTGCCACGTTGCCTTTACGATTCGACTGGCCTTGCCGGAAAAGCCCGACAAGGCCAACCGGCAGACGCACTATTTGGGAAGCAGCACTTTATCGACGACATCTATAACGCCATTCTTTTGCATCACGTCGTAGGTACTGATGTTGGCGACACCGCCGGACGAGTCCTTTACCTGGACATTCCGCGGCCCATTCATCATAAAAGTCAGCGAACCACCCGATGCTGTTTTCAGCATGGCCTTGCCACCGCCTTTCTTGATCAGTCTTTCAAGATCACCCTTTGTATATTTGCCCGGAACCACGTGATAAGTCAACACCTTTGCCAACTGATTTTTGTTTTCCGGCTTCATCAGGGTTTCCACCGTGCCTGCAGGCAAGCCATTGAAAGCGGCATTGGTGGGAGCAAATACAGTAAAGGGCCCTTTGCTCTCCAGAGTATCCACGAGGCCCGCCGCTTTCACCGCCGCAACCAGTGTGGTGTGGTCTTTGGAATTGACGGCATTTTCGACAATATTCTTTTGCGGGAACATGGCGGCGCCCCCCACATCGACCGTTGCCGCGCCCGCCGCACCGGCCGCAAGGATCGACGCGAGCATTACCGATTGAATAGCTGTTTTCATCATTATTCCTTTCAAGTGTATGTGCAGGATTGCCCTACATACACATATACGAAAGAAATGCAGATACGGATGCAGCAGATCGAAAAATTGTTCAGGTCAGCTGATCAATGAATGCGGCCATAGAGACATCGAGTTGCGTCACACCCTTGGCATCGTGCGTCGTGAGAGTAATACCCACCCGGTTGTACACATTCGACCATTCAGGGTGATGATCGAGTTTTTCCGCCTGCAAAGCAATGCGCGTCATGAACCCGAATGCTTCGCTAAAGTTCTTGAACACAAAAGTTTTGTGTATGGCGTCGCGCGACTCCACTGCGGACCATCCGTCCAGCAACATCAACGCGGCGGGTGCGCCTATCAATTGGGGCTGCGTTCTCATGATGCACTCCTTGTGTCTGACCAGACATGGCCTCGCTAACCCAGCGGCCATGTCTATGGTACTTTAAATAGCGCTTCTTTTTAGCTTAAGTATAGTTGCGCTATATGACAGGAACATGCAAGCGGATTATTTTCCGCCCCAGGCCGCGATGGCTGCGCGTTCGCCATCCGTCATTTTCGTCATGTTGGCCAGGGGCATATATTTGCTGGCCACGACCTGCTTGATCTGCGCCTCGTGCAACTGCACTTCTTCCGCAGTATCGAACATGATGCCCGCGGGCGCTGAAGGAAAGCCGGCCTGGGTTGGCTTGGCCGAGTGGCATTCGACGCAGCGCGCCTGCACAATGGCCCGTACCTGCTCCAGGCCGGCACCCTCGGGCGCCGCCGCCTTGCCTTGCACGGAAGCCGTGGCGTGTTCCTGCACCGGAAGCGCCGGTGCAGGCGCGGCCAGCCAGCCTGCGGCCAGCAACAGCACGATTCCCGCAAGCGGATAGGCAAGCTGGTTCTTGCCCATGTGGCGCAGCACGAAATACTGGCGAATCACGGCTCCGGCAAAAATGAACAGGCTCATGACGACCCAGGCGTACGGGCCGGTAAAGGTGAACGAGTAATGATTGCTCAGCATCAGGAACACGACCGGCAGCGTAAAGTAGGTGTTGTGCACCGACCGCTGCTTGCCGCGTTTTCCATCCAGCGGATCGGGGGCCCGGCCCGCCTTCAGGGCATTGACCATGCGCCGCTGCCCGGGAATGATCCAGAACAGGACATTGGCCGACATGCAGGTCGCCATGAGCGCCCCGGTGATCAGGAAAGCGGCGCGGCCGGGAAAGATTTGCGTAGTCAGGTACGCCACGGCGACCATCATCGCGCCCACCGCCAGGCTAAGCAACCCGTCGCGCTCCATATTCGGGCTCACGCGGCGGCACAACTGGGAGTAGATGATATAGCCCACCACCAGAAAGGCGATGGCCAGCAGACTGGCCTGCAAGCCGTTTAGGGAAGCCGCCCAGGCCCAGGGACTGGCCGGATTGACCAGATAGAAAGCCGGCTTGAGCAAATACAGGATGGTGAACAGGCCGAAACCCGACAACCAGGTGGTATAGGCCTTCCAGAACGACCAGTGCAGGTCTTCAGGCAATTCGGCGGGATTGGTCAGGTATTTCTGGTTATGGTAGAAGCCGCCGCCATGCACGGCCCACATTTCGCCAAATACGCCCAGTTTCTTGCTGTGCTCGCCGCGCGGCGCATGCAGGCTGTTGTCCAGCATGACGAAATAGATGGATTCGCCGATCCAGGCAATGGCGGCAATAACATGCAGCCAGCGCAACAGCAAATTACCGAATTCAAGTGCAAAAGCTTCCATGGGTATTCTCTTGATGCATTGGGGCTTGGGGCCGGCACAGCGGCCGATTCAACTGCCGCGGTAAGTGGACCAGGCCCAGGGAGTGACCAGCAGCGGAACATGGTAGTTTTCGGCCGCATTGGCCACACCAAAGCGCAGGACGACCTGGTCCACAAAGCGAGGTTCGGGAACAGGCGTGCCTTTGCCCGCAAAATAATCGCCCGCATGGAAAACCAATTCATAGACGCCCTGTTGCAGGCTTGCGCCCTGCAGCAGGAATTCGCAACGGCCATCGGCATCGGTGGCGGCTTGCTTGAGCAGCGTCCGATCGGCCTCGCGGATGCGGTACAGATCGATGCGTACGCCTTGCGCCGGCACACCATGCATGGTGTCCAGCACATGGGTCGAGAGCTTTCCCATGTATGTCTCCGATTAATCGTTTCAATAGCCTGGCCGTTTTTCCCGATTGAAACACAGGCCTGGATTTGCGCGGCAACGGTGAGATTGAATGTGTTTCTGACCGATCACCAATAATTGTTAACAATTTATGTTGACGATTCTCTTCCAGTCCACAATAATTGTCAATACGTGAACTCAAGAAATTTTCCTCATGCTCCATCTGAACCCGCATCGCGATGTTTCAACCGATCTTGCCGCGCCTCCGGCCTCGTCCCTGCGCGGGCCGCAAGGCAGCGGCGCGCGATCCGAGATCGACCGCGTCTATGACGATATTTTCGATGCCGTCATGGACCGCCGCCTGCTGCCCGGCGCCAAGCTGACAGAAGCGGCGCTATGCACGGTGTTCGCCTGCTCGCGCGCCACGGTGCGCACGGCGCTGTCGCAACTGGCCCACGACAAGATCGTTGTCATCGAGCCCAACCGCGGCGCCTTTGTGTGGCAACCCAGCACCAAAGAAACGCAAGACGTATTCGAAATGCGCCGCGCGCTGGAATGCATGACCATCGACATGCTGCTGGCGCTACCCGACGTCCGGGCGCGCCTTGCGCCTCTCTACGATATGGTGGACCGGGAACGCAAGGCGTTCGAAGGCGGGGACCGCATCAGCTGGATCCGCTTGTCCAATGCCTTCCATGTCGAGATGGCGCATCTCCTGGGCAATCAGGTGCTGACCGAAATGCTGCACAGCCTGTGCGCGCGCACCTCGCTCATCATTGCCTACTACGACACGCCGGGTGAAAGCGCATGCTCGTATTTCGAACACCAGGACATACTCGACAAGCTTGCCCGCCACGATGGCGAGGCCGCCAAGGCGGCCATGCACCATCACCTTGAAGATTGCGAACATCGCATGAACGAACCTGAAAAAGGGCCGGTCGACCCTTGGTCCGCGTTCAGCGTCAAACGTTGATTTTTGGAATCCCGACAATGCAGCAAGAAAACTACCCTCGCGATCTGATCGGCTACGGCCGCAATCCGCTTCAGGCCAACTGGCCCGGCAAGGCACGCATCGCCGTCCAGTTCGTGCTGAATTATGAAGAGGGGGGAGAGAATTGCGTGCTTCACGGCGATCCGGCTTCGGAGCAGTTCCTGTCTGAAATCATAGGCGCCGACGCCTATCCGGCACGCCACCTTTCCATGGAATCCATTTACGAATACGGCTCGCGTGCCGGCGTATGGCGCATATTGCGCGAATTCGAAAGGCGCGGCCTGCCCTTGACCATCTTCGCAGTCGGCATGGCGCTTGAACGCAACCCCGAAGTGGCGCGGGCGTTTGTCGAGCTGGGCCACGAGGTCGCCTGCCACGGATATCGCTGGATCCATTATCAGTCGGTCGAGGAAAGCATCGAACGGGAACACATGCGGCGCTGCGTCGAAGTCGTCTCGACCCTGCTGGGGCGCCATCCCGAAGGCTGGTATACCGGCCGCGACAGTCCCAATACGCGCCGCCTCGTCATGGAAGAAGGCGGCTTCCTGTATGACTCGGACTACTACGGCGACGACCTGCCCTTCTGGACGCGGGTTGAAATGAAAGACAATACGAAAAAGCCCCAGCTCATCGTGCCTTACACGCTGGACACCAACGACATGCGTTTTGCGTCGCCCCAGGGCTTCAACAGCGGCGAACAGTTCTTCAACTACCTGAAAGATGCGTTCAGCGTGCTGTATGCCGAAGGAGACATTGCGCCCAAAATGATGTCTGTGGGCCTGCATTGCAGGCTGACGGGCCGGCCTGGCCGCTTTGCCGCCCTGCAACGTTTCCTCGATTATGTACAGCAGCACGATCGCGTCTGGATCCCCACCCGCGCCGCCATCGCGCGCCACTGGATCGAACGCCATCCCTGGAACGAAAGCGAACATTCCTGACACCCTCTGTTCCCGCAAGCCGCGGCTGTTTGCCGCGCATACCTTGCACCCCCGCATCTGGAGCAAATAAAATGGCTACGCCCAATCTTCCCGCCGGTACGATCGTGAATGCGCCGTTTGTCGAACCACCTGCGTTCGCCACCCGTTATGCCAACCTGGCCTCGGCCGATTTCGGCGCCAAGACACTGTCGTGTTCCGACGAGTTTTTCGCGGCTGCCGATCGCATGCTGCAATCCTCCGAGCCGGTATTCATCGTGGGCAAGTTCGACGATCACGGAAAGTGGATGGACGGCTGGGAAACCCGCCGCCGGCGCAACGGCGGCCACGACTCCGCCGTTATCCGCCTGGGCCTGCCGGGCGCCGTCAAAGGCCTGGACATCGACACCAGCCACTTTACCGGCAACTTTCCCCCGGCCGCTTCCGTGCAGGCCTGCCACAGCAAAGGCGACCCCGATGCCGGCACGCAATGGACCGAAATCGTCGCCGCGCGATCATTGTCCGGCGACTCGCACCATTTCATTGAAATCGTCGGCGACGACCGCGTCTGGACTCATCTGCGGCTGAACATGCTGCCCGACGGCGGCATCGCGCGCCTGCGGGTATATGGGCAGGCCGCCTGCGACTGGAATGCCAAAGACGCCAGCGCCTTGTATGAAGTCTCGGCGCTGGAAAACGGCGGGCGCATTGCCGCCTATAACAATGCCCATTTCGGCGCGCCCTTCCGCCTGATCATGCCGGGCCGCGGCATAAACATGGGAGACGGCTGGGAAACCCGCCGCCGGCGCGAACCGGGTTCGGACTGGTGCCTGATCGAATTGGGTCATGCCGCCATCGTGGAAAAGATCGAAATCGATACCGCGCATTTCAAGGGCAACTACCCGGATCGGGTCTCCATCCAGGCCGCTCGCGTCGCCGAATCGACCGATGAATCCCTGGTCACCCAGGCCATGTTCTGGCCCGAGCTGCTTGGCGAGCAGAAAATGGAAATGGACAAGCAACATTTCTTCGACGGCGCGCAGATCGGCCGCATTGGCCCGGTCACACACGTGCGCATCAATATGTTTCCCGATGGCGGCATCAGCCGCGTACGCATCTGGGGCCGGCTGGCCGGGAACTGAGCCAGGCAGCCAGAGCCCCTGTTATCAGGAGTTTCGGGCCGGCCTGTCCTCACGCTGATGCAGTTTGCGGCCGGCCGCATAGCTTGCGGCAACGGCGCGATCGTCGCCCAGCATGGCCAGGGCGAACAGCAATTCTTCAAGTGATTCCGAAGCGGCGGTCCGGCGCGCCAGCAAAGGCGTGGCCTGCGGATCCAGGACAATGAAGTCGGCCTCCGCGCCGGCGGCCAGGGTACCGATCTGCCCGCCCAGATCGAGGGATTGCGCGGCGCCTTCCGTGGCGAGGTAGAACATGGTCGTGGCGCTTAAATGATAGCCCGACAACCTCGCCACCTTGTGCGCTTCGTTCATGGTCTGCAGCATCGAAAACGACGAGCCGCCGCCAACGTCGGTGGCCAGGGAAACCGGCTGGCCGGTGGCCTGGGCGGCAGCGAAATCAAACAGGCCGCTGCCCAGGAATTGGTTCGATGTAGGGCAATGCGCCGCCAGGGCTCCCGTTTCATGCATGCGGCGCCGATCTACATCGTCGAGCCAGATGCAATGCCCGTAGACGGAACGGCGGCGCAGCAGGCCAAAATGATCGTAGACATCAAGATAGCTGCGATGGCCCGGAAACAGCTCGCCAACCCACTTTACCTCGGCCTGATTTTCCGCCACATGGCTTTGAATGAACACATCGCTGTAGCGTTGCGCAAGCTCGCCGCACACCGCCAGTTGCGCTTCGCTGGAGGTAGGGGCAAAGCGCGGCGCAAGGGCATACATCTGGCGGCCCTTGCCATGCCAGCGCTGAATCAGCGTCTCGCTGTCGCGCGCCCCCGATTCGGCGGTATCGCGAAGAAACTCGGGGCAGTTCCGGTCCATCATGACCTTGCCGGCCGCCATGCGCAGATTGCGCGCATGGCTTTCGGTGAAAAAGGCCTCAGCCGACCCAGCATGGACCGTGCAATACACCAGCGCGGTCGTCGTACCGCAGCGCTGCAGCTCATCGAGGAAAAAACGCGCCACCTCGGCCGCATAATCGGGGTTCTCGAAACGCCGCTCGGTGGGGAAAGTGTATTTCTCCAGCCAGGGAAGCAAACCCGGCGCCGGCGAGGCGATCATATCGGTCTGCGGATAATGGATGTGCGTATCGATAAAGCCCGGGACGATCAGCTTGCCGCGCCAATCCACCACCGGCACGTCAGCGCCCAGGGAGGGCGCCAACTGACGATAATCGCCGACTTGCGCAATGCGCCCGCCTTCGACGACCAACAGGCCATCGGACAGCCACACCGTCGAGCCGTTCTCGGGCGTATCGCCGGGCCGAGCCCTGAAATACAACAATTGGGCGCGATAGGCGCATGGCTTTTCAGGGATGGCTGTATCGCCGGCTTGGTGAGTCGGGCTCATAAATTCATTCTATGGTGGCATCCTGTCGGGATGGGATCGTTCGAATTTGCCGGACCAAGGCATCGAGATGACTTGCCGGCGTCGTTTCCTGCTGTTCATGCACGCGCAACAACTGCGCGGCGACCGCAATGGCGATCACCTCGGGCCTCTTGTCCGCCAGGCCTTCCACGCCTATCGGACAGATCATTTGCGCAAGACGCTCGGCGGGAACGCCGCGCTCTTGCAGACGGCGTTCGAACTTGCGCCGCTTGGTGCGCGAACCGATAAGGCCAAAATAGGCAAAATCGCGACGCAGGAATATATGCTGACACAAATGCTGGTCGAGCGCATGGCTATGCGTCATGACCAGGAAATAGCTGCGCGGCGGAGCCTGGGCAATAAGGACCTCGGGCGTATCCGTGGCTTCAATCGAGACATTGGCAGGCAGTACCGAAGGGAATTGCGCGTCGCGCTCGTCAACCCAGCTTACCGTGCACGGCAGCGTTGCAAGTATTCGCACCAGCGCCTGCCCTACATGGCCCGCGCCAAACAGCACAATGTGAAAATCGGGCGGGGCTATGATCTCGCTGAAGCCGCTGCGCCCCTGTTCATGCCATAGAAGGCATGCTTCACGCGGCGAGCCGGGCATGGCATTTGCATTGGCTTTCGGATCGCCCAGCACCACAGGGCCGGCATCGGTGAGCATCACAGTGCGCGTACAGGCCTGGCCAGCCTGTACGCGTTGCGCCAGAGTCGACACCCATTCCAGATCGGAGGGCGCCAACCGTTCGAACACCAGCGTGGCCGCGCCGCCGCAGCACTGCCCCAGGCTCGGGCCCAGCGACAGTCGTTCGACATGGCGAACGTGGCCGGCCGATTCACTCCGCAGCATTTCCCGGGCAATTTCGGCAGCCCGCCACTCCAGATGCCCGCCCCCTATGGTTTGCCACTGCTGCCGATCCGTCACCAGCAGCTTGGCGCCGGCCTCGCGCGGCGTAGAGCCTTCCGCCCTGGCAATCGTCACCAGTACGACCGGCACGCCGGACGCCAGGAGGCGCTGGGTTTCGGTAATCCAGTCATGCATCAGCTCGCATCCCGTCCGGACAGTTCCATGATCGCGTTGAGTATGGCCTCCGGTGTAGCGGGTGCATTAAGCACCGGCTCGTCGCGATAATCGCCTATGCTGGCCACCGCATCGCGAATCGCATTGAATACGCTGAACGGCAGCAGCAGCGGCGGTTCGCCCACCGCCTTGGAGCGGTGGATGGTGTCCTTGACATTGCGATTGTCGAACAGCTTGACCCTGAAATCAGCGGGACAGTCGCTGACGGCTGGAATCTTGTAGGTGGACGGAGCATGAGTCGTCAGCCGGCCGTCCTGGTTCCAGCACAGCTCTTCGGTCGTCAGCCAGCCCATGCCCTGGATGAACGCCCCTTCGACCTGGCCGATATCGATGGCCGGATTGATGGACTGGCCGACATCGTGCAACAAATCGGCGCGCAGCAATTTCCATTCGCCGGTCAGGGTGTCGACCAGCACTTCCGATACGGCCGCGCCATAGGCGAAGTAATAAAAGGGCTTGCCCGACATCGTCTGCTTGTCCCAGCGTATTCCCGGCGTGGCGTAAAAGCCTTCCGACCACAGCTGTACCTGCGACCAGTAAGCGGCGTCCACGACCTCCGGAAAAGGAAGCCGATGGCCGTTGACCAACACGACATTGTCGGCGAACACGATGGATTCGGCCGACCCGCCCCAACGCTTGGCCGCAAACTTCGCCAGGCGCCGGCGAATCTTCAGGGCGGCATCCTGCGCCGCCTTGCCGTTCAGGTCGGAGCCTGTCGAAGCCGCCGTTGCCGAGGTATTGGCAATTTTGCTGGTATCGGTGGCCGTGACGCGAACATGGTGAAGATCGATCCCCAACTCCATGGCTGTCACTTGCGCAACCTTGGTATTGAGCCCCTGCCCCATTTCGGTGCCGCCATGATTCACCAGGACCGAACCGTCCCGATATACATGGACCAGGGCTCCGGCCTGGTTGAAGGCCGGCACATTGAAGGAGATGCCGAATTTGACCGGCGTAAGCGCCAGGCCCTTCTTGAGTATTGCACTGGACCGGTTGAAGGCGTGCACTTCTTTGCGGCGAGCCCGATAGTCGCTGCTGGCCTCGAGTTCATCGACCAGCGGGTCCAGGATATTGTCGACCACCAGCTGTCCGTAGGGAGTCGTGTTGCGCTCGCCGATTCCGTAGAAATTGACTCGCCGTATATCGAGCGCATCACGCCCCAGCTTGCGGCCTATCATATCCATGAGGACTTCCATCATCAGCGCCCCCTGGGGGCCGCCGAAGCCGCGGAACGCCGTATTCGACTGGGTATTGGTTTTGCCGCACATCGCGGCGATTTCAACGTCCGGCACATAATAGGCATTGTCGAAATGACAGACCGCGCGCGTCGCCACGGCCTCGGACAGATCGGCCGAAAAGCCGGCGCGCAATGTCATGTCGAGCTTTACGCCCAGAATCCGTCCCGCATCGTCAAAACCGGCTTCATATTCGTAATAAAACCCATGCCGCTTGCCGGTGATCAGGAAGTCGTCATCGCGATCCAGGCGCAGCTTGACGGGACGATTCAGGCGCGTTGCGCAAATCGCCGAGACGCAGGCAAACAGCGCCGACTGTGACTCCTTGCCGCCAAAGCCGCCACCCATGCGGCGGCATTCGACCAGGACCTGATGCGAATGCCAGCCCAGGGCATGCGCGATAAGCGCCTGCATTTCACTGGGATGCTGGGTCGAGCACCAGACATGCACGCCATGCCCTTCCTTGGGCACGGCATAAGAGATCTGCCCTTCCAGATAGAACTGTTCCTGGCCATTGCATTCGAACGTCCCGGCTACCCGGTGCGGCGCCGCGGCAATCGCCGCGGCGGGATCGCCGCGCTGCAGGCGCATGGGAGGAAGCACCGCGGCCTGCTCGGCCTTGGCTTGTTGCGGTGTAAGAACCGCAGGCCGGTCCTCGTACTGTATGACCGCCATGCGCGCCGCACGCCGGGCGGCATCATGGCTTTCAGCCACCACGGCGAATACGGGCTGGCCTATGTACTGCACCAACTGATCGGCCAGCAGCGGATCATCGTGAAGCACCGGGCCGCAGTTGTTTTCGCCGGGAATATCGTCGGCCGTCAGTATCGCCACGACGCCCGGGGCTTTGCGCACCGGATCCAGATCGATGGAGACGATGCGCGCATGCGCCTTTTGCGAAAGCCCCAATGCGCAGTGCAAGGTGCCTTGCAGTTCGGGAATATCGTCGGTATACGTCGCTTCGCCGCTGACATGCAGGGCGGCCGACTCATGCGGAGGGGATATGCCGGTTTTTTTACCCGCAACGGCCTGTTCCGGGATGCCCATGAAGGCTTCGACCTGAGTGTTCATGCTGCCCCCTATGCCTCGACGCCGGCGGCGAACACGCTGAGCCGCGACAGATCAAGCGGCGCCTCCGGACGTGTTTCAAGAAAGAAACGGTACAACAGATTTTGCGCCGCTGTCGCCCGATAGACGCTGCTGGCGCGCATATCGGACAAGGGCGCGTAATCGCTCTTGAGCGCATCCATCGCCAGCCTGGCACTGGCTTCGTTCCAGGGCTTGCCTTCCAGCGCGCGTTCGGCCTGCGCGGCACGCTTCGGGGTCGCGGCAAGCCCCCCGAAGGCAATGCGCGCGCTGCGCACCGTATCGCCATCGAGCAACAGGGCAAAAGCCGCGCACACAGCGGAAATGTCCTGATCGAATCGCTTCGACAGTTTGTAGGTGCGAAAGCGCCGTTCGGGAGCAGGCAGCGGGACGCGAATTCCCTGGACGAACTCGCCGGGCTCCAGGGCGTTCTTCTGGTAGGCCAGGTAAAAATCTTCCAGCGCCATCTCGCGCAGCCGCTCACCCCGGCGCAGCATAATGCGTGTGCCCAGGACGATCAGGGCGGGCATGGAGTCCCCAATAGGCGAGCCATTGGCGACGTTTCCGCCCAGGGTTCCGGCATTGCGGATGGGGAGCGAGGCAAAGCGCCGGTGCATTTCATCCAGCTCGCCGTAATGTTCGGTCAGTGCCACGAAAGCTTCATTAAGCAGCGCCCCGGCGCCAATGTTCAGGTACTTGCCGTCGTTGGAAATTTCACGCAGTTCAGCCACCTGGCCGATATGGATCAAGTGCGGAAGATCGCGCATTTGCTTGGTTACCCACAGACCGATATCCGTGCTGCCGGCCAGTATCCGGGCATCCGGGTACTGGATGCGCAAGCCGGCAAGCTGCGCCAGCGTGCGCGGCGCATGGAATACCTGGCCGCCGGACTGATAGCTGAAGGTCTCTGTGCGCCGCAGCTTCTTGAGCGACTCGGCCAGCGCCTGGCGATCGAACTCGACGCGAGGCAAGTCGAACATGGCCAGGGAGGCATCGATAATGGGCCGATAGCCCGTGCAGCGGCACAGATTGCCCGATAGCGCGTCGTTGATTTCCTGGCGCGCGGGCTTGGGGCCGGTCCAGTCGTGATCAAGATACATGCCCCACATCGACATGACGAACCCGGGCGTGCAGAAACCGCACTGCGAGCCATGGCAGTCGACCAGCGCCTGCTGCACCGGATGCAGCGCGCCGCCGGGCTGGCGCAAATCTTCCACGGTAAAAAGCGCCTTGCCGTCGAGTGCGGGCAGAAACTGGATACAGGCATTGACCGCCCGCAGCTCGACCGCGCCCTGGCGATTCAATTCCCCCACCACCACCGTGCAGGCGCCGCAGTCGCCCTCGGCGCACCCTTCCTTGGTACCCGTGCAATGCAGGTCTTCGCGCAGGAACTGCAGGAGGGTCCGCGTCGTGGCCTGGCCGGCTATTTCACGCACCTGGCCACGATAGTAAAAGCGGATGTTTTGTGTCTCCATGAGTCTGCCTTGTTCTATGAAAAGTCGTACTCACGATAGCATCGGCCCAGGCCGGCGGTATTTGCATGGCATGATGATGACTATCATGCCCCATGCGGGAGGACGCCAATAGACAAGCGCCGCATCTGCCTATGATAATACTCCGATGGAACGACATCGTGAACAGCTCGAAACCTCTTTGCTGCGCGTGCTGCATGTCTTGCTGACCGAGCAAAGCGTATCGCGCGCGGCAATCAAGCTGGGCCTGTCCCAACCCGCCATCAGCAATTCCTTGCGGCGCTTGCGCGACATCACCGCAGACCCCCTGCTGGTGCGCGGCAAATCGGGCATGGTGGCCACCGAACGCGGCCGGGAACTTCTGGCGCACGCCACCGAGGCGCTGGCGGCGATCGACCACATCACCCAGCCGGCGGCGGGTTTTTCCCCGCAAACATCGACCCGCACATTCAGGCTCGGCGCCCCCGACTATCTCGATGCCATGTTCCTGCCCAATATCGCCGAGATGCTGTGCCGCGTCGCGCCTCAGGCCAAGTTGATCGTGCACCCCATCAATGCCGACTTCAATTACCAGGATGCGCTCGAAAACGGCACCCTGGACGTAGTGGTCGGAAACTGGCTGGAGCCGCCTCCGCAACTGCATATGTCGCGCCTCTTCGACGACGAAGTGATATGCATGCTGGGCAACCAGCACCCCTTGGCGTCCAGGGGAATTTCGTTGCAGCACTACCTTGAATTGCGGCACCTGGCGCCCACGCCCTATGTGTCGGAACGCACCAGCTTCATCGACGGCTGCCTTGCCGAACATGGCTTGCGGCGCAAAATCCACATGACCGTGCCGTATTTCGGGCTGGTTCCCTATATCTTGATGTCCACCGACCTTGTATTCACCACCGGGCGCCAGTTTGCCCAGAACTACGCCCGCTACCTGCCTGTCAAGGTCCTGCCTTCGCCATTCAAGTTCCCAACCATGCGTTTCTACCAGCTCTGGCACAAGCGGGCGAACACCGCGGCGGAAGTCACCTGGCTCAGGCGGCTCATCGCCCAGGTGGCCGCCGGATTCTCCAGCGCTGCGGACAAGCCTTGAGCCCGGGCGCGGCGCGCGCATGGCGTGGAACACACGCCCGCGGGCGGTGACGATTATCAGAAACTTTTGATAATCATCATCACGCCCATGAAAATTTCACGGCGATTCCCGCTCCTAAAATAAGCTCGACCCAAACGCGTCCTTTGTACAGGAAGATGCAGCGGCCCATGAAGCAGCTGCCAGAAAACGTGAGGAGACACATCGCGGTTTTTTCCTTTGTTCCCGGAACGCATAAGCAAAAGCACACCTGACGACGGCGCGGACAGCCCGTTTCAACCGGTTGATAAAGGAGCTCGATTCATGACGGACCAGGAATATGTACTGACCCCCGGAGAACGCGCGCAGGCCGCGCCCAGCCTCACAGACAGGCTGGAAGCCTATTTCGGAGTTATCGAACGCGGCAGCTCGCTGCGCCAGGAAACATTGGCGGGCCTGACCACTTTTCTAACCATGGCTTATTCGGTGTTTGTCGTGCCCGGCATGTTTGGCAAGGCCGGCTTCGATACCAGCGCCGTATTCGTCGCGGTATGCCTCACCAGCGCTTTCGGCTCGCTTTTGATGGGCCTGTGGGCCAATCTGCCGATAGCGATCGGCTGCGCCATCTCGCTGACCGCCTTCACCGCCTTCGATCTCGTGCTCGGCAAAGGTCTGTCGCCATCGGTGGCATTGGGCGCCATATTCCTGATGGGGGTCGTATTCACCACCATTTCAGTCACGGGAGTGCGTTCCTGGATTCTGCGCAACTTGCCGGCCGGGGTCGCGCACGGCACGGGAGTGGGCATAGGCCTGTTCCTGCTGCTGATTGCCTCGAACGGAGTCGGCCTGGTCGTCAAGAACCCGGGGCCCGGGCTGCCGGTGGCTCTGGGCAATCTGGCCAGCCTGCCGGCTTTGCTGTCGATCGGCGGGCTGGCGGCCATCTTCGGGCTGGAACGGCGCCGCGTACCGGGCAGCATCCTGATCGTGATTGTCGTCCTCTCCCTGGTTGGACTGGCCGTCGATCCCAATGTCACGTTCAGCGGCATCATGGCCCTGCCATCCCTGGGCACGGCCGGCCACGCTACGCTGATCGGTTCGATGGATCTCAAGGGCGCGCTCACCGCCGCCGTCATCCCCAGCGTACTGGCCCTGGTCATGACGGCGGTATTCGATGCCACCGGCACGATACGCGCCGTGGCCGCCCAGGCCGGGCAACTGGATCAAAGCGGCCGCATCATCAATGGCGGACGAGCCCTGACGGCCGATTCGGTAAGCTCGGTCGTCTCGGCATTCCTGGGGGGAGCGCCGGCGGCGGCGTATATCGAATCGGCGGCCGGCGTGGCCGCCGGGGCCAAGACCGGCCTGACCGCAACCATAGTCGGCCTGATGTTCCTGGCGCTGATTTTCCTTTCTCCGCTGGCGGCGCTGGTGCCAGCCTATGCAACCGCTCCGGCGCTCATGTATGTGGGCCTGCTGATGCTGGGCAGCATCCGGAAACTGGATATGGACGATATGGTCGATGCCATGGCCGGCCTGCTGTGCGCCGTTTTCATCGTGCTGACCTGCAATATCGTGACCGGCATCATGCTGGGGTTCTGCACGCTGGTGATCGGCCGCATCGTGGCCTGCGAATTCAACAAGCTGAATGCAGGCACGGTAGCCATTGCTGTCGTTCTGGCGGTATTCTATCTGGGCGGCTGGGCCATCTGACCGGCCGGAGCCAGATATGCGACAACCTACACGCTGTACGGGAAAAGCTGACACCATGATGCAAACCGAGACGCCGACGCTATCGCTGGCCAGTGTGGCCGGGCTTTCCCAGGCCGAATTCGCGGCCTGCCTGGGAGATATCTTCGAACACTCGCCCTGGATCGCCGAACAAGCCTGGCACGCCCGCCCCTACGCCGATATCCAGGCGCTGCACGCCGCGATGATGGCCGCGGTCAACGCCGCCGGCGAAGCCGACCGCTTGGCGCTGATCTCGGCCCACCCGGAGCTGGCCGGAAAAGAGGCGGCCGGCGGCACACTCACGGAAGCCTCCACGCGGGAGCAGAAAGGCGCCGGGCTGGATCAATGCAGCGCCGAAGAACTTGCGCGCCTGCGTGCACTGAACCGCGCCTATCGGGAACGCTTCGGCTTCCCCTTCGTGATCGCCGTCAAAGGCCTGAGCCGCTACCAGATCATGGACGCGATCGAGGCGCGGCTGCAGGGCGATCGCGCCACCGAACTCTCCGCATGCCTGCGGGAAATCGGCAAAATAGCGCGCCTGCGCCTCGAGGCGCGGCTCGTCTGACAGCAACGGGGGCCAACCGTCGTCGCACGGAACACTGTCACGACCTGGCACATATCGAACTCCGGGCAACAAACCGCTTATGCCGTTTGTTGCTTCTCCCAGTACCCGGCCTGGTTGTAGATGGATCTTAGATAATCAATGAAATGGCGCACCTTGGCGGGCAGGTAGCGCTGCTGGGGGTACACGGCCTGTATGTCGTAGCCGGGCAAGGCGAACTCGTCCAACACGGTCACGAGCTCCCCGCGCTTGAGTTCGGCCTGTATTTCCCAGGTGGAGCGCCAGCCTACACCCAATCCCTGCTTGACCCAGCCATACAGCAGCTCGCCATCATTGCACGCCAGGTCGCCATCGACCCGCACGGCAAAAGGCCTTGCATCGCGCAGGAAGATCCAGCCGCGCTGCTGGCCGCCTTGCAGATTGAACGCCAGGCAATTGTGCCGCGCCAGATCCTCGGGGATGCGCGGCATGCCATGACGCTCGAAATAAGCGGGCGTGCCGCAAACCACCCGGCGGTTGGGAAACAAGCGCACCGCCACATAATTGGGATCCCTGACCTCGCCGATGCGTATGGCGACATCGTAGCCCTCGCGAACCAGGTCGACCACACTGTCGGTGAAATTGAACGACAGGCGCAATTCAGGGTATTGGGCGCGAAATGCGGCGGCATGCGGCGCAACATGGCGGCGACCGAACGCAGCCGGCGCCGACACCACCAGATGTCCACGCACGGCGCTGCGCCCGGCACTGACGCTGCCTTCGGCCGCATCAAAATCATGGATCAGTTGCTGGCAGCTTTCAAGAAATCGCTCCCCCAGATCGGTCAACGCCAGTCCCCGGGTGGAACGGTGCATCAATTGCACGCCCAGCCTGCGCTCCAGGGCGTTGAGGCGGCGCCCCATGACGACGGGCGTAACTCCTTCGATCAGCGCCGCCGCCGCGAAGCTGCCTTTTTCCGCCACCAGGACAAAGCTGCGTATTGCAGTATACCGATCCATTCCATACCTTTGATAAGGGGCTATGCGGAAATTATAACGGGAACCCCATGCCCGCCAGGATGTTCCTTTTCATTTTTCCAGGCCAAAGCCAGCTAAAGCCGCGCCTGGAAATCAATACACATCTACAGCCCGGCAACAAAGCCAAAACCTCAATAAATACTAAAAGTATCGGCAGAAACTATAGTTCCTGCCATTCAAATCAACACCGTTTTTCTCTATTCTGGACTCCATACAGAAAACTCACGCCGGTTCGCAGGGGCCGGCCTTGCCGCCACCCCTGCGTCACCATCCGTTGATATTCAAGACCGCATCCACGCAATAGAGGAACCATCATGGCTCGAATGAGAGCAGTAGACGCCGCCGCCGCGGTGTTGCAAAAAGAAGGCGTCAGCACATTGTTCGGCGTGCCCGGCGCCGCCATCAATCCACTTTACTCGGCCCTGCGCGACAACGGCCAATTCAAGCACATCCTGGCCCGGCACGTGGAAGGCGCGTCGCACATGGCCGAGGGCTACACCCGCGCCAGACCCGGCAATATCGGAGTCTGCCTCGGCACATCGGGGCCCGCGGGCACCGACATGCTGACAGGCTTGTATTCCGCATCGGGCGACTCGATCCCCATCCTGTGCGTCACGGGCCAGGCGCCGCGCGCTCAACTGCACAAGGAAAGCTTCCAGGCGGTGGACATCGAAGCCATTGCCAGGCCGGTAACCAAATGGGCGGTCACCGTGCGTGAACCGGCGCTGGTTCCCCGCGTGTTCCAGCAGGCCTTTCACATCATGCGCTCGGGTCGCCCCGGTCCGGTGCTGATCGACCTGCCCTTCGATGTACAAATGGCTGAAATCGAATTCGATCCCGACACCTACGAGCCTTTGCCTGTCTATAAACCATCGGCGACCCGCGCTCAGGCGGCCAAGGCGGTCGAGATGCTCAACCAGGCCGAACGCCCTGTGATCGTATCTGGCGGAGGTGTATTCAATGCCGACGCGGCCGACAAGCTGCAGGCCTTTGCCGAGCTGGCCGGCATACCCGTGATCCCCACCCTGATGGGCTGGGGTGTCATCCCCGACGATCATCCCTTGATGGCCGGCATGGCGGGCCTGCAGACGGCGCACCGCTATGGCAACGCCACGCTGCTGGCCTCCGATTTTGTCCTGGGCATAGGCAACCGCTGGGCCAACCGCCATACCGGTTCAATCGATGTCTACACCAAGGGCCGCACTTTTGTGCATATCGATATCGAACCCACCCAGATCGGCCGCGTATTCGGCCCGGACTACGGTATTGCGTCGGACGCCGGCGCCGCGCTGGAACTGATGATAGAGGCGGCGCGCGAGCTCAAGGCGGCGGGAAAACTGCGCGACCGCAGCGCATGGGTTGCCCAATGCCAGGCCCGCAAACGCGAAAAATCCATGCAGCGCAAAACCAATTTCGACATGGCTCCGCTCAAGCCACAGCGCGTCTATCAGGAAATGAACCAGGCCTTCGGCAAAAACACACGCTATGTCAGCACCATCGGCTTGTCGCAGATCGCCGCCGCACAATTCCTGCATGTCTACCAACCGCGCCACTGGATCAATGCCGGCCAGGCAGGCCCCCTGGGCTGGACGGTTCCCGCCGCCCTGGGTGTATGCGCGGCCAATCCCGACGACGAAATCGTCGCCATCTCGGGCGACTACGACTTCCAGTTCATGATCGAAGAGCTGGCGGTCGGGGCGCAATTCAAGCTGCCCTACCTGCATATTCTGGTCAATAACGCCTATCTGGGGCTTATCCGCCAGTCACAGCGCGGCTTTGACATGGACTATTGCGTGCAACTGTCCTTCGACAACATCAATGCGCCGCAAACCAATGGCTACGGAGTGGATCACATTGCCGTGGTCGAGGGCCTGGGTTGCAAAGCGATCCGCGTACGCACACCCGAGGAAATTCAGCCGGCAATCGCCCAGGCTCGCGCATGGATGAAAGAGTTCAGCGTGCCGGTCGTCGTCGAATTCATTCTGGAGCGCATCACCAATATCTCCATGGGCGGCGAGATCGACAACGTCAACGAATTCGAGGCGCTGGCCGAAACCGGCGCCGACGCGCCAACTTCCATCGCCCTGCTCGACTGAGCGCCCGGCACCTGAAAGGAGACCATTCATGCCGAAATTTGCCGCCAACCTGTCGATGCTGTTCAACGAATTCGACTTTATGGACCGCTTCAAAGCCGCCGCACAGGCCGGCTTCAAAGGGGTCGAATACCTATTCCCATACGCCTTCGACCATGACGCGCTGGCTGAACAATTACGCGCCAATGGCTTGACGCAGGTCCTGCACAACCTGCCCGCCGGCGACTGGGAAAAAGGCGAGCGCGGGATCGCCTGCCATCCCGACCGGGTCGGCGAGTTCCAGGAAGGCGTGGGAAAGGCCATCGAGTACGCGACCGCCCTGGGCTGCAAGCAGGTCAATTGCCTGGCGGGCATTGCCCCCGCACATATCGATCCGGACACAATACGCTCGACCTTCGTCGACAACCTGCGATTCGCCGCCCGGAAACTCAAGGACGCCCGCATCCGCCTGCTGATCGAGCCCATCAATACCTTCGACATACCAGGCTTCTTCCTTAGCCGCACCGACCAGGCCCTGAACATCATCCGCGACACCGGCTCGGACAATCTTTTCGTGCAGTACGACCTCTATCACGCCCAGCGCATGGAAGGCGAACTGGCCAACACACTGGCCGCGAATCTGCGGCAGATTGCCCATATCCAGTTGGCCGACAACCCGGGGCGCCACGAACCCGGCTCAGGCGAAATCAACTATGCGTGGCTGTTTCGGTATATGGACAGCCTGGGCTACGACGGCTGGGTCGGCTGCGAATACAAGCCGGCCGGCACCACGCAAGACGGGCTGGGCTGGATCAGCGCCCTGGCCTCCTGAACACGCCTCTCTTTTATCTACAACCTGGAAATCAAACATGGCTAATATCGGCTTTATCGGACTCGGCATCATGGGCGCACCCATGGCCGCCAACCTGGTCAAGGGCGGCCACACCCTGTATACCCACACGCTTGGGGAGACCCCACCAACCCTGATCGATGCCGGCGCAACGCCATGCGCCAACGGCGCCGAAGTGGCGCACCGCGGCGATATCATCATTACCATGGTGCCCGATACGCCCCACGTGGAGGCCGCCCTGTTCGACGAGAACGGCGTTGCCCAGGGTCTGAGCAAAGGGAAGACCGTTCTCGACATGAGCTCGATCTCGCCCGTCGCCACCAAGCAGTTCGCACGCCGCATCAACGAACTGGGCTGCGAGTACCTGGATGCGCCCGTGTCCGGCGGCGAGGTTGGCGCCAAGGCCGCGAGCCTGACCATCATGGTCGGCGGCAACGAGGCGGCGTTCAATACCGTCAAGCCCTTGCTCGACCTGATGGGCAAGAACATAACGCTGGTCGGAGGCAATGGCGACGGCCAGATCACCAAGGTCGCCAACCAGATTATTGTGGCGCTCACTATCGAAGCCGTCGGCGAAGCGCTGCTGCTTGCCTCCAAGGCCGGCGCCGATGCGGCCAAGGTGCGTCAGGCATTGATGGGCGGCTTCGCCAACTCGCGCATTCTTGAAGTGCATGGCGAACGCATGGTCAAACGTTCTTTCGATCCGGGCTTTCGTATTGAACTGCACCAGAAAGACCTCAACCTGGCCCTGGGCACGGCCCGGCAGATCGGCGTATCGCTGCCCTGCACTGCCCTTGCACAGGAACTGTTCAACACCTGCGCCGCGCAGGGCGGGTCTGGCTGGGATCACTCGGGCATGGTGCGGGCCCTGGAAATCATGGCCAATTTCGAAATCGGCCAGTAAGCCAAAGCACAGACCCGAGGGAACCCGCTCATGACGACTCCGCCCCGCACGCTGCTGGCCAGGATGTTTGCGGCCGCCGTCGAAGCGGCACAACCCGGACATTGCATGGCAGGCATGCTGCCGCCGCCGGCAGCCGGGCGTACCCTGGTCATCGGCGCGGGCAAGGCATCGGCGGCCATGGCGCGCGCAATCGCGCAAGGAATGCGGCCCCGCGACCATCTTGACGACAACAACGGGCACGGCTTTTTCGAAGCCCTCGGAGATTCGCTCATTACCGGCCCCACCTTGACGAACGTCAACGATTTCCGCGCCATTCTGATCGCCGGACCAGACCCGCACACCCTCAAGAGAGACCCGCCATGAACACGCCGCGCCGCGCCCGCATACTCGCCACACTCGGCCCCTCCAGCTCCAGCCCTGAATGCATCCGCGCACTGATCGACGCCGGGGCCAACGTATTCCGCCTGAATTTCAGCCACGGCACCCACGCAGATCACGCGCAGCGCCTGCGCATCATCCGTGAAGCCGAACGCGAGGCCGGGCGCCCGATAGGCATCCTGATGGATCTTCAAGGCCCCAAACTGCGGGTGGGGCGCATCGCGGGAGGGCGAACCACCCTTGAAGCCGGCCGGCGGTTCCGGCTGGATCTCGATCCCGCCGAAGGAAACTCCACACGAGCCAGCCTGCCTCATCCCGAAATTTTTGCAGCGCTTGAAAAAAACACCGACCTGCTGCTGGACGACGGCAAGCTGCGGCTGCGCGTAGACGAATTTGGGCCCGATTTTGCGGAAACCACCGTCCTGGTGGGCGGATCCTTATCGGACCGCAAAGGCGTCAACGTCCCGAGCGTGGTCCTGCCCATTTCGCCACTGACCGCCAAAGACCGCGCCGATCTCGATTTCGGCCTCGACCTGGGCGTGGACTGGGTCGCGCTGTCTTTCGTGCAACGCGCCGAAGATATTGCGGAAGCCCGGGCCATTATCGGCAAGCGGGCCTGGATCATGGCCAAGCTGGAAAAGCCCGCTGCCATCGAGCATCTGAACGCCATCATTGAATTATCCGACGGCGTCATGGTGGCACGCGGCGACCTTGGCGTGGAAATGCCGCCGCAACAAGTGCCTATCCTGCAGCAGCGCATTGTGCGGGCCGCCCGCGCAGCCGGCCGCCCCGTGGTCGTTGCCACGCAGATGCTGGAGTCCATGATCGGCTCGCCCGTGCCGACGCGGGCCGAAGCCTCGGATGTCGCCACCGCCATCTACAGCGGGGCCGACGCCGTCATGCTGTCGGCCGAGTCGGCATCCGGCCAGTATCCGGTCGAGGCAGTGACCATCATGGAAAGCATCATCCGCGAAGTTGAACAGGACCCCGCCTGGCGCGCAGGCCTGGAAGCCAGCCACAGCCCGGCCAAGGCCAACCCTCCCGACGCCGTCTGTTGCGCCTTGCGCCGCGTGGCCGATCTACTCGAGCCCGCCGCCACAGTCGCCTACACCGCCTCGGGTTTCAGCGCCCTGCGAGCCAGCCGGGAACGTCCCATGACGCCTATTCTGGCCTTGACGCCCAACCTGAGCACAGCAAGACAGCTTGCCCTGGCATGGGGCCTGCACCCGATTCGATTCAACGCGCAGATGGATAATGTCGGCGACATGATCCGGCATGCCACCGCCCTTGCAACGCAACACGGGATGGCGGGCGAGCACGATACCGTCATTGTGATTGCCGGCCTGCCTTTCGGGCGCAGCGGCAGCACCAATCTGCTGCATATAGCCACGGTCGAGGCCAAAAACACGGGCCATTAGCCTATAAGCAGCCTTTCCTTTGGCCCGGCCCCCCGCCGCGCCAAAGGCCGATCAGCGCCAAGCGCCTGTCTCGAATAAAGACAGGCGCTTGGCGTATCGGTCCGGCTGTTTCAAACACGTCCTATAATCAGGTACAACGAAAAACAGCAGCCCATTGCACGAGCGCGCAAGCGCCGTGCCGGCTTGTTGCAAGCTGCGGCGGCCATCTTAAAGACTATTTAACTTATCTGATCAAGGAAAACCATGAGCGAGCGAACCTCTTGCAAACGGCTGCAAGTTGCCAATGTGCTGCATCAATTCATCGAACAGGAAGCATTGCCCGGCACAGGCCTTGATTCAGAAGCCTTCTGGTCGGGCTTCGACCAGCTCGTCCACGATCTGGCGCCGAAAAACCGCGCTCTCCTGGCCGAACGCGATCGCCTGCAGGCTGAACTGGACAACTGGTACCGGCAGAATCCCGGCGCCGTCAAGGATGCAGCCGCCTACCGCGGCTTCCTGCGCCAGATCGGCTACCTGAACGATGCGCCCGCCAGCGTCGCCGTCAAAACCAGCAAGGTCGATCTCGAAATCACCCGCCAGGCCGGGCCGCAGCTGGTGGTACCCGTCATGAATGCGCGCTACGCACTGAACGCGGCCAATGCCCGCTGGGGCAGTCTTTACGACGCCTTGTACGGCACCGACGCCATTTCCGAAGACGGCGGCGCGACACGCGCCGGCGGCTATAACCCGGTACGCGGCGCCAAGGTCGTTGCCTATGCACGTCACTTTCTCGACCAGAACGCAGCCCTGGCGCAAGGTTCGCATGCCGACGTCGTCTCGTACAGCGTCAAGCAGGGCACGCTCAGCGCGGGACTCAAGGGCGGCGGCACGACCGGCCTGGCGGACACCAGCCTGTTCGCGGGCTATCGCGGCGATGCCGGCGCGCCCGAGGCGATTGTCCTCAAACACCATGGCCTGCACTTCGAAATCCAGATCGACAAAAACAACCCCATAGGCAAACAGGATCCCGCAGGCGTCAAAGACATCCTGATGGAAGCGGCCATCACCACCATCATGGATTGCGAGGATTCCATCGCCGCCGTCGATGCCGACGACAAGGTGCTGGCCTATCGCAACTGGCTGGGCCTGATGCAAGGCAATCTGACCGAAACAGTCACAAAGGGCGGGAAAACCTTTACCCGCGCCCTGAACCCCGATCGCGGCTATACCGATGCCGGCGGCCAGGCCCGGACTCTTCCGGGGCGTTCGCTGATGTTCATCCGCAACGTCGGGCACCTGATGACCAATCCAGCCATCCTCGACGAACAGGGGCAGGAAATTCCCGAAGGCATACTCGACGCCCTCCTTACCAGTTTGATCGCCATGCACGACCTCAAGCGCGAAGGCGGCAACTCGCGCACCGGCTCGATCTACATCGTCAAGCCGAAAATGCATGGCCCAGACGAAGTTGCCTTCGCCAGCGAAATATTCACGCGTGTCGAAGGCGTGCTGGGCCTGGAACCCAACACCATAAAAATGGGCATCATGGACGAAGAGCGCCGCACCAGCGCCAACCTGAAGGCCAGCATTGCACAGGCCGCCCAGCGCGTGGTGTTCATCAACACCGGCTTCCTTGACCGCACCGGCGACGAAATGCATACGTCCATGGAGGCCGGGGCCATGGTGCGCAAGGGCGAAATGAAGCGCAGCGCCTGGATCGACGCGTACGAACGCAACAACGTGCAGGTAGGCCTGGAATGCGGCCTGCGCGGCCACGCACAGATCGGCAAGGGCATGTGGGCCATGCCCGACCTGATGGCCGACATGCTGGTCCAGAAAGTCGGCCAGCTCAAGGCGGGCGGCAATACGGCATGGGTCCCCTCGCCCACCGCCGCCACCCTGCATGCCCTGCACTATCACCAGATCGACGTACAAGCCGTGCAACAGTCCATGGAAGGCAAGTCCGAACCCCTGCTCGACAAGCTGCTTACCGTTCCAGTCGCCGCCAATACCAACTGGTCGGAACAGGAAATCCAGGAAGAACTCGACAACAACGCCCAGGGCATACTCGGCTATGTGGTGCGCTGGGTCGATCAGGGCATAGGCTGCTCGAAAGTCCCCGACATCCATAATGTCGGCCTGATGGAAGACCGCGCCACCCTGCGCATATCCAGCCAGCACATGGCCAACTGGCTACGCCACAAAATCGTGACGCCCGCGCAGATTACCGAAACCATGCGGCGCATGGCCGCCGTGGTCGACGGCCAGAACGCGGGCGACCCGGCCTACCGCCCCATGGCGCCCGACTTCGAAGGCTCGATTGCCTTCAAGGCCGCGTGCGACCTGGTGTTCAAGGGGCTGGAACAACCCAATGGCTATACCGAGCCGCTGCTGCATCGCGCACGCCAGGCAGTCAAGGCACGCTAACGTTCGTCGGGACGAGCCCTGTTCAGGGCGGGTCTTATGCCCGCCCACCGTGAAACCATTCAGTGACTTTCGTTTTTTGGACGGTAGTTCTATAAAGACGCCGCAGGGTGGGCGGTGCTGTGTAGTCCGGCACGTCCAGCGGTCGTGGTGCTGCGCACCCCGACTGCCCGGGTCTGCCTCGTCCAGGCGGGCGTCGGGCGAACTCGCCCGGCCTCGCGAGGCCGGGCTCAGACAGCGCCCGCCGACACCCCCCGCCTTCCCTTCGTCAGCACCCGGCGCTGGACTACCGCCGGACTACACAGCACCGCCCACCCTGCGGCTTGCGTTGAGGCAATGCATCGAGGTATACGTTGGGGAGCCCGTGTTTAGTCAATCGAGTCGTACATTGAGGTATACGTGACCACGTGATGGAGGCATGGGTGCGTGCACGTTAATTCCAGACATCCCGTAATGTAATTCCAGGCATACCCTAACGCGAGCCGTCTATCGGGGCTTGGGGTCAGGGCCGGCGTAAGGCGTGCGCCGGATGCTACCGTAGGGAAGGCGGGGGCTTTCGGCGGGCCATGTTTGAGCGTAGCCGCGCCAGCGGCGTAGCGAGTTTGGCCCGACGCCCGCCTGGACGAGGTAGATCCGGATCAAGCACGCCGTGCCGGCCCTGACCCCAAGCCCCGATAGACGGCGTCTTCAAATACCAAAGCGACCAAAACATCGAATCCCGTAAACACTCGAACCAAAAATACGTTAAGCGGCCTGCGCCCGCACTGTGGCGCGCCCTTCCCGCGCCGGCAACAGCAGAACACCCGCTATACCGATCAGCACGCTGATCAGCACATAATAAATAGGAGCGATGTTGCTGCCGGTCGCCTGCACCAGCCAGGTATTGAAAAACGGCGCCAAGCCGCCGAACAGCAGCACGGCAAGGTTGTATGTGATTGCGGCTCCCGTCGAACGCACCCCGACCGGAAAGACTTCCGTGAACACAATGGGAGTGGGGCCCCAGAAAAAACTCATGAAAAACGATACACCCATCTGCGCCGTCAGCAAGGCGGCGAACGAAGGCGCCGCGACAAGATGATGGAACAGGAAGTAGCTCGCTATGCCATACGCAATAATCCCCGGCAAGAGCACATTCTTGCGCCCATACTTGTCCGACAGATAGCCGGCGAGCGGGCAAAACACCAGTATCACCGCCGTACCGATAAATGTGGTCAGGTTGACGTCGGCCGCCGCCATGCCCAGCTGTTTCTTCGCAAAAATCGGCATGAAGAAAATGAATACATAAGCCGATACCGTACCCACCACCCCTATGCAAAGCGTAGCCAGCATCTCGCGCGGATAGTCTTTGAAAAGGCGAGCAAACGATGTCTTGGCGGATTTTTGGCGACTCTTCGACGCTTCGTTGATATAGGCCAGGAACTCCGGCGATTCGTCGACGCGCGAGCGGATCAGCCAGCCTACCGGCCCAACCAGAATGCCGAACAAGAATGGAATGCGCCAGCCCCAGGATTCCAGGGCATGAGTCGACAGGTTCACCGTCAGCAGATACGCCACCAGCGCACCGCAAGAGAATGCCAGGGCTTGCGAGCACATCTGGAAACTGCCATAAAAGCCGCGGCGATTCTTTGGCGCGAACTCGATCAGCATGGTCGTCGCACCGCTGAATTCCCCGCCCGCCGAAAAACCTTGTATCAGGCGCGCCAGCACCATGAGTATGGGCGCCGCAATGCCGATGGACGCGTAAGTAGGCAACAAGCCTATCATGCCCGTGCCTACCGCCATTAAAACGATGGTAAACGACAAAGCCTTCTTGCGGCCCATGCGATCGCCGTACATGCCCAGCAGCAGGCCGCCCAGCGGCCGCACGGCAAAGCCCACGCCAAAGGTGGCCAGGGCCAGCAGCAATGAAGAATAATCGCTGTGCGCCGGGAAAAACAGCTTGGAAATCACCACGGCGAACAGCCCGTAGATGGCAAAATCGAACCATTCGAAAGCATTGCCTATAACCGATGCCACAATAGCGCGCCGCACCATCTGGGGTGAAGGTTGTCTCACATCCATGCCCGTCTCCTTTTGGACTTGTTCAGCCTAATCTCTGGCGAACTATTTGAATGAAAACGCCAGCACCTATCGATGAAGAACTATCGTCGAAATCGAATTCGGGGTGATGGCAGGTCAGGCCGTCATGGCCCAGGAAAAAATACGAGCCCGGCCGCTGCTCGAGCATGAAGGCAAAATCTTCGGAAGCCATGAGTGCGTCGGCATTGACGATCACATTGCCTTTGCCCACCACGCACTCGGCGGCGCGCCTCACCACGTCGGTTTCGGCTTCGGTATTGATAGTGGGAGGAGAAGACTGCAGATGCTCGAAAGTCACTTCGCAGCCGAAAGTCTGCGCCGCCCCCTCGCAAACCGCGCGCAAACGCGCCAGCATCAATGCCTGGGCCGCCTTGGAAAGCGTGCGGACCGTACCTTCAAGCTGGGCGGTCTCGGCGATGACATTGATTGCCGTGCCGGCATGAAACTTGCAGATGCTGAGCACTGCCGCATCGAACGGATCGACATTGCGGCTGACGACGCTTTGCAGCGATTGCACGATCGACGAGCCAATGATGATCGGATCTATGGATTTATGCGGCATGGCGGCATGGCTGCCCACACCCTTGATGCGGATGCGGAACAGATCGCAAGCCGACAAAATAGCCCCCGCCCTCACACCCACCTTGCCGGCGGGCACGCAATTATTATTGTGCAAAGCGTAAATTTCGTCGCAGGGGAACTGCTCGAACAAACCGTGACGAATCATTTCCGAACCGCCGCGCAGCGTTTCTTCGGCCGGCTGGAAAATGAAATGCACCGTGCCCCGGAAGTCCTTGTGTGAAGACAGGTACTTGGCCACGCCCAGCAAAATGGCGGTATGGCCATCGTGGCCGCAGCCATGAAACACATTATCGTGAATCGAACGGTACTCGGCATGACCATTTTCCTGCATGGGCAGGGCGTCCATGTCGGCCCGCAGGCCAAGCGAGACACCGGTGCCTCGCGTACCGCGCAGCGTTCCTATCACTCCGGTCGTACCGCCAAAATCGGCCACCACCTCGATGCCCCATGACTCCAGCAGAGCCGCAACCTTTTCCGCGGTCCGATGTTCCTTGAAACCCAATTCCGGATGCCTGTGTATGTCGCGGCGCCAGCCCTGCATATCGGCAGCAAGGGCAAGCAGTTCGGATTCCTGGATCACGCTTCAGCTCCTTGAAAGCAATCAAACCTCTGCCGCATTCATTATTCGTACGGCATGGAAAAATCGTAGAATATCTCAAAAGTTGAAATTATCAACTAATTTTCTTATGCTCGGTTTCCCTAGGTCAGGGGGTGCCCGATCCCAATGTTCATGGGGTTTTCGGCCCTTGAGATAGAATGAGGGCTGGCATAAAAACCGGGACCATCAGGCGCATGGCAAAAACACCTATCCAGGTCACACAGCATCGCTCCGAATTCGCCGCCTACCTGACTTTCAAGCTCGATCTCGTCAAATCGGAAATGCTGCGCCAGGCTAATCTGGTCTACCGAAAGGAATTCGGGCTTGACGTGCGCTCGTTGCGCCTGTTGCGTGCCATCTGCGATAACCCGGGCGTGACCGCCACAGGCCTGAGGGAATTGACGCTGGTCGAAAAAACCATACTGTCAAAAGTCGTGGCCGAGTTGATCGCGCTGAAACTGATCCGGCGCTCGATACATCCGGACGACGCCCGCCACCATCAGCTTTGGCCGACCAAACGCGGAACGGAGCTGCGGATTGCCAGCGACGATCTCGGCCATACGATGGAATCGGCCATGCTGTCGGTGCTCTCGTCCGACGAACAGAATAATTTGAATCGCCTGCTCGACAAGCTGGCCAAAGAATTTTTAGCCAATGCCGGCCAGAAAGAAGACTGAATCGGGCCAAGTCTGGAGATACACCGATCCCGACGGGCGGCCGCAAAGGCCACTCCCACGTTGCCGCCCCTTGACTTCCAGGGCGGTATCTACGCTTGCGTGAAAAACTGAGGATGGCCGGCGCGGATTTGTTCCATGGATTCCAGAGTCCCCGACAAGTGCGTGCGCAAATGCTGTTGCGCGGCCAGGGGATCGCCGCGCACAATGGCTGCAAGGATCTGGCTATGGTCACTGACGATACGTGTGATCTTGCCCGCGGCGGGCAAATGCAATCGCCGCAAGCGATCGATATGGCCGCTGCGGCTGCGCACCAGCTTCCATAGCGCCTCTTTACCCGCGGCACTGTACATGCAGCGATGAAATTCCTGATCGGTCTCGGCAAAACCGCCGAAATCCTGTTTTTCCTGCAGCGATACCTGCCTGTCCAGCAGCGACTTCAAGGTTGCCAGCAATTCGGGAGTGCTGTTCAGGGCCAGGTCACGCACGATTTCAAGCTCGATCGCGCGGCGTAGAAAATGAGTTTCTTCGGCATGGCGGGTATCGATCAGGCTGACCTTTGTGGCCGCCTGCGGAAATACATCGATCAGTTGCTCTTCGGCCAGCCTCAGCAGGGCCTCTCGAACCGGCGTCTGGCTGACGCGGTAATCCGCCGAGAGCTGAACACGCGACAGCGGTGCCCCCGGCAGTAGCTCCAGGGAAATGATTTTATGCCGCAGCAACTCGTACAACTGCGGAGCCGCCTGTCTGTACCGATCCAATTCTGCTGTCGATGCCATAGTTAAAACCAATCGAAAGGATTTAGTTTATATAAAATTAATACTTTTTGTTAATATACTAATATATTAGTATAGTTTTCCGCAATGACTAACAAATTTTTTTCGATCAATGGAGACAATATGAAAATCGTCAAACACATCAGTTCCATTTTAATGGCTGCGCTCACCGCGGCCGGGGCAACAGCCTATGCCCAGGGGCAAAACGAAATAACCATTACCAAGCAGCCCAGCATTCTGTACTTGCCGGCGCTGGTCATGGAAAAGCAAGGCCTGATCGAAAAAGCCGCCGCGGCCGACGGCATCAAGGACCTGAAAGTGAACTGGCGCTCATTCAGCAGCGGCGGCGCATCGACCGATGCCCTGCTGTCGGGCAATGTGCAGATCGTCAATAGCGGCCTGGGCAATTTGCTGCTGCTGTGGGACCGCACCAAAGGCCAGGTCAAGGGCATTACGACCAACTCGGCGCTGCCCCTGACGCTGGTCAGCCGCGATCCGAAAATCAAGACATTGAAAGACTTCGGCCCCAAAGACAAAATAGCCGTGCCGACGGTACGCATCTCGACCCAGGCCATCTTGCTGCAAATGGCGTGTGAAAAGGCATTTGGCAAAGACAACTGGGCCAAGCTCGACGTCAATACAGTGCAATTGGGCCATCCCGATGCGGCCGCCATGCTGGCCAATCCAAAAGGCGAAATCTCCTCGCATTTCGCCGCGCCTCCTTATGACTACAAAGAACTCAAGACTGTCCCCAACGCGCACGTCATCCTGCGCTCGAACGACGTCATCGACGGCGGCCTGTCCCAATCGACGCTGTTCACCACCACCAAGTTTGCGGACGCCAATCCCAAAATCATCAAGGCTGTGCTGACCGCATCCAAAGAGGCTATCGATTACATCAAGGCCAATACCGAAAAGTCGGTCGAAATCTACCGCGAGATCAGCGGCGACAAGACCAGCGTGCCTGAGCTGCTGGACATGCTCAAACAACCCGGCATGATGGACTTCCAGATGGCTCCGGCCGGTTCCATGAAGTTCGCCGAACACATGCACAAAGTCGGCATCCTGAAAACCATGCCCAAGAAATGGACCGATTACTTCCTGCCCGCCTCCGCGTCGCTCAACGGTAATTAAGTAAGGCGGAGATCTGGAGATCAGAATGTCGTATTTGCTTGAAGTAGACACCGTAACCCTGCGGTATAAAACACCCGATAGTATTGTCACGGCCACCGACAAGGTCAGTTTTAACGTCAATAGCGGAGACCGGTTCGTATTGCTCGGCCCTTCCGGTTGCGGCAAATCCACCTTGCTCAAGGCCGTGGGCGGCTATCTGGCTCCAGAAGAAGGCGAGATCCGGATCAAGGGCAAGCCGGTCAAACGGCCAGGTTCGGATCGGATGATGGTGTTCCAGGAATTCGATCAGCTTTTGCCCTGGAAAACAGTGCTCGACAATGTCATGTTCCCCTTGCTGGTAGCGCGCAAGATGCCCAGAAAGCAGGCTGAAGAGCGCGCCAGGGCTTATGTCGAGAAGGTCCATCTGGACAAGTTCGCCGACAGCTACACCCACACCCTGTCGGGCGGCATGAAGCAGCGCGTGGCCATCGCCCGCGGCATGGCCATGGAGCCGGACATCCTGCTGATGGATGAACCTTTCGCCGCGCTCGATGCCCTGACACGACGCCAGATGCAGGACGAGCTTCTGCAGCTCTGGGAAGGCACCCGCTTCACCGTCATGTTTGTGACCCACTCGATTGCCGAAGCCATACGCATCGGCAATCGCATCCTCCTGCTCTCGCCCCACCCCGGCGAAGTCAAGGCCGAAGTCAGCAATGTCGAGGCCGTTTCGTTCGAAGACGGCTCGGCCGCGGCGCTCGAACAGGAAATACACGAGTTGTTATTCAATCAAAAAGAAGGGGCGCATTAATGGGCCAGGCAACTATCACCATGAAACAGGCGGCCGACACCTCGGCCACCAAGAATGTCGTGCTGGTACGCCAGCTGTCGGCCTGGCAAAAACTCTGGAACAATAATTTTTTCCGCAAGACCGCCATCATTATCGTGCTGGCCCTGGCCTGGGAAATTTACGGACGCCTGCTCAATAACCCTTTGCTGTTTCCCACGCTTTCCGACACGGTCCAGTCTTTCATCGACCGCATCGGCGATGGAGTCCTGCTGGCGCGCGCCTGGACCTCGATCAAGGTGCTGCTGATCGGATACGTCATAGGCATAACGCTGGCGGCCATCATTACCGTGCTGGCCATCAGCACCCGCATCGGCACGGACTTCCTGGAAGTCATGACCGCCATGTTCAACCCGCTGCCCGCCATAGCGCTGCTGCCGCTGGCCCTGATCTGGTTCGGCCTGGGCACCACCAGCATCGTCTTCGTTCTGCTGCACTCGGTGGTATGGGTGGTGGCGCTCAATACGCAGGCCGGCTTTCTTGCGGTCTCGCATACCTTGCGCATGGTGGGCAGGAATTATGAGCTGCGCGGCCTGAGCTATGTGGCCAGAATCCTGATTCCCGCAGCCTTTCCCTCGATATTGACCGGCCTGAAAATAGGCTGGGCATTTGCCTGGCGTACCCTGATCGCCGCCGAACTGGTGTTCGGGGTCGCATCCGGCAAAGGCGGCCTGGGCTGGTTCATTTTCGAAAATCGCAATCTGCTCGACATACCGGCGGTGTTTGCCGGCCTGCTGACCGTTATCATTATCGGATTGATCGTGGAAAACTTGGTCTTTCGCCTGATCGAAAAGAAAACCGTCAGGCGTTGGGGCATGCAAAGCTAACTCATACCAGGAAAACAAATGAAAACCCCGGATTCATTACGCAGCGCACGCTGGTTTGCTCCCGACGACCTGAGAGGCTTCGGACACCGGTCCAGAATCATGCAAATGGGCTACGGCCCTGACGACTGGGCTGGCAAACCGGTAATCGGCATCATCAATACCTGGTCGGATATCAATCCCTGTCACGCCCACTTCAAGCAGCGCGTCGAAGACGTCAAGCGCGGCGTGTTGCAGACGGGCGGCTTTCCCCTCGAATTGCCGGCCCTGTCGCTCGCGGAGCAATACGTCAAGCCGTCCACCATGCTGTATCGCAATATGCTGGCCATGGATGTCGAAGAACTCATCCGCTGCCACCCTATCGACGGCGTGGTGCTGATGGGCGGTTGCGACAAGACTACGCCGGCATTGCTCATGGGAGCAAGCAGCGCCGGCGTACCGGCTATTTATATACCCGCCGGCCCCATGCTGCGCGGCAATTGGGAAGGCAAGGTGCTGGGTTCGGGCTCGGATGCCTGGAAGTTCTGGGACGAGCGCCGCGCCGGCAATATCACGCCGGTGCAATGGCTGGGCATCGAAGGCGGCATCGCACGCAGCCACGGGCACTGCATGACCATGGGCACGGCCAGCACCATGACGGCCATTGCCGATGCGCTGGGCATGACTTTGCCGGGCGCATCGTCGATTCCGGCCGCCGATGTCAACCATATCCGCATGTGTGCCGAAGCCGGTCGCCGCATTGTCGATATGGTCTGGGAAGATCTGACTCCGGAAAAAATCCAGACGGTTGCCGCGTTCAAGAACGCCATTACCGTTGCCATGGCCATGGGCTGTTCCACCAATGCGATCATCCATGTCATCGCCCAGGCCCGTCGCGCGGGCTGCGATATCAGCCTGGACGATTTCGAGGCGGCAAGCCGCAAGGTGCCCGTGATTGCCAATGTGCGGCCGAGCGGCGACAAATACCTGATGGAAGATTTCTACTATGCCGGCGGCCTGCGCGCGCTCATGGGCGAGCTCAAGTCGCACCTGGATCTGAGCGTCATGACCGTCACGGGCAAGACGCTGGGGGAAAATCTGGAGGGCGCCGAAGTCTACAACCACGATGTCATCCGCAGCCTCGACAACCCCATTTACGCGGAAGGCTCGCTGGCGGTGCTCAAAGGCAACCTGGCTCCCGACGGCTGCGTAATCAAGCCGGCCGCCGCCGAAAAACGCTTCCTGAAGCACACCGGCAAGGCGCTGGTATTCAATAGCTACCCCGAAATGAAAGAGCAGATCAACCGGCCCGATCTCGATGTCACGGCCGACCATGTTCTGATCTTGCGCAATGTCGGCCCGCAGGGCGGCCCTGGCATGCCGGAATGGGGCATGATTCCAATTCCGCAAAAACTGGTCGAACAAGGGGTGCGCGACATGGTCCGCATCTCCGACGCGCGCATGAGCGGCACAAGCTACGGTGCCTGTGTGCTGCATGTGGCCCCCGAAGCGTATATTGGCGGCCCGCTTGGACTGGTCGAGAACGGCGATGAAATCTCGGTGGATGTGGCGGCACGCCGCATCCACCTGAATGTTTCCGACAGCGAACTGGAGCGTCGCAAGGCCGCGCGCAGCGCACCCGAACCCCGCTATGAGCGCGGCTACGGGTGGATGTTCACGCGCCATATCCAGCAAGCCGATCTCGGCTGTGATTTCGACTTTTTACAAACCGGATTTGGCAAACCCGTCGGTGAACCGGACATCTTCTAGGAGAACATCTCATGGCAGTACTCAGCGCAGTCATCATGAACCAGCTCAAGCAAGTCAGTGTGGCCACCGTCACTACGGCCTTGTACAAGCGCGGCTTCAGAAACCAGATGATTCAGGACGTCTACCCTGTCGGCGCCGGCAAGAAAGAACGCTTGATCGGGCCAGCCTACACACTGCGCTATATGCCGGCGCGTGAAGACCTCAATAAACTCGAGGTCTTCCGCGACCGCGAGCACCCGCAGCGCAAGGCGGTGGAAGAATGCCCGCCGGGATATGTGCTGGTGATGGACAGCCGCAAGGATGCACGGGCCGCCTCGGCAGGCGGAATATTGGTCACGCGCTTGCAGCAGCGCGGCGTGGCCGGCGTCATTACCGATGGCGGTTTTCGCGACTCAATGGAAATCGCCAGCCTGACGATGCCCGCCTATCATCACCGCCCTTCGTCGCCGACCAATCTTACGCATCATCAAGCCATCGATATCAATGTGCCGATAGGCTGCGGCGACGCGCCTGTATTTCCGGGCGACATTATTTTCGGCGATGAGGAAGGCGTGGTCGTGATCCCGGCGCATGTGGTCGAAGAGCTGGCTGAAGAAGCGGTCCAGATGACGGCCTTCGAAGACTTCGTGACGGAAAAAGTAAAGGAAGGCCGTTCGATTCTGGGCCTGTATCCGGCCACCGACCCTAAAACCCTGGACGATTTCGCTGTCTGGAGGAAGGCCAATAATCGATAGGTAATCCGCTGTTTCGTGGTGGGGTACTTATTGCGGGCGTTTTGCGTACTTAAACCGCGGCGCTGATGGCCTAGCGCATTTTTTGGTTTGGGTTGTTCATGGTATTCAACGGTTTGGTATTTGAAGACGCCGTCTATCGGGGATAGGGTCAGGACCGGCACGGCGTGCTTCATCCGGATCTACCTCGTCCAGGCGGGCGTCGGGCCAACTCACTACGCCGCTGGCGCGGCTCCGTTCAAACAGGGCCCGACGACTTCCCCCGCCTTCCCTACGGTAGCATCCGGCGCACGCCTTACGCCGGTCCTGACCCTATCCCCGATAGACGGCTCGCGTAATGGCATGCCTGGAATGAACTTGCCCGCCTCAACGTATACCTCGATGCATGATTTCAACGTTTCTCTCGGTGCATGTTTCTCTCGGTGCACGACCCCAATGCCTCTCTCTATGCATTGCCTCAACGCAAGCCGCAGGGTGGGCGGTGCTGTGTAGGCCGGCGGTAGTCCAGCGCCGGGTGCTGACGAAGGGAAGGCGGGGGCCTTCGGCGGGCGCTGTCTGAGTGTCGCCCCGCGCCGTGGGGCGACGCGAGTTCGCCCGACGCCCGCCTGGACGAGGCAGACCCGGGTAGTCGGCTAGCGCAGCTAGCCGACCGCTGGACGTGCCGGACTACACAGCACCGCCCACCCTGCGGCGTCTTTATAGAATTAACCGCGGCCAACACAGCAACGCTCAGTCCAAAGTCACTACCCAAGCCAAAAAGCGGCTCAAAAAACAAAGTGACTGAAACACACACCCAGTGCCATAAAACACTTGAACCAAAAATGCCCCAGGCGAGTCGAGCTCGCATCGCCCAGCCTTGACCTTGCCGAGACTGCCCGTGTCCGGGCCACCGGCGCCGCTCACTCACGCAAGCTGCTCAATGCGCTGCGACAATTGCCTGGCGTTCTGCACCACGAGCTCGATTAGCGCTGTTTCCGGCAATTGCAAAGGCGTGCGCTCGTCGGTCACCAGCACCAGGCTGCCCAGAATTTCCTGGTGCTCGCCAAACACTGGAGCGGCAATACCCACCACCCCTTTATCCAGCTCGCCGCGCGAAATGTAATAGCCCTGGCTGCGGATTTGCCTCAACGAACGGCTGAACGCCTTCCAGTCGCCCCCCAAGGCCATCGCATCGTCGCGCGTGAGCGGATCGAGCAGCGAAGCCTCGTACAGGCGCTTGAGCCGACGCCGCTCCATATGCGCCACGACCACATGCGCCTGCGAACCCCGGAACAGCGGCATGGGCAAACCTTTCGTATACCGCAGCCGTATGGCTTGTACCCCGGTCACATGCGCGACATTCACCAGCGTGTGATCATACATATTGCACAGCAGCACATTGGCTCCGGTAGCGCGGGCCAACGCATCCATAAGATCATGCGCCGCCGCGATGATCGGATCGCAAGTGCTGATCAGGTATTCGAGCTCGATCAGCTTCAGGCCAAGCCGATAGCGACCGAACAGCCGCGACAAAAGTCCAGCCTCGACCAGATCGGCCGCATAGCGGTAGGCCGAGGCCGGGCTCGCATCCAGGGCCTGTGCGATTTCATCGATGGTAATCAGCGGCTTGTGCTCGCCAAACAGGTTCAGGATGGTCGACACGCGGCTGATGACTGAACGCTCATTGGCCATGGCAAACCCTCCGGGCGATAAAAGCTGGATTCACACGCAACACTCCCTTATCGGTTGGCCCATTTCCAGATCACGACTGGCGGCAGGATGGAGGCTCACTTCGCGCTGACACCATGCCTGGAAATAGAACTCGGCAATTATCTCATTTAAAAAGAATATTGACATATTTTTGAATAAAAATTATGCTTTATTATCAATAAACAAGAATATTGTTATTTAATAGCCGTTATGCAGCACCTCCTGCCAAGGACTCCCATGCCCATCGAACTTAAAGCCTACCCCTTTGACTTCACCAAACGACAGTCAAGTCATTCCAGTCTGCCGAACAACACCCGGCACCCGGTGGTCATCGTCGGGGGCGGTGTGGCCGGCCTTACCGCCGCGGTCGCCCTGGCCCGGCAAGGCATACCTTCGGTCGTGATCGAAGCCGACGATACAGTCTGCTACGGTAGCCGGGCCATCTGCATTTCACGCCGCAGCCTGGAGATCTTCGAGCGCATCGGCGCTGTCGATGCGATTCTGGCCAAGGGCCTGGCCTGGACGGGGGGCCGGTCCTACTACCGCGACACCGAGGTGCTGCACTTCACCATGCCCCATGATGAAAACCAGAAACTGCCGCCCATGATCAATATCCAGCAATACTATCTGGAAGAATTCCTGGTCCAGGCGGCCGAACGCTACCCCGAACTGATCGATATCCGCTGGGGCGCCAAAGTAACGGGCGTACAAAACGAAGCCGATGGCGTGCGGTTGAATATCGTCGAGGCCGAACAAACCTACCGCCTGGAAGCCGACTGGGTGCTGGCCAGCGACGGCGGCCGCAGCCTCATGCGCGAGGCCTTGGGCCTGCAACTGGAAGGCACGGCCTACGAAGGCCGCTACGTCATTGCCGATATCGCGCTGGAATCCGCCCTGCCCACCGAACGCCTGGCCTGGTTCGATCCTCCATCCAATCCCGGATCAACCCTGCTCATGCACAAGCAGCCGGACAATATCTGGCGCATCGATTACCAGTTGCGCGACGATGAAGACCCCGAAGAAGCGGTAAAACCCGAAAACGTATTGCCGCGGGTCCAGGCCCACCTGGAAATGATAGGCGAAACAGGCCGCTGGGAACCACTCTGGATCACCATCTACAAGGCCAACGCCCTGACGCTAGGCAAGTATCGCCACGGGCGCGTCCTGTTCGCCGGTGATGCCGCCCATCTGGTCCCTATTTTTGGGGTCCGTGGTGCCAACTCTTCTATCGATGACGCCGACAATCTGAGCTGGAAGCTGGCCAGCGTCATCAAAGGCCACGCACACGAATCCCTGCTCGACGCCTATTCCGAGGAGCGTGTATTCGCCGCCCGCGAAAACCTGAAAAGCGGTATGAAAAGCACCGAATTCATGGCTCCTCCCACTTTCGCCTTCAAGCTCATGCGCGAAGCCGTGCTGAATCTCTCGGTGGATACTCCGGCCATACGCAGCCTGATCAATCCGCGGCAAACCAGCGCCATTGCCTATGCCGACTCAAGCCTGAATGCAGCAGGCAGCGAAGACTCCGCATTTATCGGCGGGCCGCCGGCCGGCACCGTACTCAGCAACGTTCCACTCAAGCTTTGGCGCAAAGGGCTGGAAGGCACACCCACTCATCTGAGCGACCAGATCAAGGCGGGTCAGTTCCTCGTCCTGCATTTTTGCACGGAAGGCCGGGCGGCGGCCGGCCTCGCCGCTGCCGTCGCCAAGCTCCAATCCTGCCAGTTGCCGGTGCGATTGGCATTGCTCAGCCGCGAGCCGGCCGCCGAGGCAAGCGACTGCGATTTTCTGCTGGATGCACAGGGTACGGCTTTCGGGCTGTACGACGCCACCCCGGGCACCAGCTACATCCTGCGGCCCGACGGCTACGTGCTGGGGCGCTGGCGCACCGCGTCAGGCGACATCCTCGAACAGGCTATCCGCGCTTGCCTGGAAGGCGCCTCGAATCAACAGGAGCTTGCATGAACGAACTCGACCTGGACCGTGTCTACACCCATCTGTGCAAATCGCTAAGCGAAGTCGGCGAATCCCAGGCCAATCAGGCACTTGCCCGGTTCGCCCTGCTGGCCATGCTTGAAATCGACAATGCCGACAAAATTGAAGTGCTGATCGAACGCGCCATGAAATGCTGATGGAACGCGTTATTTCATAGCGACAGCCCTTGCGCCGCCCGGCTGCGGCGGATTCATCGACATAGGGGTGGCCCTTGTGCCCGCCCGCCTGTTCGGCCGCCGCGTTGCTGCGGGCGGGCACAAGGCCCGCGCCTACGGGTATTTGCGGCGACTCAGGCGCGAACCTGTTGAATCACATCATCGAGGCGCCGCAACATCAGGTCGATTTCCTCGGCGGTGACATTGAGCGACGGCATGAAGCGCAGCAAGTTCGGGCGCGGCGAATTGAGCAGCATGCCCTCTGGACTGCTGTTGCGGGCCGTTTCCACAATGGCGGCGCCATCGTCGCGATCCATGATGAGCGCGCGCAGCAGGCCCACGCCCCGCTCTCCCTTCATGCCCCACTTGGCCGACAGCCTTGCGAGGCCTTCCGACAATTGCTGGCTGCGGTCGTTGACGGCCTCCATGAAGCCCGGCGCGGTCAGCTCGTCGAACACAGCCACACCCACCGCCGTCATCAGTGGGTTGCCATTGTAGGTGCCGCCCTGGTCGCCATGCGAGAAGCACGACACGGCTTCCCGCGCGCACAAAGCCGCCAGCGGCACACCGGCGCCTATGCCTTTGCCCAGGGTCATGATGTCGGGCGTAATGCCGGCATGCTCGTACGCAAACAGCTTGCCGGTGCGGCCCATCCCGGTTTGCACTTCGTCGACAATCAGCAGCAGGCCATGCTCATCGGCCAGCTTGCGCAAAGCCTGCATGAATTCGGCTGTAGCCGGGATCACCCCGCCTTCGCCCTGCACGGGTTCGAGCATGATGGCGACCGTTTGCGCATCGATCAGGGCCCGCACCGAAGCTATATCGTTCAGGTCGGCTTTCGGGAAGCCGTCGACCTGAGGTGCGAAAATGGTATCCCAGCCGGGCTTGCCCGACGCCGACATGGTGGCTATCGTGCGCCCATGGAAGCTGTGGTCGAAAGTAATGATCTTGTAGGCGCCCTTGCGGTTCAATTGGCCCCACTTTCGAGCCAGCTTGATCGCCCCTTCATTGGCCTCGGCGCCGCTATTGGCAAAAAAGATGCGATCGAAGCACGACGCGCCGGTCAGGCGCATGGCCAGCTTGATCGACGGCTCGTTGTAAAAGGCCGGCGAGGGATTCAGCAGCTTTGCCGACTGTTCGTTGATGGCCTTGACCACGGACGCGGGGCAATGGCCCAGACAATTCACCGCCCACCCCTGCACGAAATCCAGATATCGCTTGCCGTTGTGATCCTCGAGCCAGGAACCATTGCCACGGACAAACACCAGCTCTGGACGTGAAGTGATTTCCATGAGTGCGTTCACGTCCGACTGATTAAATTTCATTTTGACATCCTTGAGGAAAGGGAGGGTGATGAACAAAAGATCCCAGGCAACTGCAGGCTTTCCGGGACACACGGCGCCCTGAAAACAGGAGATTTTAACAATCCCGCTGCAGAAGATTACTTCGGAATTATAAAGATCAAATTGGCACGCAACCAATCAGGCCTGTAAAACGAGCCAACATCGATCGTGCGCACCGGTGATGGGGGTACGAGGCCCGCCCACATCAATTGCGGGCTTTGCCGCTGAATATCTTCTGCGCAAACCGCGGTCCGAAGACATTGAGCGCCAGCCCAAGCATGACCACCGCCCCGCCCACCCATTGGATCAGGCTCAGATGCTCGTCCAGCAGCAGCCACGACGAAACCAGGCCAATAACCGGTATCAGCAGGCTCAGGGGAGCAATCTTGCTGACGGGGTGCCTGCCCAGCAGGCGCCCCCACAACACATAACCGACAATCGTTGCCACCAGCGCCAGGTAGATGACCGAGGCCACGCCAACAGCGCTGATACTCAGGAGACTGTGCCGAATCCGCGCCGGACCCTCGATTACCCAGGACAGCACGAAAAACGGGATGGGCGGAATCAGTGCGGCCCATACCACCAGCCCAAGCATATCCACCTTGCCGATGCGCTTGACGACGATATTCCCGCAGGCCCAGGACAGCGCCGCGCACAGGGTCAGGATAAAGCCCAGCACCGAAACGCTGCCAGGCAGCGCCCCCTGTTCAATCAGCACCAGCCCCAAGACCGCAACCACTATGCCAAGCACACTGGGCCAGCGCACACGCTCGCCCAGGAACAGGGCGGCTATCAGCACGGTGAAAAAAGCCTGCGACTGCAACACCAGCGAGGCCAGGCCCGCCGGCATGCCAACGTATATCGCCGTGAACAGAAAGACAAACTGTCCAAAGCTCAGCGTCAGGGCATACAAGAACAGCGAACGCCATGCAAGCAAAGGACGCTTGATGAAAAAGACGGCGGGAAACGCCACCAGGCCAAACCGCAATCCTCCCAGCAACAGAGGGGGAATCTCGTGCAGGCCTACCTTGATCACCACGAAATTGATGCCCCAGGCGCTTATCACGGCCAAAGCAGCCAGCCAGTCACGAACGGGCATTTCCAATCCTCAAGGTGTTATGCGCGACTATTTTGCCTGAAGCCGAAAAAATATGTTCGACCTATCTTTGTCGCAATTGTCCAGCTAGGGCCCGCGCGACCTTGTATAGTTAGCAAAGCAGGCCGAGTCATGCAAGCACATGGGCTCGGCCCGATTTTTCCGATACAGCAAGAAAATCAGGTTCGATATGTCAATCTCCGTCTTGAGTTTGCACAGCTACCCCGTCAAATCATGCGCGGGCCTTGCGCACGAAACCGCGCCCATCACCGCCGCCGGCATGCCCTTCGATCGGAACTGGGTCATCGTGGACCAGCACGGAATCTTCATGACCCAGCGCAGTTACGCCAGGATGGCTTTGATCCAGCCCGGGCTCGATGCCGATTGCCTGAGCCTGAGCGCGCCCGGCATGCCCGCCATCGCCATCGCCTTGCGCAGCACCGACCCTGCTCCCACGCAGGTTCCCGTACGCATCTGGAGCTCCGATACCCTAGGCTACGACGAAGGCGATTCGCCAGCGCAATGGCTAAGTCAATTCTTGAATCTGCCTTGCCGCCTGTTGCGCGTACACCCGCAAGCCGCCCGGATCGCCAGCAAAAAGCATGTCGATGCCTGGCTCGGGAAACACAAACACTGGGAGCCCGATTTCCCGGCCCGTCACCAGTTCGCCTTCGCCGACGGCTTCCCCTTTCTTGTTGCCAACCAGGCCTCGCTGGACGAACTGAACCAACAACTGCAGGAAAAAGGACAAGCGCCTGTACCCATGAACCGCTTTCGTCCGAATATCGTCGTGCAGGGACTCGCTCCCTTCGAGGAAGACTATCTCGGCGGAATGCGCATCGGCTCGCTGGCCTTTGCCTTCGTTAAAGCCTGCGCCCGCTGCCCCATACCCAATATCGATCAGGCAACGGCCCTATCGGCGGCCGAACCCGGCCTTACTCTGGCCGCGCACCGCAGCTTCGAGGAAGGGGTATTGTTTGGTGTCAATGCCGTGGTGGCGGGACCCAGCTCGCAGTTGAGCACGGGCGACTACGTAGAGCCCGAATTCGACCTCTAAGCTGCCTGGCTGCTGCGCCCGAAATACTTTTCCAGGCGTCCCTGTACGCGTTCGAGGCACAGACTCAGCACCCAGTAGATGCCAGCGGCGGCCAGGTACAAGGGCAGCGGCTGGAAGGTGGTTGCAATCACATCCTTGGTGGCCAGCAGCAACTCGGTCACGGTAATGACCGACACCAGCGACGTATCCTTGATCAGGCTGATCAAGGTATTGCTCATGGATGGCACCGCAAGGCGCAAAGCCTGAGGCAGGACCACATAATAAAGGTTCTGCCAGTAAGTCAGGCCCAGGCTGTAGCCTGCGGACCACTGCCCACGCGCAATACCTAGAATGGCCCCGCGCAGGCTTTCGGAAATATAGGCTCCCGCATTCAGACTCAAGGCAAGGATGCCCGCAGTCAGCGGATCGAATGAAATGCCTATGCCCGGCAAGCCGTAGTAAATAATAAACACCTGCACCAATAATGGGGTGCCCCGCATAAGGCTCACATACACGGAAGCCGGCCATCGGCTCAGACGGCTCGGCACAATGCGCGCCACGGCGATCGCGAACCCGATCAGCAAACCGCCCAGCATGGCCGCAAAGGCAAAGATAAGCGTATAGCCGGTTCCCTTCAAAAGAATCGGCGCCGCTACCTTCATCAATTCCAAAAAATTCATACTTGATCCATAAGCCGGCTTGCAGACAAAACGGCATTTCAAAGCGCCGTACCTACCGCGGCACTGACGGCGAACGCGTGTGAAATGGCGCTGCCGCTCGACAAAATGCCGCGCAAACGCGCGGCATGCCATCGCCGCCGAATAATGCAAAGTCCCCGCAAACGCTTTATACGCCTGCGGGGACGAGTCATCCAGCTATTTTTTAATAGCGCCCGCCAGACATACCGCGTGGTCCTGTTCCACGGAAACCGTCTTGCACGGCAAAAAATGACTTTGAAAGCGCGGGGCAGGCACAAGGGCCGCCCCTGCGAAACACAGAGCCAGCCTAATCAGCCTTGCGAACCTTGCTGACGTCGATGCCGAACCATTTATTGGAGATCTTGGCAAACTCGCCGTCTTTGAACGAATCTTCCAGCGCCTTGTTCACGGCCGCCTCGAACTTCGGATTACCCTTCTTGAAAGGAATGCCGTTGAACTTTGGATCGCCCACAATCGCGCCGCCCTTGATTGGGATATTGGACGTCTTGACCAGATAAGCCGTCATCAGTTGATCGTTAAGCGCCGCATCGACTCGCTTCCCAACCAGGTCGGACAGGTATTCGGGGGCACCCGGATAACTCTTGACGACAACGCCGGCCTGCGCCTTGGCAAGCGCCTCGTAATTGCTGCCCTGGGACACTCCCAGCTTCTTGCCCTTCAGGTCGGCGAAACTCTTGTACTGGCTGGTGTCGTCCTTGCGCAATATCAGTTGCGGGCTGGACGCGACATAAGGAACCGAAAAATCGAAGGTCTTTTTGCGTTCGGGCGTAATGCCCACCTGGTTGACAATCACATCGAATTTGCCTGACTCGAGGCCGGCCAAAATCCCGCTCCATTCCGTTTTGACGAACTGAACCTTCACGCCCAATTTGCCGGCAACCAGTTTCGCCACATCCACATCGAAACCATCGAGTTGCTGTGTTTTGGTGTCGACAAAGTTAAACGGAGGGTAGGTCCCTTCAAGGCCCACAATCAGTGTGCCGCGCGCCTTGACGGTGTCGAGCAAATCCGCGGCATGCGCGGAAACCGTCATCAGCGTTGCAAAAGCCATGGTTCCGGCAGCCAGCGCACTACGTACGTACTTTGTCAATTTCATTTGATTTCCTGCTGAATAAGATGCGGAGCACCCAACGCGCCCGCGCCAGATATTCCCCCTGCATATATGCTCATGCTAACAATATTGAAGCGGCTTGATAACGATTTCATAATTACTTATATATATCTAAAATGAATATAAAAGCAATGACATGGCCGTTTCCGTTATTTAATTGGCTGCGCCCTTATGCCAACCATTGCGCCGGGCTGCTGCCCAAGGCGTTGGCGGGATAATCCCATCGCATGGGCGCGCCCTGGACGTCGCAGGGTGGCCTGAGCCGGTGCGTGGGCCCCCAGGAGGTAAGTTCGATTTCGGGGCTGCAGTCATCCGCGATCTCCGGCTCCAATGCCGCCATCGCCCGCGAGGCCGGGCGGGACGCCAGCAACACGGCCGTGCGCGCCAGCGACAAGCGCGTCGTCGACCCCAGTCCCGTGACCAGGCGCCCGGTCAGGGCACGCACTACCGCGGCCGCCATTAAATAACCGCTGGCCTGGTCCAGCGCCTGCACCGGCAAGGGTGTCGGCTTATCCTTGCCGTAATGCTGCATGCCGGCATGGGCAAAACCATTGCTCATCTGCACCAGGCTATCGAAACCGCGCCGGGTGTTCCAGGGCCCCGTCCAACCATACGCATCCAGGCACACATCCACCAGGCCCGGCCGTATCAGTTGCCGGACTTCCGCCCCCAGGCCCATGCGCTCCAGGGCGTCGGCCCGATAGCCGTGCACCAGAATGTCGGCGCCGCCCAGCAGGGCCTTGAACTGTTCCAGCTGCGCCAGGTCGCGAAAATCCAGTTGCGCGCAGCGCTTGCCCAAGGTGACTTCGGGCACCAGGCCCGGTTCGACCCAGAACGGCGGATCCACGCGCAACACCTGCGCCCCATAAGCGGCCAGAAATCGCGTACACACCGGCCCCGCCAGCACACGCGTGAGATCCAGCACCTTCAGCCCCGCCAAAGGCCGAGCTGGCGTCCCCCGCAAATCGCCCGGGGGGCCGGCACTGGCCTCCTGATAATGAAAGAGCGGCTCGGCAGCCACCGCCTGGCCTTGAGGGTGATGCGCCCATTCGTCTTGCGAGCGCATCATCGCCGCGCAGCCGCCGGCCTGGACAATAGCCGTTTCAAGTTCCAGGGCATCCCAGGACGCCACCGCCCGCGCTACCGCCTCGTGGTCGGCCTCCACTCCCAGTACCCGCAGCTCCGCGGCGCGATGGTGCGGCATATTGGCATGCAGGCGAACCCAGCCGTCCCTGCTTCTGTAGTCGCCCGTAACGGGATCCCTGACATCGGGGGGACTCCAGCCCTGAGGCCGCAACGACGCGCCAGACCAGAAAGAAGCCAGGCGGCGATCCACCGTAACGGAGGGGCGGCTGCCAAAGCGATGCCCTATGTACTCGGCCACCGCCAGGCCGGCCGAGCCAACCGCGGCAACCGCCAGTTCGGTAACGGCGAACGCCGAGGGCAAGGAACCCGCACCTGTCGCATCAAAGCCGCTGGCGTCGAACACAGACGGCTCCGCTGACATGGCCCGCAGGAACGTGTGTATTACAGAAGAATTGTCCATGGCTGCTCCCGGCAAGACTAAAACTGCATCAGCAAAGCGTCAGCTGCACTCCCTGGTGAACCAGGTCATCGGCCTGCGCGTCGCGCGCCGACAGGCTGCCGACTCGCACCCCCAGAAGGCGGATCCGGTGATCCAGAGTGATGCGCTTCAAGCAGGCGCCCGCGGCGCGATGTATGACAGCCGCGTCGGCCGTGGCCTCAGGCAAGGTAATGTCGCGCGTGACAGTACGAAAATCATCGAAGCGCAGCTTTATGCCTATAGTACGTCCAAGGTACGCTTTGCGCTGCAGGTCGCCAGCCAGTTGCGTGCACAGGCGCCGAAACACTTCGGACAGCGCCGCGCGATCGCGCACCACGTGCAGATCGCGCTCGAAAGTCGTTTCGCGGCTCAGCGATTTCGGTTCGGAATGGGTCACGACCGGCCTCTCGTCCGTGCCATGAGCCACCTCGACCAGCCAGCGCGCGTAGCTAAGTCCGAAATGTTCCTGCAGCAAGGCCGGAGCCGCCCGCGCCAGCTCCGCCACCGTGTTGATTCCCAAGCCGGCCAGGCGGGCGCCTGCCTTGGGCCCAATGCCATTGATCTTGCGCACCGACAAAGGCCAGATGCGCTGTTCCAGATCGTCCAGGCTCAAAATCGTCAGGCCATCGGGCTTTTCCAGATCCGAGCCGATTTTCGACAGCAGCTTGTTGGGGGAGATGCCGATCGAACAGGACAAGCCGGTAGCCGTCTTGACGGCATCCTTGATTCGTTGCCCCAACTCGCGAGACGGCTCGGAGTGAGAGCTCAGATCGATATAAATCTCGTCGATGCCGCGATCTTCGATCGCAGGCGCCACGGCGGCCACCGCGTCTTTGAAAAGCCTTGAATATCGACGATACGCCGCGAAATCCACCGGCAGCAAAACCGCATCGGGGGCCAGTTGCGCAGCCTTCATCATGCCCATGGCCGAAAATACCCCCAGGGCTCGGGCTTCGTAAGTCGAAGTCGTAATCACGCCGCGGCCGGTGTAGTCGCGCAGGCACGCAAAAATGTGCGTGCCATCGGCCTGCTTGCGGGGCTGTGTGTTGCTTCCGGCGCCTATCACCACCGGCAGGCCCCGCAGCTCGGGGTAGCGCAACAATTCGACCGACGCGTAAAACGCATCCATATCCAGATGTGCGATACGGCGTAGAGCTTCTTGAGAGGGTGAATTCTTTAATTCCATGATCAATCAGAATACTCAGCGAGGCGGGTCGAAGTTTACAGATTGCCGCAATGCCGCCAACACGGCAGCCAGCGCGGGACTCTCTTCCGCCTCCGCCCATACCATGCCGATCGGGCCTACATCATATTTTAATTGCAACGGCAAAACCGCAAGAGCGCCTAAACCCGAATAGAGGCCCGCAGCGCTTTTAGAAATCACATTCAGGCTTTCAGTCTTGCTTAAAAGTACCAGATTGACGGTGGGCGAGGCCGATTCCACCCACGGAGTCCGGGGGCCCAGGTTCTCGTCCAGAAAAGTGGCATCGATGGCACGCCGCAACGCCGTATTCCTTGGCGGCAGTATCCACGGATAGGCTACCGTATCGCGCCAGGCCAGGCTTTTTTTCTTCAAAAGCGGGTGCCTCTTGTTCACGACGACACAATGCGGATCCTGATACAGCGCCTCTACCCGCACGTTGCCCGCGAATGCCCGCTCATCCAGCCGCCCCACGATCAAATCGAGCTCGTGCCTTTCGAAGCGCGCCCACAATCCGGCCGCGATATCCTCGACGACTTCCATCTGTATCAATTCCGATTGCTGGCGCAGGCGAATAACGGCATCGGGCAATAACTCCGTTCCAGTAACCAGCATCGTTCCAACCCGCACCATGCTTTGCCCGCCCAGCGCAAGAGTTTCGAGTTCGCTTTGCAATTGCCGTGAATCATTTATGACGCGGCGCACATACCTCAGGACGGCGGGTAAATACGGAGTGGGCTTGATCTGCCGGCCTCGGGAAAACAAGGCGACGCCCAGGGCATCCTCTGTTTCCGCCAATTGTTGCGATACCGCCGGCTGGCTGCTTCCGAGCGCGGCCGCCGCGGCTGTCAGGCTGCCATGCTCCGCAATCGCCAGCAGCACTTCAAAATGCCGCAATTTCAGGCGCCGCAAGCGCAGCGCCATTTGATGCGCACTCTCATCCATGGTATTTCCTTATGGATCCATAGCTTCTTGCCCGTATATCTTTATAACAAACAGGTTCACTATTGTCTCACCAATACCATGAAGGAAGAGACAATGAACTGGTTTCATAAATTATTGCTGGGCATCGGCATCGCCTCCGCCGGAATAATGTCCACAGCCAGCGCCGCCACTTACCCGGACAAACCCATCAAGCTGCTGGTTCCATTTCCGGCCGGTGGCGGCACGGATATCGTGGCGCGCAAGCTGGCCCAGAAGCTGACCGCCGATCTCAAACAAACCGTTTATGTGGAAAACCGCGGCGGTGCCAGCGGCAATATTGGCGCCGCCGCGGTTGCGCACGCTCCGGCCGACGGCTATACGCTGATGATGACCGCCGCCCCATTTGCCATCGCCCCGGCCTTGTTCAAGGGCCTGTCTTTCCATCCGGTCAAGGACTTCACCGCCATCACCGAAATCGCCACCGTCCCCTTGCTGATTGTCACGCGCAACGATTCCCCACTCAACACAGTCGCAGACCTCCTCGCCGCGGCCAGGAAAAAAGGGACCGATATCACCTATGCCACATTCGGAGTCGGCTCCCCGCCTCATCTGGTCGGCGAAAAGATCCAGCAACTGGCCCGGATAAAAATGCGGCAGATACCCTATAAAGGGGGTCAGGCCGCCTTGTCCGAAATCCTGTCCGGGCAAATCAGCATTGGCATTCTGGATGTGGTCTCCATGGCTCCGCTGGTTAAAAGCGGCCGATTGAAGGCCCTGGCCATTACCGGCCCAATCCGTGCGCCGGAATTGCCGAATATTCCCACATTGAGCGAACAAGGCGTGCACTTCGACGCGGTCGGCTGGTACGGGCTGTTCGCACCGGCAGGCCTGCCGCCCGCCGTTACCCATACCCTCAATGCCGCCGTCAACAAAGTGCTGGCAACACCCGATATGCGCAAATTGATCGTCACAAGCGGCTCCATTCCCATCTCACCGCCGACCAGCGCGAGTCAATGGCAGGCCACCTTCAACAACGACGTCCAGGTGTGGGGGCAAATCGCCCATGACTCCGGCGCAACGGTCAACTGAGGATTCAGCCTTGAACATGAACCCAGATACTCCATTGAGCGCGTCGAAACCCTACCGCGTGCAAGTCACCAGAAATATCGTGTACGGCGCGGGCGACATCGGCCTCCATAACGGCCATGAAAGAACGCAGCGCGACCTGAAGCTGGACCTGTACCAGCCGGTGCTTGAAGCCCAGGCCCGAAGCCTGCCGGCGTTGATACTGGCCTTTGGCGGCGCCTTTCATCGCGGCAGCAAGGAAGACGACACTTATGGAGATATCCCGCATCGAAACAACTCCGTCGCCTGGTATTGCCACGAGTTTGCACGACGAGGCTATGTGGCTTGTTCGATCGATTACCGCCTGGTGCCGGAAGATCCCCTGCCCGGTGCCACCCCCGTGGTCGCCGACGCCGGCCGCATCCCGCGCTCGCGGGTCGACATGGTGCGTGAAATCATGGGGCTGCCCAAAGCCAGCGACGATCTGCTTTGGCGCGGCATTGAAGCCGCCAGCGACGACATGGCCGTGGCGGTGCGCTACGTCAAGGGTCGCGCCAAAGAGTGGGGCGTGGATCCAGACAGGCTGGCAATCGGCGGATTTTCCGCCGGCGCCCGAACCGCCCTCAATGTCGCACTGGGCGAACGCGAACCGGTTGCCGCCGTCGTCGCGCTGTCCGGATACATGGACCCGGAAGATATGGAACGGCACGCCGCCGTGGGTTCAAGCTTCCCGGCCTTGCTTTTCATCAGTGCGGAACATGATCTGGACTACGTCGCCAGCCACACTCCCGGAACCGTGAAGCGCCTGCGCGAGCTGGGCCTTCAATGCGAACATATTCATGTGCCCGAGGCCACTCATTTTTACCCGGCAAACGCACCGGCCACGCATGAGTTTCACGGCATGACAACGGTCGAAGAAGGAATGGCGACGTTTCTGGCGCGTACCTTGAAGGGCTAAGCCACACACATTCGCCATCCCGGGGAAACCCGGCCCGTTTTATACTGAAGCCACGCCCATTATGCGAGTGCCATCGTGCGTGAGCCACCCAACAGGGAAGATCCCAAACCAACGCCGCCGACACGGCCGGACAATGACGAATGCTGTCACAGCTCATGCGAGCCTTGCATCTTCGATCTCTACGAAGACGCGCTCGATCGGTACCGGGCTCAACTAAGCGCATGGATCGAGCGCCACCCGCAACAAAAGCCGCGGCCCTGACCCCCTGGCTTTATCATCATGGCCTAATAAGGTGATCGACACCGCCTCGCCCGAGCCAGGCGCCGGCCGCGGGCAGTCCTGGCGCAGCCAGGACCGGACGAGGCGAGCTCCACCCTGCCTGGGCCGCCACCCCCGCGCCTTAAGAACTCGAATAACGAACGGCCACCAGGGATGCTACACCGCACCGAGGCAGCCTCCACACACAGCCGACGGCCGTGGAAACACCCCGGATCTGCTCGATCAGTTCTTCTTCATGCCAACAGCATTGGCAATTTCACCCCATTTGCGGGTCTGATCGGCAATAAAGGCCTTGAATTCCGCAGGCTTCATCCCGCCTGGATCGGCACCCAGCGTGTCGAAGACCTGAACAAGCTTCGGATTTTTCAACGCTTCCACCGTATCTTTGTAGAGCGTATCGCGAATTTCGGCGGGAGTGCCGGCCGGAACCAGGAGCCCATACCAAGTCTGGAAGTTATAGCCCGGCACACCCGACGCGGCAATCGTAGGCAGCTTCGGAAAAAACTTGGACGGCTTGTCGGTGCTGACGGCAATACCCTTGACCGTACCCGCCTTGATTTGCGCCCCCGCCGAACCGCTGGTTTCGATAGCCATTTGTATCTGGCCCGAAATCAGGTCCGCCATCATCGGGGCGCCACCCTTGTAGGGGACATGAACCAGATCCGTCTTGGTCATCGACTTGAACATTTCACCGGCCATATCTTCCGTGCTGCCGATGCCCGCCGATCCGAAATTGACCAGGCCAGGATTCTTCTTGGCGTAATCGACCAATTCCTGCACCGAGTTGACCGGCAACTTCTTGTTCACGATCAGGATATTGGGCACCGAAGCCACTACAGTGACCGGATCGAAATCCTTTTCGAAGTTATAAGGCAAATGCTGATAAATGGCGGGAGCAATCGTGTGGGCGATGGTCGCGAGGAAAAGCGTGTAGCCATCCGGATGGGCGCGCGCGGCATAACCCGCCCCCAAAGTTCCGCCCGCTCCGGCGCGGTTATCCACAATCACCGACTGGCCCAGCTTTTCGCTCAGCAACTGAGCCAGAGGGCGCGCCACCATATCGGTAGTCCCGCCCGGAGTAAAGGGCACCACCAGGGTAATGGGACGGTCCGGCCACTTGGCGGCATAGGCTGTCGCGCAGAACGTACCGGCCACCAGAGCCAGGGCTCCGGTCTTCATCAAAGAAGCTAATTTCATTGTCTCGATTCCTTTTCGTGTCAAAGTGATTTTTAAAATGACGCCGACTCAAGGAGCCTCTCAGACGACGCAGAAAGCGCCATGGCCTCGACAACAAGCCATAGCGCCTGCCCATTTTTACATGCAGCTTTTGCAGTTGCTTAATCCGATCCCAAGCGAAGACGGCTGGGCAGCCTTTTTTCGATTGAGTTTTTCAGCAAGGCAGCGCACCTGAATACCCCGTGCGAGAACTTGCTGTAGGGCATGGTCAGGAAAAATGCCATGACAGACCCTAAATGTACCGCCAACAGCAGCGCCATGGCGGATGTATCGCGCAAGGCCAGCAACAGCAAGCCCGTCAGGCTGACCAGAAGCAGCAACACGATAAAACCCCGATCCATGGGTTTTTGAGCGGCATCGCCCTGCTGGGGATGCCGGTGCATATTCAGGTACAGCAGGCCCGCCGGCCCGATCAACAGGCCAATGCCGCCCAAGGTTCCCAATACGACAGGCAAACTCAGGTAAGGATATGGCGCAGGCCAATCCAGGAAAAAATGGTACAGGGTTGCGACACAGGTTGCCGCGAAACAAAGCAGGAAGCCATAAAAAGTCAGGTGGTGAAAACGCCGCCGCGCCAGCGAATACCGATCGTCCTCATTATTGCAGCCCTCGCCGTGACCACCGTCCAGATACTTCAGGCTCAGCGCATCGCCGGCCGCCTCGGCAAATGCCGACCCTTTGCCCATTTGCAAGGCTTCGGCCGGCGACACGTCGCGCCAGAACCGCCGCACGCCTATGCCCAGCGACACCAGGGCACAGACAAAAACCACGCCGAACATCGCGGCCAGCAGATTATGCGGGAAAATCGCATAAAAATTGCCCGCCATGGGCTCGTGCAGCAAAGTCCCGGTCATGGCCAGGGCCAGCACCAGGAACAAGGCCAGGCCCGCTGCCACCGCTATCGCCAGGGTGGCGCCAGCGCTCTTGTATAGCACCCCTACCGCACGCGGCCACGCGTATTCGGTATAGGTATCGAGCCGGACCCTGGCCATGGCTTGCGGCACATTCACCCCGAATTCGTGCGGCGGCGCGTATTGACAGGCATGCAGGCATGCGCCACAGTTATGGCACAGATTGGCCAGGTAATTCACATCGGCCTTGGTGAAATCCAGGCGCCGGGTCATGGCCGGAAAGACCGCGCAAAACCCTTCGCAGTAGCGGCAGGCATTGCATATCTGCATCACGCGGGAAACCTCTTCCTCGTTGCGAGTCAGCTGTATGGGCTGCCAGGTCTGCGCCTCGCTGGTCAGGCTCTGTAAAGTTTGCATGTTCGGTTCCGATTAAACGTGAGCGGCGGTGTGCTGCGCGGCAGAGGCGGCCTGAGTGCCCGCGATGCGGCCAAATGCCATGCCGATCGACATGCCGACACCGGCGGTATAGCCCTTGCCCAGCACATTGCCGGCCATGATCTCGCCGGCCGCAAACAGATTGGCGCTGGGCTTGCCGCCAAAATGCACCCGGGCCCGGTCGTCCACCTTGACGCCCAGATAGGTAAACGTGATACCCGGCCGCAATGCATAGGCGTAATAAGGGGGGGTGTCCAACGGGCGGGCCCAATGCGTTTTTACGGGCGCAATGCCTTCGGTATGGCAGTCGTCCAGCACTTCATGATCGAAAGTGCCGAGGCGGCAGGCTGCGTTATAGGATTGCACCGTCTCCAGGAATTTTTGCTCCGGCAGGCCCAACTGACGAACCAGATCAGGCAAGGTGTTGGCAACAATGCCGGGAAATACCGGCGGCATGAATCGACCTATGGCCTTGGCGTCGATAATCGAATAGGCAATCTGGCCGGGCTGGTGCGCCACCAGGCGCCCCCAGATGGCATAGCGCTTGGGCCAGAAATCTTCGCCTTCATCATAGAAACGCTCGGCCTTGCCGTTCACGACGATACCCAGGGATACACAATCGATCCGGGTACAGATGCCGCCGTCGTACAGGGGCGCCCGGGCATCTATCGCCACCGAATGGGATTGTGTGGGATCGCCTATGGAGTCGGCCCCGGACTGGAGCAAATCCTTGAGAACGACCCCCATGTTGAAGCGGGTGCCGCGTATCAGGAAGTTGTCGGCTACCCACTCGCCATTAACCTGGCCCCACGCTTCACGCAGCCACTCCCGGTTCGATTCGAATCCGCCGCAAGCCACGACACAAGCTCTGGCCTCGATCCGTTCGTCGCCGATACGGGCGGCCACAAAGCGATCGCCATCCAGTTCAAGGGAATCGACCGGTGCGTCATAGCGAATCTGTATGCCCAGGTTTTCCGCGCTGCGGAAATACGCATTGATCAGGGCCTTGCCCCCGCCCATGAAAAAGGCATTGGTGCGGGCCACATGCAAGGTCCCGGACAAGGATGGCTGGAACCGCACGCCATGCTTGCGCATCCAGTCCCGGCAGTTCGATGAAGCGCGTATCACCAGGCGAGCCAGATGTTCGTCGGTCTGGCCTCCTGTTACCTTGAGCAGATCCTGCCAGTATTCTTCTTCGGGATAGGCCTCGACCAGGACGTCTTGCGGCGCATCGTGCATGCAGCGCAAATTTCGAGTGTGCTGGGAATTGCCGCCGCGCCACTCGCGCGGCGCCGACTCAAGCAGCAGCACGCTGGCCCCGGCTTCGCGCGCCATCAGCGCGGCACAAAGAGCGGCATTGCCTCCGCCTATTACCAATACATCGACCATCATTCGACTCCCGGATACCAACCGATAACTCTATCCGACAATCCCATCGGCCACTAGACAGCTAAGACTGATGGGGCCTTCACGATTTGTGAAGAGTTGCTCCCATCCAGCACCCCTCGGCAACCAGGGATTTGACCGTGCTCAGCAAGACGACGCGCGCGGCCAGTGCGGCCGGCGACAGCTCGTCCTCGCTCAGACTGGCCAGAATATTCTGGCGCCCCACTTGCAGATCGGAGATTTCCACCAGGCGCATGGCATCGCCGCTTAAGCGCGCGATAGCCGCGCCCGGCTGTATGGTGGCCCCGTACCCGGCGCGCACCGCATCCATCAGCATGGCCAGGGAGTCGATTTCCATCACAATATTAGGGGCAACCTTGTTCCGGGCAAACGCCGCATTCAGCGTGGATCGCAAGCCGTGCGAGCCCGTCGGCAAAATCAGGGGCAAAGCGCCCACCTGGTCGAGACGAATGCGTTTGGTTCTGGGCATCTTGGGCAGAGCCGGCGAAAAAATCACAAACAGGCGCTCACTCAGCAATGGCGTGGTACTCCAGCGCTGCGCCATCTCGGTCTGAAATACCACAGCCAGATCCAGCTGGCGGGTATTGAGCATGGCGGACAAATGGCCCGACAAGGTTTCCACCATATGCAGGCGCACATCGGGATAGCGTTCGCGCATGGCCTGCATGAATGGCAGTCCCAGTATCGACGCCGTGGTGGGCGCCATTCCCACGCTCACATGCCCCGACAATCGCGCCTGCTGGGCGGCCTGGCTGGCATGCTCGACATGCCGCAGGGCCAGTTGCGCCTGCCTGAAAAAAGCCAGCCCGGCATCGGTGGGGATCACGCCGCTCGAAGTGCGCTGCAACAAGCGCGTGGCCAGCTCGCCTTCCAGGCGGCTGATTTGCTGGCTCAGCGCGGAGGTCACGACCCCCAGCTCGAGCGCGGCGCGGCCCAGGCTGCCCGCCTCGACCGCACACACAAAGTAACGCAACTGGCGCAATTCCATTTCAAATCCTCTGAAGCAGGGACAGTGTAGCCAGTTTCATGGCCCTGGCCCAGAGCCTGGCAATGGCCAGAACACGGCCGACCGCTTGCCAACCGGCCTGGAGCCGGCGTAGGATGACTTGCATGGTGGCATTGCTTGATCGTTGGAAGCAATAAAAGGTAGGCCCGAATTTATTCCCATGAATTTAGCCCAGGAGCCAGAACCATGAGTCAATTTTCCCTGCATCCGGCCATTGATCACGGCATCAAGCCAGCCGACCCGTCTTTTGCCGGCGGTACGCTGCAATGCCTCTGTCCCGACAACAAGGTGGAAGTTCGGGTTTCCTCGCAAACGGCACACAACCATTTGTGCGGCTGCTCCAAATGCTGGAAGCCCGAAGGCGCATTATTCTCGCAAGTGGCGGTCGTCTCGCGCGATAAGGTCACAGTCACTGCTCATCCCGAAAAGCTTGCCGTGGTCGACTCCGGCGCCACTATCAAGCGCTATGCCTGCAAGGGCTGTGGAGCCTATATGTACGGGCGCATCGATAACGAAAACCACCCTTTTTTCGGGCTGGATTTCGTTCATACTGAACTATCCCCCGACGGCGGCTGGTCGCCGCCCGAATTTGCCGCGTTTGTATCGTCCATTATTGAAAGCGGTACCGATCCTGGCAACATGGCATCCATCCGCCGAAGCCTCAGGGAAAAAGGGCTGGAACCCTACGATTGTCTGTCGCCGGCACTCATGGATGCCATTGCCACGCACGTGGCCAAGGCCTCGGGGGTGCTGCATTAGGCTTGGGGTATTGGGCTGTGTGGGCGGTGGTGGTATTTCTATAAAGACGCCGCAGGGTGGGCGGTGCTGTGTAGTCCGGCACGTCCAGCGGTCGGCTAGCTGCGCTAGCCGACTACCCGGGTCTGCCTCGTCCAGGCGGGCGTCGGGCGAACTCGCCCGGCCTCGCGAGGCCGGGCTCAGACAGCGCCCGCCGAAAGCCCCCGCCTTCCCTTCGTCAGCACCCGGCGCTGGACTACCGCCGGACTACACAGCACCGCCCACCCTGCGGCTTGCGTTGAGGCAATACATCGAGGTATACGCTGGGGCCAGCACGTTCATTCCAGGCATGCCATTACGCGAGCCGTCTATCGGGGCTTGGGGTCAGGACCGGCGTAAGGCGTGCGCCGGATGCTACCGTAGGGAAGGCGGGGGCTTTCGGCGGGCCATGTTTGAGCGCAGCCGCGCCAGCGGCGTAGCGAGTTTGGCCCGACGCCCGCCTGGACGAGGTAGATCCGGATCCAGCACGCCGTGCCGGGCCTGACCCCAAGCCCCGATAGACGGCGTCTTTATATACCAAACCGTAAATACCAAAGCGACCAAAACATCGAATGCCATAAACAACTCAACCCAAAAATACCCTAATGTCCCGCCACATGGAGGCATGCCGCCTCGGGCGGAATAATGCCCCAATTGATCACAATCAAGGGACTTTTTGCCGACGACCAGCGCTGCTCCACCACACCCTTGAATCTTGCCTGATCGTACAGTTTCCGTATACCCGGATTGGGCGCATTGCTATCGGTGGTGGTGCTGTAGGCAACCAGCATGCCGCATGTCATGACATCGACAGATTTCAACCAGGGCGATTCCTGCTTGCTGCCGTCGATGAACACATTGGCGCTGGGCTTGATGTGCACGGCAATATTACCGCCCAACCAGGTGTCGCTTGCCACCAGCGTCAGGGGGACACCGGGTACATGCTGACGCCAGACATCCTGCATTTCCCGGGATATGGCCAGGCCTGGAAACGTTGAATCGGTTTTGCGGCCCGTGTAGTAGGCCAAAGGCCCCCGTCCAACCGCATAGCCCACGGCCATCAGGACCTGAATGGCAATAACCGTAATGGCCGCGCGCCGCAAAACGGTATTTTCATTACCACGCAACCACCAGAATGCATAAAACCCGAACAACACAAAAAAGGTACTGGCCCAGGAACTTCCCAACCTGGTGCCAAGAATGCCTGATACCAGCACAGTCAGCACAACAGGGCTCAGGCCCACTATCAATAAAAATGAACGATCCCAGGCGCTCAGGGCAACCGCGTACCGCTGCACACTTGAAGAGTCCGGCTCTTGCGCCGCAGCCGCATTGCGGCTGTGGCGATCCCAGAAAAACAGGACCAGCCACGCCACCAGCATGGGGCTTAGCCGGCCCAGCTGAGTGGTGCTGAAACCCCAGATATCGCCAAGCACGCTGAACGGAACCTGCCCAGGCTCTATGGATTCATTGGCGTAGTACAGCGGCTCGAACGAATGCTGGAAAAGCCAATAGACATGCGGTGAAATAACGATCAGAAACGTCAGCAGCGCCAGCAATACGCCTTTTCTGGCAGCCGCCTGCAGATAGTGCTTCTGCCAGACCACAAATACAAAAAATGCCGCGAACTGGATCAGCGCGCTGTATTTGGTGATGAACGCCATGCCGCAAGCCGCCCCCAGCCAAAGCCAGTCGGACATCTTCTGATAGCGCAGCGCCCGATAAAACAGCCATGTCGAGGCAACAATCGACCACAACTGCACCGAGTTGTGGTTGTACATGGTGGCCCTGACCGAGAAATACGAGGTAATCGACACCAGCAGCATGGCGATGAAAGCCCGCCTGGGCGTGGTGAATTCGCAGCCCAGCAACCAGACAAACCACAGGGCTATGGCCGAAAACAGCTGCCCGGCCAGAAACGTCAGCCAAATGGGCTTGCCAAACAGCGACGTCAAGCCGTACATGAACCACGCCGGTACAGGTGGATGTTTGTAATATCCCCATTCGAAGCTCGACGCCCAGACGAGCTCTTCCATATTGTCCAGGTCGGGCGACTTGTGGCTGATGCCGCATAACAGCGACCACAAAGCCACCATGCCCAACAAAAACAATAGGACGTAAAACCGTGCAGAGAAGCTTTTCTTGGTAGACGCAATCATGATGCGCCATAGTACCAAGCCGCGACGGGCCATGGAAATCCGGTGCGGCTAGTCCAGGAGGATCCAGCCGTGCCAGGGGGGGATTGGCCTATAAATCCACTTTAAGCCTGCCTTGCTTGATCAAAGCCGAAACTTTTTTCATTTCGGCACGCAAGGTATCTTCCAACTGCCGAGCCGAGCCGCCCGTGGTGATGAATCCCTGCACCGTCAGGTTTTTACTGACAACATCTTTCTTCAGGGCTTCGTTGACGCCTTTGTTCAAGGTTTCGACAACGGCCGGCGAGGTTCCAGCCGGAGCGTAGGTGGCATAACTGATTTCAGCGGTAAAGCCCGGATACCCGCTTTCAGCCACGGTGGGAAATTGGGGGAAATCCTTCAGCCGCTCAAGACTTGTAACCGCCAGCACTTTCAAGCGGCCACCCTTCAGATAAGGCTCCACGGCAGCGACCGTGGCAACGACAACTTGTATTTGCGCTCCCATCAAATCCGTCATCATGGGGCCCGTTCCCCGATAAGGCACATGCATCATGCTTATACCGGTTTCGACTTGCAGCAGCTCAGTCGCTATATGCTGCGGAGTGGCGTTGCCGGGCGTTCCATACGACAACTGATTTGGGGTTTTTTTGGCCAAAGCAACGAGATCCTGCAGCGTCTCCACTTTCAACTCGGAATTTACCGCGATCATATAGAACGACCGCGCTATGGAACACACGGGCGTGAGCCGTTTCAACAGATCGTCGGCCGATAGCGCGTAATATTTGATGGACGGCACCAAGCCCGAAAACAATAGGGTATTTCCGTTCGGAGCGGCTTTCGCCACGTAATCGGCGCCCAGCATCCCGCTCGCGCCCGCCTTGTTTTCAACAATCACGGCCCGGCCAAGAGTCTTGTCGAGCTCCGAGGCGATCACGCGGCCCAGCACATCCGTTCCCCCGCCGGGCGGGAATGGCACAACCACATTCAAGGCGGGGTTGCCTGCGAAACTGAGCTTCGAATAGGCGGACGCCGCGATCGCCAGGCCTCCTATTGTCTTCAATGCATTCCTGCGATTCATTCCTTATCTCCTTTTCCCAAATCCATATTGGCCAGATGCCGGTTATGATTTCTTGAACTACCTGCAACTAAAACGCAATCGTTCTTGACGGTGGCGTAGCGCATTGAGCTCCGTCCCAAGCGGGCCGCTGGCCAGCCTTGTCGAGAAAGGCGCGCAGACGCCGATTCACCTCATGAGGAGCTGTGATGCTCATCATGTGCCGTTCGCCGGGCAACACTTCCACCTCGCCCTCGGGCGCGATTTGCGCCATGCGTCGGGACATCGCCGGGCTGGAATTGGCGTCGAGTTCGCCGGTCATGAACAAGGCGGGGCATTGCAGGCGGGCCAGGCGTTCGGAATGCGCACGATCGGAAGCGGCGAACAATTTGTAGCTGCGGGCGTACCCGACTACGTCGGCCTGGCACAGGAGCTCGCGTATGGAATCGGCGCCGGCCCGCAAGACGCTGTTTGCCGGCTGGCCGAACCAGCGCTCCAGGGTCGCTTCGCAATTTCCGGTGGGGCCGGTGTTTTCTATGTGCTGCGCCCGCTGCATCACGGCCTCGCTTTGCTCCGCGCTGCGCTCATACACAGCGTTCATGGCTACCAGGCTCAAGACATGCCGCGGATAATCCAGGGCGAAATCCAGGGCGACAAGCGCCCCCATCGAATGGCCGATGATATGGGCGGCCCGGATTCCCAGATGCCGCAATAAATCCCGCAACTGGGAGGAATAGTCCGACAACGCCGGAGCTTCAGGAGGCAGCTCGCTACCGCCATGCCCCAACATGTCATACGCAATGACCTGATAACGATCCGACAACTCCGCTATTTGCGGAGCCCAGACGGCCTTCCTCATTCCTACCCCATGGATCAGCACCAAGGCAGGGCCGGTCCCGCATACACAATATGAGGTTCCATTGGCAACCCCGGTCGCCTCCGGCCTGGCCATCGCCTCAGGCCGCGACATTCGACCCGAGCTCCTCAAGATCCTTGTAACGGTCGCCGATGCGGTGATGAGGCCGGCCGCCGATCGATCCACCCAGCGCTACCAATATTTCGTCGTGAGCGGGCGCATCGTTGATGGAAAACTGTACCGTCAAATAGTGCGAGCGCATTCCTTCATCCAGCTTGTGCATCAAAGGTATCGAAATGGAAGCATTCGGACCCCCGCGTGTATTCGTGAAGCTCAAGTAGCTTTTGGCGCCTACCGCGGCCCTGAATTTATTTCCAAACCGCAGCGTATGTATCATGGCGGAAGCATGCTCTATCTCGCCGGAAGTCCCCACCACAGCCGCTTTCCCATACCCTTCTATCTTTTCGCCTCCGCCTGCGACGGCCAATATCTCTTTTGTCAGGATCTCGCCAAGTTGCGGTGCGATTTCATGAATAGCGGGTTTCAAGTCTTCGACAAAACCCTGCCCGTACCACGGATTCCTCAAAACGGCCGCCACGGCAAACAACTTCAATGGCATTGCCGCGGCTTTCCCGCCCTCTATGTACGTGGTTTCCGTATACGACACCACTTTCCTCAACTCCATTGCCATTTTCCTTCCTTTGAAAATTCCCATGCACTTCAATAAAACCCCAAACGTTCGATACGACCTTATGCCGATCTTTGATATTGGAATTTTATATTACGGTATACCATAATCTAATTTAATATATTTCGTCAACCCCATCGCCAGGGACAAACGCCGAGCGGAAAAATAATCAAGAAAGTTTTTATGGGCTGGACACTGTCAAACCCGCACCGTCGAAGGCCAACCAGCAGGGCTGGCATCGATGCGAGGGACGCCGCCACAGCGTATATCGCGCCACTGAAGGCGCACAGGACGGTTTCTCTTGGCGGCGACTACGTTTTTTATCGAGTCGCGGCCGCGCTTTCCAGGGCCTCGAGCTTTTCGATCGAGGCAAGGGCCACTTCACTGGCGCGTTCGACATGCGCCATGGAAGCCTCAAAGGCGGCTAGCCCGTCGTGGCGCGAGATCGCGTCCATGAGCTTGCGCATCTCTTTGTTGGACTCATCGCCACGGCGAGGTGATGATATCGTCCTGAACCGCAAACTATTGATGCGGGCATTCAGCGATTTGACGACTTCCAGCGTCACGTACTTTTCGCCGCCGACAAACATGGCCTCGTAAAAATGGCCGGTGTACTCCAGGACGCGATGAAAATCATTCTTGGCAAAAGCCTTTTCAATCACGGCCCGTATGTCCTTCAGCCGGGCTATCGTTGACTCATCTGCAATTTCGGCGCAAGCCTTGGCGGCATGAGCTTCCAGCAATGCCCGTATTTCGTAGATTTCCTTTACTTTAGCGGTATCCAGGATCGCAACAATAGGCCCCTGATGCGCAACGCTGGTGACTAATCCTTCTGCTTCCAGATGCCGGAGCACCTCCCTGACAACGGTTCGGCTGACACCCAACTGATCGCACAACGCCCGTTCCACAAGGCGGCTACCCGGTTTGAAATAACCCTGGAAAATGGCTTCCCTCAACTTGCCCAGCGTCAATTCCCTGAGAGTTGGAGCATTGCGATCTACTTTTAATAATTCATACATAGTCAATTGGCGCCCTCCCGAGCCTCTTCACAACCGGCACACTGCCGACAAAATTGTATTACGGAACACCGCTAGCTTACCCTCCCGGCACGCTTTTAGTGCCCGGGCGCACTGCCTCGGCGGCAAACGGCCTGCTCGTGGTGCGGCCTGCTGCCCCAGCGCCGGCCCGATGTCAGCCAGAAAGAACCTGGCATGGTAATTGCTTCAGTCCAGATATAGGCCAGGCATAGCCGCCAAATCTTGGCCGCTCATGCCGACCGGATGCAACCCCCCTGTTTTTTACAAGGACTGGATATGAAACCTGCCAATGAATCGCCCCTTATACCGACCCTATACACAGCCGACGATGCTACCGCTGTCGTCAGTACCCAGCGTCGGCTATGGCTGGGCAATGTCGCGAAAGCCGCCGCGGGTCTGGGGACTATGTCGCTGCTCGATCCCTTCATCAAATCCGCGGCCTGGGCGGGAGGCTCCGACGCGCCCGAGAAAAGCGAGGTCCGGATCGGTTTCATTCCCTTGACGGATTGCGCATCGGTCGTCATGGCTTCCGTCCTGGGATTTGACAGAAAGCATGGTGTCAAGATCATTCCAAGCAAAGAGGCCTCCTGGGCCGGCGTGCGCGAAAAACTGAGTAATGGCGACCTGGATATGGCCCATGTGCTGTACGGAATGATATACGGCATGCATCTGGGCCTTGCCGGACCCAAAAAGGAAATGGCGGTCCTGATGGGCCTGAACCAGAACGGCCAAGGCATCACCCTGTCAAGCCAATTGCACGAGGCCGGCGTCAGCGACGGCGAATCGCTGAAGAAAAAAATCACCGCCGACAAGCGTCAATACACCTTTGCACAAACTTTCCCCACCGGCACACATGCCATGTGGCTGTATTACTGGCTGGCCCACTACGGCATCAACCCGTTCAAGGATACGCGCGTCATCACCATCCCTCCACCGCAAATGGTAGCCAATATGCGTATCGGCAATATGGATGGCTTCTGCGTGGGCGAGCCCTGGAATGCACGCGCCATCGCCGACAAGACGGGTTTTACCGTTACTACCACGCAGGAAATCTGGCCCGACCATCCCGAGAAGGTATTGGGTACGCGCGCCGATTTCGTGCAACAGTATCCGAATACAGCGCGCGCCGTGACAGCGGCCATTCTCGAAGCAGGCAAGTGGATAGATAGTTCCGCCGAGAACATGCGCAAGACGGCGCAGACCATTGCAGCCAAAGCTTATGTCAACACCGATGCCGACATGATCGTGGGCCGCATGCTGGGCCAGTATGCCAACGGCCTGGGCAAATCGTGGACTGACCGGCACCCCATGCGTTTCTATGGCGACGGGGCGGCCACTTTTCCATATCTCAGCGACGGCATGTGGTTCCTGACGCAGCACAAACGCTGGGGCCTGATCAAAGAACACCCCAACTACCTGGCCGCAGCCCGGCAAATCAACCGCATCGACATCTATAAAAGCGCCGCCGCAGCGGCAGGAGCGGCGCTGCCCGCTTCGGAAATGCGTTCCAGCCGGCTGATGGACGGCACGGTGTGGGACGGCAGCAATCCGGCCGCCTATGCGGACGGCTTCAAGATCAACGTTTCAACGTAACGAGAGCATCATGAATACGACCGCGGCAACCTTGACTTCTTTTATGCGCAACGTCGCATGGCGCGATAAAGCCGGGCACATTCTGAGGGCAAGTGCGGGGCCGCTTGCGGGCATTGCCATGTTGCTCATCGTCTGGCAGATCATCGCGCTGAAAATCAGCGATATCCCCGGCCCGGCCAGCACTTTTCAAGCGGCCGTCGAACTTTTCGCGCATCCCTTCTACGACAAGGGACCCAACGACGTGGGCATAGGCTGGAATATTCTGGCCTCGCTGGGCCGCGTGGCCATAGGCTTTCTGCTGGCCGCCGCGGCCGGCATCCCCATCGGGTTCCTGATTGGCCGATTCCATTCGCTGGGCTCGATGTGCGCACCCATTATCAGCCTGCTGCGGCCGGTATCGCCCCTGGCCTGGCTGCCGCTGGGCCTGCTGTTGTTCAAGGCCGCCAATCCCGCCGCCATCTGGGCCATTTTCATCTGCTCCATCTGGCCCATGATCATCAACACCGCCGATGGCGTCAAGCGTATTCCCCAGGACTACATGAATGTGGCGCGCGTGCTGAACTTGTCTGAATGGAAAATATTCACACGCATTCTCCTGCCGTCGGTCCTGCCCAATGTGATAACCGGGGTGCGGCTCTCCATAGGCACGGCATGGCTGGTGATAGTGGCCGCCGAGATGCTTACGGGCGGCACGGGCATAGGCTTCTGGCTGTGGGATGAGTGGAACAACCTGAATGTCCGGCACATTCTGATTGCCATTTTGATTATCGGCATGGTGGGGCTGATCCTCGATCTGGCCTTGCTGGCGCTGGCCAGGCGTTATGACTACAGCGAGAGTTGACATCATGAAAAAATTTGTGAGCATTGAATATGTCGGACAAACCTTCGACACCAAAAATGGCCCTTTTGTCGCGCTGCACGACATCAACCTGTCCATACAGAAAGGGGAGTTTGTTTCCCTGATCGGGCACTCGGGCTGCGGCAAATCCACGCTGCTGAATTTGATTGCCGGCATCACGCAGCCCACCGACGGCGTCCTGCTGTGCGCCGACAAAGAGATCAAGGGTCCAGGGCCCGATCGTGCCGTCGTCTTTCAAAATCATTCACTGCTGCCCTGGCTCAGCTGTTTTCAGAACGTCTACCTGGCGGTCGAACGGGTTTTTTCCGCCACGGAAAACGTGCGGCAACTCAAAGCACGCACTTCTTCGGCGCTGAATCTGGTGGGCTTGCGGCACGCCGAACACAAATATCCCCGGGAAATTTCCGGCGGCATGAAGCAGCGCGTAGGTATTGCCAGGGCCCTGTCCATCGAACCCAAGGTACTGCTGATGGACGAACCCTTCGGCGCCCTGGACTCGCTGACCCGGGCCCATTTGCAGGATGCGCTCTTGCGCATTGTGGCAAGCACCGGGACCACGACCATCATGGTGACGCACGACGTCGACGAGGCCGTGCTGCTCTCGGACCGCATCGTCATGCTGAGCAACGGCCCCGCCGCCACGATAGGCGAGATTCTGGACGTTGGGCTTGACCGGCCGCGCAGCCGCATCGCCCTGGCCGGCAATCCGGCTTACCTCGCCTGCCGTGCGGCCGTGGTGAACTTCCTGCACCTGCGCCACAGCAATCCCGACACGGCGGCAGTGGCGGCAATTTGAAGCACGATGCGGCAATGCGTGGACATTGCCGCATCGACCCGCTGATGGGCAGAAAAGGCGACTCAAAAAATAGGCAAGGTTTATGATAAGAACCGTGCCTGATGTCATACTTTCTTCAGGACAAACCACGTCACCGGAAGAAACCGCCATGAGCAACCGCATTGCCTTATACGCCAACAGTCAGTTTTCCAGCCCCTATGTATTATCGGTTTATGCCACTCTCGTCGAGAAAGGTCTTTCTTTCGATCTTAAAACCATCGACCTCAACAGCGGCCAGCAATTTTCAAAAGATTATGCGCGGCTTTCCTTGACCTCGCGGGTTCCAACCCTGGTGGATGGCGATTTTTCCTTGTCCGAATCTTCGGCCATTATCGAATACCTGGAAGAGGCCTATTCTCACCCCGACCATATTTCGGTTTTCCCCGAAGACAGGAAATCAAGAGCCAAGGCCCGCCAAATCCAGGCCTGGCTGCGCAGCGACCTGGCTGCCTTGCGCGACGAGCGCCCCACTACTGTCTTTTATGCGGCGAAAAACCCCAGGCCCCTGTCGGCTCAGGCCGGACAGGAGGTAAAAAAACTGCTGGATATCGCCGATATGCTTATCGACGAGGAAGGCAATCATCTTTTTGGGCATTGGTCGATTGCCGATGTGGACTTCGCCGTCATGTTGAATCGCCTGCTTGCCAACGGCGATCCTGTACCTGAAAAAATCAGGAAGTATGTAAAACGGCAATGGAGCCGCCCTTGTGTCCACGACTGGTGGAAGCGCGCTTCGCAAATCGGCTAGAGTGTTTTTGGTTCGAGTGTTTACGGGATTTGATGCTTTGGTAGCTTTGGTATTTAAAGACGCCGTCTATCGGGGCTTGGGGTCAGGACCGGCACGGCGTGCTTCATCCGGATTTAGCTCGGCAAGGCGGGCGTCGGGCGAACTCGCGCCGCCCCGCGCGACGCGGGTCGGCACTCAGACAGCGCCCGACGACTTCCCCCGCCTTGCCGAGCTAAATCCGGCGCACGCCTTAC
>NZ_BAAGUZ010000028.1:0-82691 GCF_054781135.1 Paralcaligenes ginsengisoli
TGCCGGTTCGAGAAGGGGCGTCCATTCCATTGCACCCGGCGCTGGACTACCGCCGGACTGCACAGCACCGCCCACCCTGCGGCTTGCGTTGAGGTAATGCATAGAGAGATGCGTTGAAGCGTCGGGCGCTTAGTAAATCCAAAGTTTGGCACATCGTGGTGTGGTGGACGCGATAGAGGCTTGAGTGCGGGCACTAGTGCCCGCCCTGTTCCTTTATTTCTTGAACAGATTCAATATGCTGGAAAAGTCCAGCTTGCCGTTGCCCTGTGCGCTATGCAGGGAATACAGATTGCGCGCCAGTTCGCCCAAAGGCACCGATGCGCGGGCATGCAGCGCCGCTTCGGCGGCCAGCCCCAAATCCTTCAGCATCAAATCGACCCCAAAGCCGCCCGCATAGCCTTTGGAAGCGGGCGCATTTTCCATAACCCCGGGCCAGGGGTTATACAGTTCGGTAGCCCAGTTGCGGCCCGAACTTTTCGCGATGATGTCGGACAGCACCTTGGGGTCGAGACCGCTGGCCACACCCAAAGCCAGGGCTTCGGAAGTACCGGCCATCAGGATGCCCAACAGCATGTTGTTGCAGATCTTGGCCACCTGCCCTGCTCCGGCCGCGCCGGCATGGAAAATATTCTTGCCCATTTTCTCCAGATAAGGATTGGCCGCCACCAGCGCATCCGCATCGCCGCCCACAATAAAAGTCAGCGTACCGGCCACTGCACCTCCGGTACCGCCCGAAACCGGAGCATCGATCATGCGTATGCCACGTGCCTTGGCCGCCTCGGCGACCTTGCGTGCCGACTCGGCGGATATGGTGCTGCACTCGATCACCAGCGTGGACGTATCGATATGGGCAAGCAAATCGGTATCGCCCAGATACAAGCCCTCGACGTGCTGGCTGGCAGGCAGCATGGAAATAACCACCTCGGCTTTCTTGACTGCTTCTTTGGCCGTTCCCGCTGCACGGGCTCCGGCATCGGTCAGGGTTTTTATGGCGGCGGGCACCAGGTCGAACACGACCAGATCGTGCCCGGCCTTGACCAGATTCAGAGCCATCGGCCCACCCATATGGCCCAATCCGATAAATGCAATGCGACTCATTTTGTCTCCTTTGTTATGACGTGTATTCAATTTATCTGTTGCTGAAGTACCGAATGATAATCCTCGCGCCCGTTACGTTCCCAGGTCCGCCAGGGGATGGGCTTGCGAATCCGGCCAGGGTGAGGCAAAGAATCGCTGTACCCATTCATCAGTGGCCTGATCCAGGCTGGCCGGATTCCATTTGGGCTGTTTGTCTTTATCGATGAGCAAGGCGCGTATGCCTTCCTGGAAATCGCCTTCGACTCCGCAATGCAGCGACACGATATATTCCTGCCGGAACACGTCGGCCAGGGACATCAGGCGCACCCGGCTCAACAATGCAAAGCAAAGGCGAGCCGACCCTGGGGCGCCGGCCATGAACGTGCCGGCGGCGCGTTTAAGCCAGGCATCGTCGTTGCCGGCCAGGCTCGCTATATTGGCGCAGACTGCCGCAAAGTCCGGGCCGTCGCATAGCTCGTTGACTTGCGCATAATATTTTTGCAGCGGCCCTGTCGGCGACTCTGCCTGGATGGACTGCAGCACATGGCCCAGTTGCACGTCGTTGTCGACGCGGGATTCTGACCATGGTCGCACCTGGATTTGCGCCATGAAATCGGGCCATTTACCCGATCCCAGCGTGTGGTCGGCCAGGCCCAGCATGCGCAAATCGCTTGCGCCCAACTGCGCTCCGGTCAAGGCCAGGAACACGCCTATGCCGCGCGGCAAGCGGCTGAGCATCCACGTACCGCCTACATCGGGGAAAAGTCCAATGGTGATTTCCGGCATGGCAAAACGCGTGGTATCGCTGACCACCCTATGGCTGGCCCCCATCATCAGGCCTACGCCACCGCCCATGACAATGCCGCTGCCCCAACACAATACGGGCTTGGGATAGGTGTGGATTTGATAATCCAGGCGATACTCGACATCGAAAAACTGGCGCGCATAGGCGTTGTTCCAGGCCTGGCCGCTTTGATTGTCCTGCATGGATCGGTACAGGCCATGCAAATCGCCGCCGGCGCAAAAAGCCTTGTCGCCCGCTCCCTTCAAGATCACGAAGGCAATCGAAGCATCGCGCTCCCACTGATTTAGCTGTTCGGCCAGCAAGCGGCACATTTCCAATGACAAACCGTTCAGGGTTTGCGGGCTGTTCAGCGTGGCGACTCCGACGCGTTTGTGATTGGCGGTAGATAAAACCTCGAATTGCACGGGGGAATTCATCGGATGTCCGCTCCTTTTTCAAGTACTTGCCGGGCCACGATAACACGCATGATTTCGTTGGTGCCTTCAAGGATTTGATGTACACGGCTGTCGCGCACCAGACGCTCCAGCGGGTAATCTTTCAGATAACCATAGCCGCCATGAATTTGCTGGGCATCCAGGCAAACCTGGAACCCCAGGTCGGTCGCCAGCCGTTTGGCCATGGCGCAGTAGGTAGCGGCCTGGGGATCCTGCTTGTCGAGCTTGGCGGCGGCCAGGCGCACCATTTGGCGGGAAGCGACGATGTGGGTCAGCATGTCGGCCAATTTGAACTGCAGGGCCTGGAAGCTGGCCAGGGGCTGATCGAACTGACGGCGCTCCCCCATGTACCGGCGCGCGGCGTCGTAGGCGCCCTGGGCCGCACCGACCGAGCAGGTGGCGATATTGATGCGGCCGCCATCCAGCCCTTTCATGGCAAAGGTAAATCCCTGACCCTCGCTGCCCAGCAGGTTCTCGGCCGGGACTTCGACATTTTCAAAAGTGATGGAACGCGTCGATTGGCTATTCCAGCCCATTTTCTCTTCTTTGCGCCCGTAGGTAATACCCGGCAAATCCGCCGGTACGACAAAAGCCGAAATTCCTCTGGCGCCCGGCCCGCCCGTACGCGCCATCACCACCAGCACATCGGTGTCGCCGGCACCAGAAATAAAGGCCTTGGCACCATTGAGTACGTAGCTTTGGCCGCGTTTTTCGGCGCGTGTGGCAAGCGCAGCGGCATCCGAGCCTGCACCTGGTTCAGTCAGGCAGTACGACGCCAGCTTTTCGCCTGAGGCCAACAATGGCCCCCACGCATCGCGCACACTCGCGCTGGCCCATGACCCGATCATCCAGGTAGCCATATTGTGAATAGTGAGAAACGCGGTGGTCGACGGATCGTAGGCGGCCATTTCCTCGAAGACCAGTGTGGCATCCAGACGAGGCAAACCGAGTCCGCCTATGGATTCCGGAGCATAAATGGCGCAGAAACCCAAAGCGCCGGCCTGGGCAAAGGCCTCGCGCGGGAATATGCTCTCGGCATCCCACTTTGCGGCGTTGGGGGCCAGTTCACCGATCGCAAACTCTCGGGCGGCCTGAGCAAACGCCTGTTGCTCATCATTGAGGTGAAAATCCATGAATTGTCTCTCTTTTGAATGTCATCGCGAGCATAGCAAAGGCTTGCGCAGGATGCACAACGAAAACAGACGGGGCTGTCTTTCAGTTTTTTAATATAGCACTGGCAATGCTGCAAGCCTGGCCTCTGCTCAGACAACGATAACGTCTTACGCGATTTCTTTTTGTCATATGAGCGACAATCCACACTTGGAAAGACGCGTGGTGCGCGCATCTACTCTTTTGTGTCCGCCGAATTCTTGGGTTGACGGTTCATTGATGGCCTTTAGGGTGCGCGCATCTACTCTTTTGTGTCCGCCGAATTCGGCACCGTCAGGTGTTCCGTGCGCGCCTGAGCGGCAAGCTTGGCTTTACGCCGTTTTGGGCGATTTTTCGATTTGGTCATGAATGCCTTGCGGTGCAACGCGCGCCGCCGCCGCGACTCCAGGGGATCGAAGGTGAGTGCGCGATAAATTTCCAGACGGTCGCCGTCGGCCAGGCGACGTTCGGGAACGCAGATTTCCCCGTAAACGCCCATGGCCAGTACATCGGAGGAAAAATTGGGAAAGTGCCGGGCAAACCCGCTGAGTTCCAGCGCATGCGCTGCCGTGGTTCCGGCGGGCAGGCGCAAATCTTCCTGCCAGATCCGATGCGGCTCCGCATAAACGATCTGAATGCTGATTTGGCCGGAATCGGCGGGAACTGGAGCTGTTTCAAGCCCTTCCACGCCGCTTTTTTCAGTCATAGCGGGATTGAGCCCGATTCGTGAACGAGTCGATGAAGCTGGTGGCGATTCGATTGAACACTGGCCCCACTACCGCCTCGAGTGCCCGGCTGGAAAACGCATATTCCATGGTGTAGACCACCTTGCAGGCATCTTCGGCAAGCGCATTGAATTCCCACTTGCCCGTCAAGGCTGAAAAAGGCCCGTCGACCAGGTGAAATGTAATCAGGCGTGGGTAGTCGTGGTCATTGCGCGTGCTGAAGGTTTGTTTGATGCCGGCGAAACTGATGATGATGGACGCCCGCATGCCGTGCTCGTCGTGCTCGTGCACGCTCGCTCCCCCGCACCAGGGCATGAATTCGGGGTATTTTTCAACATCGGCGACCAGATCGAACATCTGTGCGCAGCTATACGGGACCAGGACGGAGCGTTGTACGGTGTGCATCGAATGTGGTTAATGGATAGAATGTCTTGATTTTACCTTCTATAGCAGCATTGATTCATGACCATTGTCGACAACCGCAAAGCAACGCACGATTATTTTATCGAAGACCGCTTCGAAGCTGGCCTCGTGCTTGAAGGCTGGGAAGTCAAAGCCATAAGGGCGGGCCATGTGCAAATCAAGGAAAGCTACGTCATTGTGCGTAATGCCGAACTGTGGATTGTTGGCATGCATATCAGCCCGCTGGCCACCGCCTCGACTCACATCAACCCCGAATCGACGCGCACACGCAAGCTTTTGCTCAAGGCGGAAGAAATCAGCAAGCTCATAGGCAAGGTCGAACAACGCGGCTACACCCTGGTACCTCTGAACCTGCATTATAAAAACAGCCGGGTCAAGCTGGATTTCGGCCTGGGCCGCGGCAAGAAACTGCACGACAAGCGCGACACCGCCCGCGAAAAGGATTGGCAGCGCGAGAAAGAACAAATCATGAAGCACGATACGCGCCGACGCGACGATTAGAACGTGCGCAAGCGCGATATCTCGTAGAGATTCTATTGCAAGGCAATGACGCGGCTTTAGTGCATTTTTGGTTCGAGCGTTTACCGCGCTGAATGCGTTTCAGTCGATTTTTTTTGAGCCGTTCGTTCAGGTTTGAGCACTTTGGACGGTATTTCTATAAAGACGCCGCAGGGTGGGCGGTGCTGTGTAGTCCGGCACGTCCAGCGGTCGGCTAGCTGCGCTAGCCGACTGCCCGGGTCTGCCTCGTCCAGGCGGGCGTCGGGCGAACTCGCCCGGCCTCGCGAGGCCGGGCTCAGACAGCGCCCGCCGACACCCCCCGCCTTCCCTTCGTCAGCACCCGGCGCTGGACTACCGCCGGCCTGCACAGCACCGCCCACCCTGCGGCTTGCGTTGAGGGAATGCATCGAGATATACATTGGGGAAGCCGCGTTTAGCCAATCACAGGCTACGTTGAGGCGGTGGGCGCTTTTAGTACATCCAGTCGTCAATCGAGGTTGATGTGGCGACGTGATGGAGGCATGAGTGCGGGCACGTTAACGGTTCTATGGGTGCAGGCCCATTAACGGTAGGCGCAAGCATGTAAATTCCGGACATCCCGTGATGCAATTCCAGGCATGCCATCACGTGAGCCGTCTATCGGGGCTTGGGGTCAGGACCGGCGTAAGGCGTGCGCCGGATGCTACCGTAGGGAAGGCGGGGGCCTTCGGCGGGCGCTGTCTGAGCCCAGCCTCGCGAGGCTGGGCGAGTTCGCCCGACGCCCGCCTGGACGAGGTAGATCCGGATCCAGCACGCCGTGCCGGTCCTGACCCCAAGCCCCGATAGACGGCGTCTTTATATACCAAACCGTAAATACCAATACCCATCCATCAAAGAATGCCGTAAACACTCGAACCAAAAATGCCCTATATATCGCTATGAGCGTCAATAGACAGTCGAGTCGAAGCGGGCCCTGGTACACCCGCTCTAATTCGCACTAACCATGCCGTCAAGAGGCTTTACTGGTGCTTTTAACCACCGCCATGGCGGTAGCGATCATGCCGCCCATATCGGATAGATTGGCAGGCAAAATCAGAGTATTGCCGGTTTTGGCAACATTGCCAAAAGCCTCGATATAGCGTTCGGCCACTTTCAAATTGACGGCTTCCATGCCACCCGGCTGGCGAACCGCCTCGGCCACCTGGGTAATGGCTTTGGCGGTTGCCTCGGCAACCGTCAGCACGGCGGTGGCCTCACCTTGCGCCTGATTGATTTGCGCCTGTTTCTCGCCTTCGGAGCGCGCTATGAAAGCCTCTCGCTCGCCGGTCGCAATATTGATTTGTTCCTGGCGCCGCCCCTCGGATGCGGCAATCAGCGCGCGTTTTTCACGTTCCGCCGTGATCTGCGCCTGCATGGCGCGCAAAATTTCATTGGGCGGAGTCAAATCCTTGATTTCGTAGCGCAACACCTTGACACCCCAGTTCAGCGCGGCTTCATCCAGCGAAGCGACAATAGTGCTGTTGATGATGTCGCGCTCTTCGAAGGTACGGTCGAGCTCCATCTTGCCGATCACCGACCGCAACGTGGTTTGCGACAACTGGGTAATCGCCGAAATATAGTTGGACGAGCCGTACGAGGCGCGCATGGGATCGGTTACCTGAAAGTACAACACGCCGTCTACCTGCAACTGAGTGTTGTCGCGGGTAATGCACACCTGGCTGGGCACATCGAGAGGGATTTCCTTCAGGGAATGCTTGTACGCCACGCGCTCGATAAAGGGAATTACGAACCCCGCCCCTGGCGACAAAACCCGATCGAACTTGCCCAGGCGCTCTATGACCCATGCATGCTGCTGGGGAACAATTGCAATCGCTTTGATGACCACGATAAACACTAGCAGCACAATCACGATCAGGACTATCGTAGAAATATCGATTTCCATATTTACCACCTTTTGAAAAAACGGCAGCCGCGCGCGCGGCATGCTTAATGTGTCGGAATCGACGGCTCGACAATCAGCGTAGACCCTTGAATTTCGACGATGCAATGGGGTCCGGACTGTTTTCCAGCCCCGGCCAGCAAACGAACTTGCCAATATGCGCCGCGATACCACACACGTGCGGTATTGTCGTCAGCCCACGATTGCACGTCGACGGTCTGGCCTATATCGAGATTGACGTTCTGATTGCGGGAGGCGTTGATTTCCGCCTTTTTGAGCACCCCGGTTTTACGCAATACCAGCAAACCGACTGTCGTGACAAGCGCGACCACAACGATCTGCCATGCCAGATCGGCCCCCAGCAAGGCAGCGAGACCGCCTGCGGCAAGCCCGAGTGCGAACAGCAACAAATAAAACGTGCCGGTCATGACCTCGCCTATGAGCGCGAGTGCCGCGAATCCAAACCAGAACCACATTGCTCCGCCCTCCAGCGTGATGACCACCTTGCTCAAACCGCAGCCCGCCAGGCCACGATTCAAGCACAGCCTTGATTGTACCTGTCTGTGACCCGTGTTTACCGCAAAGTGAAGCCTTCCAGCTCCAGCAAGGCATATTTGCGCTCCAGGCCGCCGGTATATCCCGTCAAGGTGCCGGTGCCGGACAAAACCCGGTGGCAGGGAATGATGATTGTGATGGGGTTGCGTCCTACAGCGGTTCCTACAGGCCGGCCATGCCGGGCGGACAGGCCTGCCGTACGCGCCACATCACCATATGCAACAGTCTGGCCGTAGGGGATCGTCAATAAAGCGTCCCATACCTTTTTCTGAAAGTCCGTACCCGATACCTCCAAGGGGACGCTGAACGTCTTGCGCCGCCCTGCAAAGTACTCATGCAATTCTGTTTGAGTTTGTTTGAACAAGGCCAAGGTTGCCATGGGTGTTTCTGTCTGCAGTAGTTGCCAGCCGCCCGATTCATCTGCTGTTGTATCGACCAATGCCTTGTCGGCTGAATAGCCGGACCCTAGGCCGAACAGATTGCCTGCCGCATTTTTATAGGCCTTGAATTTCCTGATTGCCAGGCCGTCCATCATTCCCGCCGAGGGCCCACCGACACTGGGCGAATGCGCCGGCACGCCATTAACCACAGGGCAATCGGCCTGGCCTGTAAAATACAGTCCGCTGAGCAGTTGCCCTTCGGAGCAAAGCAGAATCGGCCCTAGCGGCGACGCTATTTGTGCGTGAAATGTCATGTTTCCCCCGCTCTACCTGATTGACTAGTGAAGCTTCACTCTTGGCGCCCCGCGTTTGAGGAACAGCCGCCCTATCGCCAGAAAACCTGTACGCACGATCCCCAGGAAGGCCAGGTGATGCATCAAGTGCAGGCTCATGTACATGAGCCGTGCAAAAACGCCTTCTACAAACAGCCCCTTGCCTGTGAGCACACCCATCAGGCTGCCGACACCGCGGCTGCGTCCAATCGAGACCAGGGAGCCATAATCCTTGTAGCGAAACTCGCCGGACTCGGACGGAGCCCCCTGGATCCGACTCGCCAGGATCGGGCGCAGAAAAGCGGCCTGCTGGTGGGCAACCTGGGCACGCGCGGGAAGAAAAGCCCCTTCATCGCCCCAGGAAGCCTGGGCGCAGTCTCCAATTGCAAACACGGATGGATCGCTGGTGCAAAGGCGCTTGTCGACAATCACCTGGTTGATGCGATTGCAGGCCAAACCCAACTGGGCAAGAAAGGCCGGCGCTTTTATACCTGCCGCCCATACGCATAAATCGGCGGGATAGCATTCGCCCTGGCTGTCATGCAGGGAATGGGCGTCAACCGATGCAATGCGCACAGAGGTTTTTATGGCTACGCCGCGCGCTTGCAGCAGTTGCTGTGCCGCTGTGGACATTTTTTCGGGCAAGGCTGACAAGATACGTGGAGCGCCTTCCAGCAAGGTGATCTGGACATCTTTTGCCGGGTCGAGATTTTCAAGGCCGTAAAACGCCACGTCCGCGCAAGCCTGCGTCAGCTCGGCCGCAAGCTCCACTCCGGTGGCGCCCGCCCCCACAATGGCAATGTTCAGCACATGGCCGGGATTTTCCGCCTTGCTGCGATCCGCCCTGGCCAAGGCATGCAGCAACTTGAGCCGGAATCTTTCCGCCTGGTCGGTAGAGTCGAGCGCCTGGGCAAATTCGCTCGCTCCCGGAGTTTCAAAAAAATTGGATTTGCTACCTACGGCCAGAACTAAAGCGTCATAGCTTAGATTTCGGGCAGGAAACACCTCTTCTTGCTGCTCGCCCAGAACAGGCATCAGGCTGACGATTTTCGCCTCGCAATCGATACGCGCCATCTCACCCAGAATGAATGTAAAGCCGCAGTCCTTGGCAAGCATGAAGTACGACAAGCCTTCACGATGTATATCGAGTGTGCCGGCAGCCACCTCGTGAAGCGAGGGCTTCCAGATATGATAGGCCGCCCGATCGATCAGCACGATGTGTCCGGGACCGAACCGGCCACCCAGTTTCGCCGCGAGCTCAAGGCCGCCGGCGCCACCGCCAACAATAACGACTTTGTAAGGATTAACCGTCATGCGCTGCATCCTGTATGTATTTCAATAGAGAAAACCAATGCCGCCAAGCCAACACACTCGGGCAATCACCACGCAGCTGCGGCCCACAAATAATAAACCCCCGCATAAAACGAGGGTTTGCGGCCGGTGCAAGAGCAGGCTGGCCTGTCTTGCACTGGCCCCGACGGGCTTATAACACGCAACCGCGTTCAGGCCGCCGCGCTTTGAACTGCCTCATGCTCGGCCAGACGCTTCCAGGTATCCACCACTGTATCGGGGTTGAGCGACATGGAGAGGATCCCCTCGTCGCGCAGCCATTGAGCCAGATCGGGATGGTCGCTGGGGCCTTGGCCGCAAATCCCCACGTACTTGCCGGCGCTCAGGCATGCCTTGACGGCACGACTCAGCATGAACTTGACCGCGGCGTCGCGCTCATCGAAATCGGCCGCCAGCAGTTCCATGCCCGAATCGCGATCCAGACCCAGTGTCAGTTGAGTCATGTCATTGGAACCTATCGAGAAACCATCGAAATAGCGCAGGAATTCATCGGCCAGAATCGCATTCGAAGGCACTTCGCACATCATGATCAGGCGCAGGCCGTTTTCGCCGCGAGCCAGGCCATGCCTGGACAACAGGTCGACCACCTTGGCCGCCTGCGGCAATGTCCGTACGAACGGCACCATGATTTCGACGTTGGTCAGGCCCATTTCGTCGCGGACTTTCTTGAGGGCCTCGCATTCCATGCGAAAGCACCCTTCGAACTCGGCGGAAATGTAACGCGACGCGCCGCGAAAGCCCAGCATGGGGTTTTCTTCTTCCGGCTCGTAGCGGGAACCCCCGACCAGCTTGCGGTATTCATTGGACTTGAAATCCGACAAGCGCACGATAACGGGTTTGGGGTAGAACGCGGCAGCAATGGTGGCAATGCCTTCAGCGAGTTTTTCCACAAAAAATGCGCGCGGGCTGGCGTAGCCGCGTGCCGCGGATTCGACCGCCTTTTTAAGTTCGGCATCGACATTGGGGTAATCGAGCACCGCCTTGGGATGCACATTGATATTGTTGTTGATGATGAATTCGAGCCGCGCCAGCCCCACACCGTGATTGGGGATCTGGGAGAAATCGAAAGCCAGTTGAGGATTGCCGACATTCATCATGACCTTCAGGCCGATATCGGGCATTTCCCCCCACTGGACCTCTTCGATCTCGGTTTCGATCAGGCCATCGTAAATACGGCCTTCGTCGCCTTCGGCGCAGGAAACAGTGACTTCCTTGCCGTTGTCCAGCACCGAAGTGGCATTGGCGCATCCGACGACCGCGGGGATTCCGAGTTCACGAGCAATAATTGCAGCATGGCAAGTGCGGCCTCCGCGATTCGTGACGATTGCCGAGGCCATTTTCATGACCGGCTCCCAGTTCGGATCAGTCATGTCGGTAACCAGCACATCGCCGGGCCGGACTTGATCCATTTCGGAGATGTCGGCCACGATCCTGACTTTGCCCGACCCGATTTTCTGACCGATTGCCCGGCCCGTGATCAGGACGTCGCCAGTGGCCTTGAGGCGATAGCGTTCTTGAACATCGTGCTGGTTTTGCTGCGATTTGACCGTTTCGGGCCGCGCCTGCAAGATATAGATCTTGCCGTCGATGCCATCGCGGCCCCATTCGATGTCCATGGGGCGCTGGTAGTGTTTTTCGATGATGACCGCGTAGCGCGCAAGCTCGATGATTTCGTCGTCGCTCAGCGAATAGCGATTGCGCTCCGAAACCGGCACATCGACCGTGCGCACGGCCACGCCTGCCGTCCGTGCAGGGTCGAATTCCATTTTGATGAGCTTGGAGCCGATGCGCCGCCCAATGATCGGGTAATGGCCCGAAGCCAAGGTGGGCTTGAATACATAGAACTCGTCGGGATTGACGGCCCCTTGCACCACCGTTTCACCCAGGCCGTAAGACGAAGTGATGAACACGACATCATCGAAACCCGATTCGGTGTCCAGCGTGAACATGACGCCCGCGCTGCCGCGATCGGAGCGAACCATGCGCTGGATGCCCGCCGACAAGGCTACATCGGCGTGGGCATAGCCTTTATGCACGCGATAGGAAATGGCGCGATCGTTATACAGCGACGCAAAGACATGGCGAATTTTATCGATGACATCGTCGATGCCCACCACATTCAGGAAAGTTTCCTGCTGGCCGGCGAACGAGGCATCCGGCAAATCTTCGGCCGTGGCTGAGGAACGAACCGCGAAAGAGCCTTTGCCGTCCGCGTCGAGTTCGGCGAACGCACCGCGTATCGCCTGCTCGAACGCCGCAGGAAAAGGCGTATCGATAATCCATTGGCGGATTTCAGAGCCCGCGGCAGCCAGGGCACGCACATCTTCGGAATCAAGCGTCGACAGGCGCTCTGCAATGCGCTGGTCGAGTTCAGTCGATTTCAAGAAATCGCGGAAGGCGTCGGCGGTAGTCGCAAATCCGCCCGGGACCCTTACCCCAGCTTCTGCCAATTGGCTGATCATCTCGCCTAGCGATGCGTTTTTACCTCCTACCGAGTCGACGTCCGTCATGCGGAGCTGCTCGAAAGATACTACATAAGACATAAAGTCACCTTTGAACTATAGAAGAAAGCTTGTTTGCTTAACGCACGACCCACGCACTAACCAAACCAGCCTTGCCTAGGATAAAGGCGACTGTTAATCTTCGATTGTACCGTTTCCGATCCCCTCTGCACTATTAATTCTCATGACCGACCCCCTCATCGAACGCACCGTATTTATTGTTTCCGACAGTACAGGCATCACCGCCGAAACATTTAGTCACTCAGTGCTTTCGCAATTCGAGCAGGTCAACTTCCAGCAGATCCGCATTCCATTTATCGATAGCCCCGAAAAAGCCGCGGAGGCCGCCCATCGGATCAATCGCTGCGCCCAGGAGCAAAACCAGCCGCCCCTGGTATTCAGCACACTGGTCGACCCTGAAATCGCACTGGCAATCCGTCAGTCCAACTGCACGTTTCTGGACCTTTTCGGCACTTTCGTCCAGCATATCGAAACCGCCCTGGGCATGAAGTCGAGCCATTCGGTCGGTCGGTCGCATATGGGCGGGCTGTCCAAGCAATACAACAACCGGATCGAAGCCATCAATTTCAGCCTGGCTCATGACGACGGCCAATTCATTCACGGGCTGAAACAGTCCGATGTCATCCTGATTGGCGTTTCGCGCTGCGGAAAAACCCCGACCAGTCTTTACCTCGCCATGCAATATGCCATCAAGGCCGCCAATTTCCCCCTCATCCCCGAAGATTTCGATCGCGGTTCGCTGCCGGCCACTTTGGCGCCCTACAAGCAAAAACTGTTCGGCCTGTCCATCCAGCCCGGACGCCTGGCCGAAGTGCGCAACGAGCGGCGCCCAAACAGCGTGTATGCCTCCTTGAAGCAATGCCGCCACGAAGTCGCGGCAGCCGAGCGATTGATGCGCATGGAAAGCATACCGTGGCTGTCAACCACAACCAAATCGATTGAAGAGATCTCGACCAAAGTGCTGGAAGAAGTGGGCTTGAACCGCCGCGCCTATTAAGCCAGACCAATCAGGCTGGGGTGGTCGGCCGCCTGCCCGCGGCCAAATGCTGCCGGCGATGCTCGAACAAACAAATGGCCGCGGCCACGGCCACATTAAGCGACTCCACTCCCGCGGCTTGTGGAATGAATACGCGCCTGTCAGCCAGCGTCAGCAAAGCCGCATGCACACCCTGCCCTTCGTTGCCGACCAGCCATGCACAGCGTGCCGGCAAGGGTTGGGAATACACAGACTCGCCTTGCGCCAGTGCCGTGGCAATCAGGGGGATAGCCAGTTTTTTATATTCAACCTGCAAATCGGCGTGCTCGTATATCGACAGGGAAAAATGCGCGCCTTGCGCGCTGCGCAAAACTTTGGGCGACCAAGCGGACGCGGTACCCTCCGACAAATAAACATGCTGGATTCCGGCCGCCGCCGCGGTGCGCAACAAAGTACCCACATTGCCCGGATCCTGGATTCGATCCAGCCAGAGGCAGTTTTCGTCGATACTTGCCGGCGGCACAGGCTGGGGTGCCGCCACCAGAAAATAAACGCCCTGGCCATGCTCGACCTGGGACAGGCTGTGCATCAACCGTGCTTCGCATGTCAGCGCGACTCTGGAACTCATGGCCTGCGCCAGTTGGCTCAATTCCTTGCCATGCTGCAGGCGCTCAATATCGAACAGCGCCAGATCGGGTTCACCGTAATGGCTAAGCCAGGTCTGGCAGATATGTATCCCTTCGAGCACGATATGGCTATCGCGCTTGCCCGCCACCAGGCGGGCCAGACGCTTGTATTGCGGGTTACCGCGCGAACTGATGTGTTTCATGGGAAAAATCGCTTGACTGGCGCGAAACTGCGGCGATGCGCCGGACAGGGCCCGTGCTCCTGCAAACGCAGCAGATGCAAAGCGGTGCCGTAGCCTTTATGCTGGTCGAAAGCATAATCCGGGTAAGATTCGTGCAAAACCAGGCAATCGGCATCGCGGGCCGTCTTGGCCAAAATCGATGCGGCCGAAATCGATGCCACCTTGGCATCCCCCTTCACGATGGCCTCTGCCAGACAGCCCAGCCCCACAGGCAGGCGATTGCCGTCTATCAGTGCCTTGTCGGGGGCTACCGCCAAGCCCTCGCAGGCACGGCGCATCGCCAACATGGTGGCCTGCAAGATATTCAGGCTATCGATTTCTTCCACACTGGCGCTGGCAATACACCAGGCCAGGGCCTGGCTCCGTATGGTCAGCGCCAATTGCTCACGGCGCGCCGCGGACAGTGTTTTGGAGTCGGCCAGGCCATGGATGGGCCGTTCGGGGTCAAGAATGACTGCCGCCGCGAAAACCGGGCCCGCCAAAGGCCCCCGCCCGGCTTCATCGATGCCGGCAACACGCATGCCGCCATGCGCAATAATGTCGAATAAATCAGCCTGCTCCATGTCGAGCCTGTTCCAGGATCGCTTGGGCGGCCAGGGCGGGAGTATCGCGCCAAAGCGATTGATGCATTACGGTGAAGCGCGCGGCGATGCGCTGCGCGTAATCGCGGTCTGTCAGCGCTTTCCAGGCCGCTTCGGCCAGGGCTTCGGGAGTGGCCTCGTCCTGCAAAAGCTCGGGCACGGCAAAATCGTTCAGCAGGACATTGGGCAAGCCTACCCAGGGCACATAAGGCCTGGACTGCCCCGATTTCCATTCCATGAGGCGTCGCATCGTCGGCGACAGGACATAGGAAATCACCATGGGGCGTTTGAACAGCGCCGCTTCGAGCGTCGCCGTTCCGCTGGCGACCAGAACGGCATCGGCCGCCTCCATGGCATTCCAGGCGGCAGGCCGCGCCGCATAAGCGCTTGCGGCGGCCACATCGCTATCGGGCAAAACAACTGTTCGGCTTGCCCCCCCGGGCGCAGGCTCCTGTTCGAGCAGACGCAGATTCGCCACCGGATATTGCCGGAGAAAGAGCTCGAATTCGTGGCGGCGCTGCCGATTGACCATAGGCACAAGTATCTGCAATTTGGGATCCTGCTGCAGCAGGCGCTGCGCCGCCTGCAGAAACCGCGGCGCCAGCAATCTGATTTCCGACGCCCGGCTGCCCGGCATCAAGGCCAGGACGCGGGCGCCCTGGTCTATCCCCAAATGCTTTCTGACGGCGCCGCGATCGGGTTGCATGGGAATGATTTCGGCCAAAGGGTGCCCTACATACGTTACAGGCACTCCTTCTTTCTGGTAGATGGCCTCTTCGAATGGGAACAGGACCAGCATGTGCGATACGGCGGCCCGAATTTTATCGATTCGCTCGTAGCGCCAAGCCCATATCGAAGGTCCGACAAAATGAACGGTGGGGATGCCCGCCTGTTTAAGCTGCTGTTCCAGACGCAGATTGAAATCGGGGGCGTCAACGCCCACAAACACATCGGGAGGATGCTTGAGCCAGCGTCTTTTTACATTGAAATAGGTATTGAGCAAGCTGGGTAAGCGTTTGAAGGCATCGGCATAGCCAAAGACGGTCAGGGCATTCATGGAATGCCACATATCGAGCCGCTGTTCGAGCATCGCCGGGCCGCCTATGCCCTCGCAGCGGCTATCGGCCACGTGCCGGCCTATGCCTTGTATAACGCGCGCGGCCAGCAAGTCGCCCGATGGCTCACCTGCCACCATGCCCACGCGCAAACTCATATGCGCACAATGCCTCGGGTCGACGCCTCGAGAAAGTCGATCAGGGTTTGCAGCGCATCGCCGGCAATCGGCTGCTCGGCCTGCAGTTCGCGCATGCGTTCGACGGCCTGATCGATATTGAGCTGACGCCGATACAACAGCTTGTAGGCCTCTTTGAGCGCCGCAATCGATTCCTGGGCGTAGCCGCGGCGGCTCAGCCCTTCGGAATTAATGCCTACCGGCCGAAATGGGTCGCCGGCGCCTATTATGTAAGGTGGAATGTCCTGGCGAATCGAGCTTGTGCCTCCTATCATGGTGTGGGCGCCAATCCTGACGAACTGATGGGCCGCCGACAAGCCGCCGACTATCGCCCAATCATCGATATGGATGTGGCCCGCCAGCTGCACGCTGTTGGCGATGACTGTATGGTTTGCAATCTGGCAATCGTGGGCAATATGCACATAGGCCATGATCCAGTTGTCGTTGCCGACCCGGGTAACGCCCACGTCCTGGGCCGTGCCGGTACTGATCGTGACATACTCGCGGATAGTGTTGCCTTCGCCGATTTCAAGCCGGGTGGGCTCGCCAGCGTATTTTTTGTCCTGCGGGATTCCGCCTATGGAACAAAAACGATAAAAATTGTTGTTGGCGCCTATGGTGGTATGGCCGTCGATCACGCAATGCGGCCCCACCACGGAACCGGCGCCTATACTGACGTTCTCGCCAATGATGCTATATGGCCCGACCGTCACATCGGCAGCAAGGTTTGCTCCCGGAGCCACGATAGCCGTCGTGTGAATTAAACTTGCCATTACTCTTCCAGAGCACGAATCGCACACATGAGTTTAGCTTCGGCCGCAACCTGGCCATCGACCGTGGCCTTGCCCGAGTACTTGCAAATGGTACGGCTGATACGCTCGGCTACGACTTCGAGGCGTAGCTGGTCGCCGGGCAGAACCGGCCGACGAAACCGGGCACCGTCGACACCCACCAGATAATAGGCGATTTTCTTGTCGGCGGGATTCACCCCGCTGTCGTCTTCGAATGAAAACAAGGCGGCAGCCTGCGCCATGGCTTCGATGATCAGGACCCCTGGCATGACGGGGTGATGTGGGAAATGCCCGGTAAAGAAAGGCTCATTCATCGAGACATTTTTAATGGCTACTATGCTCTTGCCCGGAATCATCTCCAGCACCCGATCGATCAGCAGCATCGGATAGCGATGCGGCAATCGGTCCATAATTCCCTTGATATCGAGTTCCATTTTTTTTATCCTACAAGCAAGAAACGTTTGATGCGTTTACATCTTATTAAATTAATAGAGCAGGCTACAGGCTTGGATCTTCCATGGCCCTGACCCGCCGCCGCAACTGAGCCAGTTGCGACACCACGGCAGCGTTACGTTGCCATTGAGTATGGCTTGCAAACGGATATACCCCGGTATACCGGCCGGGCTCGCTGATGTTCGACGTAATGGCGGTTCCTCCCGAAATATGCACATCGTCGGCCAGAATGAGATGCCCGGAGATCATTGAGGCGCCTCCGACTGTGCAACGCCGGCCGATGTGCGTCGAGCCGGCCACGCCCACGCATGCCGCCATTGCGGTGTGGTCGCCTATGTGAACATTATGGGCGATCATGATCTGGTTATCCAGCTTGACGCCATTGCCGACAAGCGTGTCTTCAAGGGCGCCTCGGTCGATAGTCGTGTTTGCCCCGATTTCAACATCGTTGCCGATCTGGATGCCACCGATCTGGGCAATTTTTGCCCAGGCACCCGGCTCTTTGTAAGGATCTGGCGCAAAACCAAAGCCATCGGCTCCCAACACAACGCCCGCATGCAATATGGCACGATCCCCCACCTTGATGCCGTGGTACAGCGTCACCCGTGCATGCAACAGGCAATCCTGCCCTATCGCCGAGTTGGCGCCAATGATACAGCCGGGCCCCAGGCGCGAGCCGCGGCCTACTTTGGCACCCGACTCGATCACGCAGTAAGGCCCAATGCTGACATGCTCCCCAATTTCGGCCGAATCGGCAATCGTGGCACCAGGATGTATGCCGGTAGGCAGGCTGTCGAGTCGATGCTGATCGAACCACTGGGCCAGCAAGGCGTACATGAGATATGGCTGGCTGCACACGACGACACGGTAGGCGCGCTCGACCGCGGGCAAAGACTGGTATACATCGGCAGTCATGATGACCGCCGCCGCGCGGCACTCATTAAGCTGCGCCTGCAACTTCGGGTTCGAGAGAAAGCTGATTTCAGCCGGGCCTGCCGAAAGCAATGAACCCAGGCCCTGGATGGAGGGCTTGGGTTCATTTGCGGCCTCGATGATTTCGCAATCGAGGCCTACGGTATTTGCAGCCCCCAACAATTCACGCAAAGTTGGCGCCTGATCGGATGCTAGCAATACCGGCATGTGCGTTTAGCCGCCCAGGGCTTTCATCACCTGATCGGTGATGTCCACTTTGGGGCTGACCGTAACTGCGTCTTGAACGATCAGGTCGTACCCTTGGGTTTCGGCAATTTTCTTGATGGCGGCATCGGCTTTTTCAACAATGCTGGAGAACTCTTCATTGCGCCGGCGATTGAAGTCTTCCTGAAACTCGCGACGCTTGCGCTGCAGATCGGAATCCATGTCGGCCAGTTTCCGCTGGCGCTTCACGCGCTCGGATTCGGACAGTACAGGGGCATCTTTATCGAGTTTTTGTGCCTGGGCACGCAAATTGTTGGCCAGGCGCTGCAGCTCCGCGTCGCGGCTTTTGAATTCGGCTTCAATTTTAGCTTGCGCCGCTTTGGCAGGCTTGGAGTCACGAAGAATTTTTTCAGTGCTGACAAAACCGATTTTGGTTGCCTGGGCATATACCGGGGTAGCAATGGCACAAGCCGCACCCAAGGCCACCGCTAAAACAAAAGCGCGATTGCCGCGACGGACACCCTGGGTTAAAGCTGAAAGTTTTAAAGCGATTTGAGACTTCATGAAAAATCTACCTTGCAAAGGAGCAGAGAGATAAAAAAGCTATTGTGCCACTAAATGCGCGACATCAAAAACCGGTTCCGATCTGAAATTGGAATGCCTGCTTGTTGTCGCCCTGTTTGGCATTGATTGCACGACCATACGACAACTGCAGAGGGCCCAGAGGCGATTGCCAGGACAAGCCTATGCCAGCGCCGTAACGCCATCCGCACGGATCTTCGACCGAATTGCTGATACCGGCGGTGCACGTCAGGCCATTGCCATTGGACACCTTGCCCGCATCGGCGAAAAGGAACCAGCGCAGGGTGCGGTCGCGCGTTGCGCCCGGAAACGGCATATACAGCTGAACGTTGCCGACAATACGCTTCGACCCCCCCAGATAATCGTTGGTTGCCGTGTCGCGCGGCCCGAGCGACGCCCCCTCGTAGCCGCGGACCGTGCCAATGCCGCCGGCGTATACGTCTTTGATGACCGGGAAGGGTTTGCCGCCATAGCTCTTGCCCCAGTCGAACAGGCCGTTGAATGCCAGCGTGAAGCTGCGGCTTAGCGGTAAATAATATTGCTGCTGGGCACTCAGCATGTAATAGCGCAAATCCATTGTGGATATATCACCCGACAGGCGCGTATAACTGCCCTTGGTGGGAGCGATGGCGCTGTCGCGCGTATCCTTGGACCATCCCAGATTGAAAATGAAAGAATTGGTCGTTTTGCCGTACTGATTGACAAAATCGACATAGGCTTGCGGCGGTGTATCGAGCAGATTGATACTGTTGTGCTCGAAGCTGACCCCGGTGAAGACACGGTCGAACTCGGAAATGGGTACCCCGAAGTTCAAGCCCGCGCCAATAGCGGTAACCGCGTAAGTTCCTATGGTGTAGCTGGTCTCGTAAGGCGTGGTTCGGCGATAATACAAAGACGTGGTCTTGCTGATGCCGTCCTTCGTCCAGTACGGATTGGTATGCGACAACACGGCGGCCCGATTGGTTGCGCTGGTGTTGACCTGCAGCGACAAGGTGTTGCCGCTGCCGAATACGTTATCCTGGCTGATGCCGGCCGATAGAATCAATTTATCGGTAGTGCCGTAACCTACACCCAGGTTGATGAGGCCGGTGGGCTTTTCCTTGACATCCACGTTAAGGTCGACCTGGTCGGGAGAACCTGCGACCGGCGCGCTTTTAACATTGATATCGTTGAAATAGCCCAGCCGATCGATACGATCGCGCGAAGCCTTGATGCTGGTCGAGTCGTACCAGGCAGCTTCTTGCTGGCGCATTTCCCGACGTATGACTTCGTCGCGGGTACGGGTATTGCCGCCAATCTGAATGCGGCGTACGTACACTCGGCGCCCCGGATCCACGTAAAAGGTAAGGTCGGCCTCGTGCTTTTCGCGATCCAGCACCGGATTCGGATTCACATTGGCAAACGCGTAACCCAGGCTGCCCAGATAATCGATGATGGCTTTGGCTGTGGCGTTCGTTTTAGCTGCAGAAAAGGTTTCACCGCTCTTGGGTTGCACCAGCTTCTGGATTTTGTCATCCAGGCCCAGCAGGTTGCCGGCCAGCTTTACGCTGCGCAATTTGTATGGCTGGCCTTCATGAATGGTAAGCGTCACAAAGATATTGTGGCGATCGGGCGAAATCGAAACCTGGGGCGGTTCCGCGGAATACTCGAGATAGCCCCGATCGAGGTAGTACGAGCGCAGGCGTTCGACATCGCCTTCAAGCTTTTCTCGCGAGTATTTGTCGGTTCCGGTATACCAGGTCATCATGCCTGGAGTAGTCATTTCCAGCTGATCGAGCAAAGTGCCTTGCGAAAAAGCCTTATTGCCGACAATCGTAATCTGGCGAATCTTGGCCAGATCACCTTCGAAGATATCGAAACTGACCCCTACCCGATTGCGTGGCAGGGGTGTAATGATGGGATTGACTTCGACGCCATATTTGCCTTTGGACAAATATTGCTGTTTGAGTTCGAACTCGGCGCGCTCGAGCTGCGACTGGTCAAATACACGACCTTCGCCGAAGCCGACCTGACTCAGGGATTTGGTAATGGACTTGGCGTCGAATTCATGCATGCCGTTGAACGATACTGAAGCAATAGTCGGCCGTTCCTTGACTGTCACAACCAGCACATTGCCCTGGGCATCGATTTTTACGTCGTCAAAAAAACCTGAGGCATACAGGCGCTGAATGGCTTCACTGGCTTCGGCCTCGGTAAATTGTTCGCCGACTTTGACCGGCAAATAGCTGAATACCGTACCGGCATCGACACGCTGTATGCCATCGACTCGAATATCGCGCACCACAAACGGAGAAAATGCGTTGGCGAGGCCTGGGACAAGCAAAGCCGCCAATAAAACAGGCAAGGCGCGCTTGTTAAAAGAGAAATTCCGGCGAAGCGACATCCTGGAGGATCCTTGGTCGATCAAATGGTGGAGGATTGTAAGGCAGAACGCCCCTAACTGAAAAGGCGGGAAAAATCATTAAAGAACGCCAGGCCCATCAGGGCCGCCAAGAAACCCAACCCTACACGCTGCCCAGTTTCCAGCCATTTCTCCGGAACAGGCTTGCCCCGCACGATTTCGAGCAGGTAATACATCAGGTGTCCACCATCGAGCATGGGGATTGGTAACAAATTCAGCACTCCGATACTAACACTGATCAAAGCCAGAAAACCGACATAGGCCGCCAGCCCGATGCGGGCAGTCTGGCCGGCATAATCGGCAATTGTGACCGGCCCGCTCACATTGCGCAATGAAACCTGGCCCATCACCATGCGCCCCATCATTTTCAGGGAAAACCAAGCGGTTTCCGCTGTACGGGCCACTCCACGCTGCACACTGTCGAGCAGCCCGTAGCGTACCGTGACCATGGGAAAATCAGCCCCTAATAATACGCCAATACGGCCAACTTTTTTTCCGCCGGAAGCGGTTTCCGATCGAGGCGTGATGGCCAGTGTGAGGCGTGCCCCCGCACGATCCACAGTCATGTTCAGGGTATCGTTGGCGTGATCCTGGATTTCCCGCACCACGGCATCGGCGGAAGGGTTTTGTGTGGCCCCCACCGCCAGCACGATATCGCCTGCCTGCAATCCCGCCGCTGCCCCCGCGCTACCTTCGATAACCTGTGTAACAATCGGTTTGGGCGCAGCCAGGCCAAGCCCTGCCTCGGCCATCAAGTCCGGGTTTTCGGCATTGATTTTACCGGCGTTCAATCGCAGGATCCGTTCATGCCGCATGCCGTCCCGGGCATCTACCGACAACTTCGCCTGGCCGCCCGAAGTAAGCACATCGAGCAGTCGCCAGCGCACTTCGTTCCAGGACTGTACCGCGACATCGTTGACACGCGCAATACGATCGCCGCCTTCAAGGCCAGCCTGCGCGGCGGCCGTATTGGGGGCGGGCGGGGCCAGGATCGCCGCAGGCTCACGAACGCCGGCCAGGCTCAGCAAGGCATACAACACCGCGGCGAGCAGCAAATTGGCTACCGGCCCGGCCAGGACAATGGCAAAACGTTGGGCCACGTTCTTGCGATTGAACGCCTGGCTGGCTTCATCGGTGCTTGCGCCGGGCACAGGATCGTCCAGCATCTTGACATAACCGCCCAGGGGAATCGCCGACAGGGCCCACTCCGTGCCGTTGCGGTCAACGCGCTTGGCAAGCACCTTGCCAAAGCCAACCGAAAAGCGCAGCACCTTCACGCCGCAGCGGCGGGCGACCCAGTAATGGCCCAGCTCGTGAAACGTAATCAAAACCCCCAAGGCGAGGGCGAAAGCAAGCAAAGTAAATAGCATGGTGTTCCTGGGCAGGCCTTATTTTACATGGCATAACTGCGACGCAAACGAGCGGGCTTCGGCATCAAACGCCAGCACTTCTTCAAGCGAATCCAGGCTTGAGCCGACTTGGCCCGCCATACGGTCCAGACACCCTTCAATAATGTGGGATATTTCGGTATAGCGGATTTTTTGTTTCAGAAAACAGTCGACGGCGATCTCATTGGCGGCGTTCAAGGCCACGCACGCCGTCTGGCCCGCCCCAAGCGCCTCGAAAGACAGCCTCAAACAAGGGAATCGTTCCAGATCGGGCTGTTCGAAATCAAGCCGGCCCAAAGCGGTCAAGGCCAACAGCCCCACTCCACTGGTGATGCGTTCCGGAAATCCCAGGCCATAGGCGATAGGCGTGCGCATATCGGGCTGCCCGAGCTGTGCCAGGATGGAGCCATCTTCATACTCCACCATGGAGTGGACCATGCTTTGCGGATGGATAACCACCTGTATGCGATCGACCGGCATGGCAAACAGCCAGTGTGCCTCGATGACCTCAAGCCCTTTGTTCAGCATTGTGGCAGAATCGACGGAAATCTTGCGCCCCATGCTCCAGTTCGGATGAGCGCAGGCCTGATCGGGCGTTACATCGTGAAGTTGCTCGAGCAATGTCGTCCGGAATGGCCCTCCGGAGGCCGTCAGCAGCAAACGCCGGACGCCTTTGGCCGGTTGCACGCCGACATCGGCTCGGCCGCCATGCGGCAGGCACTGGAAGATGGCGTTGTGCTCGCTGTCGATAGGCAACAACTCGGCGCCATGGTCGCGAACGGTTTTCATGAACAGGCTTCCTGCCGCCACCAGCGCCTCTTTATTGGCCAGCAGCAGCCGTTTGCCGGCTCGCGCCGCCGCCAAGGCCGCGGGCAAGCCCGCCGCGCCCACAATGGCGGCCATGACGGTCGTAACCTCCGGATCTGCCGCGCTTGCCGCAAGAGCATCGGCTCCGATCCGGATTTCGGGCAATTTCCGGCCTGATGGCCAGGCCAGCATAAAACGCTGACGGGCCGGCTCGTCGGGCACGATGACAACGGCGGCCTGCGTTGCCCAGGCCTGGGCAGCCAGTTGCTCGATCCGGCTATGCGCGCTCAAGGCATAGACCGACAGCGTGTCGGGATGACGCGCGATTACATCAAGCGTATTGACGCCGATCGATCCGGTCGAACCCAGTACGCACACACGCTGGAACTTCATGAGAACCACGCTCCGGTTAATAATAGTGCAATCGGCGCAACCGGCAACAAAGCGTCGAGCCGGTCATAGACTCCGCCGTGGCCGGGCAGCAACTGGCTGGAATCCTTTACCCCTGTTCGCCGCTTCAGCAGCGACTCGAACAAATCGCCGATAATCGACAGCGCCGCCAGGAACGCCGCCAGGAAGGCCACACCCCACCAGGACCAATGCTGCATCAGCGCGGCCCCGAAACTGCCTTCCCGGTAACTGCTCAGCATTACCCACAGCATACTCGCTATAACTCCACCCAAGGCGCCCTCCCAGGTCTTGCCCGGACTCACTCGGGGCGCCAGTTTATGGCGCCCGAGCGCCTTTCCGGCAAAATAGGCTCCAATATCGGCAAACCAGATCATGGCCAGCAAAGAGACCAGGAACCAGGCTCCGTGGGTGAGAAAGAGTTGAACCAGGGCGCCCCACGCGGCAGCGACGGCAAACACGGCAAATGCACTCAGACAAATGCTGCCTCGCCTGCTTGACGAATCGCCCTGTATAACGATGGCGGTCGCGCCCAGGACCCAGATCGCTCCTACCAGGGGCATTATCCAGCGATTCAGGCCGTGTTGAACGTCGATAGCCCAGCGGGCAGGAGCAAGGGCGAGCCATTGGTCCGCCAGTGCGCACATGGCAAGCGCCATCACAAAGGCTATAACAGGCGGTGCAAGGCTGCGTTGGGCAGGCCACGTAAGGCGCAGCCATTCCCACAGGGCGCAGGCGGCCGCAAGGGTCAGGAGCAGCACCAAAGGCCACGGACTGCGAACCAGCACAGCCCCCAGCAATACCGCCAACAGCACAATTGCGGTGATTACTCTCTGCCTCAGCATGAGGGCCCCCTATTTATTGTTTTCGGCAAGTTGCGCACTGGTGCGCCCGAACCGGCGCTCACGCGTCCGGTACCATTCAAACGCCCTATCGATTTCCTCCGCCCCGAAGTCGGGCCAGTAGTCATCCGAAAAATACAGCTCGGTATAAGCAAGCTGCCAAACCAGAAAATTGGAAATGCGCTGCTCCCCACCGGTACGTATGAACAAGTCCGGCTCGGGCGCCCACGACATGGACAGGTATTCGCCGAACAGGGATTCGTCTATCGCCTGCGGCTGCCCGGCCAGCGCCGGGCGATCACGCAGCAAGGCATGCATGGCCTGGAGAATGTCCCAACGCCCGCCGTAGTTGGCGGCAATAGTCAGGTTCAGCGTCGAATTATGAGCAGTGCGCTCTTCGGCCGCATGGATCAGGCTTTGCAGCTTGGGCTCGAAAGCGGACAAATCGCCAATTACCCGCAAGCGCACGCCCTGCCCTTCAAGCTTGGCAACTTCTTTTTCCAGCGTCTGTATGAACAGGCGCATGAGCAGCGAGACTTCTTCTTTGGGGCGCCGCCAGTTTTCGGAGCTGAAGGCGAACAGCGTCAGGTACTCGACGCCGCGTTTGCCGCAGGCCTCGACCACGCGCCGCACGGCCTGCACACCGCGAGCGTGTCCGGCCGTGCGCGGTAAAAAACGCTTGGTAGCCCAGCGGCCGTTTCCGTCCATGATCACAGCCAGATGCCGAGGTACCTCGGCACTCCTGGGTATGGATAATGTGGAACTGGTCAACATGCTTGCAGGCGATAGGCGACGGGAGATCAAACCGTCATGATCTCGGCTTCTTTCTGTGCCACCAGCTTGTCGATCTCGGCCACATTGCGATCGGTCAGCTTTTGTATGTCGTCCTGGGCACGACGTTCGTCGTCTTCCGATATCTCTTTGTCTTTGACCAGTTTTTTGAGCGTTTCATTGGCATCGCGGCGCAAATTGCGCACGGCGATCTTGGTGTCTTCGCCTTCGGTGCGCACCACCTTGGTCAGGTCGCGGCGACGCTCTTCGGTCAGGGCAGGCATGGGGACGCGAATATTGTCGCCCATGGCCTGAGGATTCAGGCCCAGATCGGAGTCGCGTATCGCCTTTTCAATCAGGGCTGTCATTTTCTTTTCCCAGGCCTGCACGTTGATCGTGCGCGCATCGACCAGGTTGACATTGGCAACTTGGCTGATGGGTACCGGGGAGCCGTAATACTCGACCATAACGTGATCCAGTATGCCTGCGTGTGCCCGGCCCGTACGAATTTTCGACAGGCTGATCTTGAGCGTATCAAGTGATTTCGCCATACGTGATTCAGCCGATTTCCTGACCTCTGCAACACTCATTGCAATTCCTTTATCAAACGTGAACTAAGGTGCCCTCGTCTTCGCCGCAAACAGCGCGCTTGAGCGCACCCAGCTTATTGATCGAGAATACTTTAATTGGTAATTTTTGATCGCGGCACAAGGCAAACGCGGTCGCATCCATCACCTCGAGGCGACGCACAATCGCTTCATCGAAGCTGATCCGGGCGTAGCGGGTCGCACTGGGATCCTTGTTGGGGTCGGCACTGTATATGCCATCGACCTTGGTTGCTTTCAAGACAATTTCGGCACCGATTTCGGCACCGCGCAACGCAGCGGCGGTATCGGTGGTAAAAAACGGATTGCCGGTGCCGGCCGCGAACACCACCACCTTGCCTTCTTCGAGGTAGCGCAAGGCCTTGGGGCGTATATAGGGTTCGACCACCTGATCGATATTCAAGGCCGACTGCACCCGGGTATCGATGCCGCGGTGCTTGAGCGCGTCTTGCAATGCCAGGGAATTCATGACAGTGGCCATCATTCCCATGTAGTCGGCAGTGGCACGATCCATGCCTTGAGCGCCTGGGGCCACGCCACGAAAGATATTTCCGCCGCCTATGACGATTGCCAGTTCGACACCCAGCGTGGCGACTTCGGCGATTTCTTCGGTCATGCGCAGGATAGTCGAGCGGTTGATCCCGAAAGCATCCTCTCCCATCAGCGCCTCGCCGGAAAGCTTGAGAAGAACACGCTTATACGCTCTGGTGGTCATAGATAGTATCCCGGTTAAACAAACAATCCAACGAAAGTGTAAGTCAGAGTTGGATTATGCGTCAGCAGAACCCAACTCTTTGTTGCTTAATATTGCATTAAGCAGCGCCAGCGGCGGCAGCGGCCACTTCAGCAGCGAAATCGTCGGTCTTTTTCTCGATCCCTTCGCCCACGACATACAGTGCGAATTGATTGATTGAAGCGCCCTTTTCTTTCAGCATCTGAGCGACAGTCTGTTTGTCGTTTTTAACGAATGGCTGCGACAGCAAAGTGACTTCCTTGAGGAATTTCTGCACAGAACCCTCAACCATCTTGGCCACGATTTCGGCAGGCTTGCCCGATTCTGCCGCCTTCTGTTCGGCCACCGAGCGCTCCGTGGCGATATCGGCGGCGGCAACACCGCTGACGTCAAGGGCGCGGGGCTTGGTAGCCGCAATGTGCATGGCCAGGTCTTTGCCGATCTCTTCGGTGCCGGAAAATTCGACGAGCACTCCGATTTTGCCGCTGTGGACATAACTGGCCAGTTGCTTGTCGGTGGCAATGCGGTGGAAACGGCGCACCGAGATATTCTCGCCAATCTTGCCGATCAGGGCGGTACGAGTCGATTCGACCGTGCCTTCCCCCATGGGCAAAGCGCTCAGGGCGGCGACATCGGCGGGGTTTTGCGTAGTAGCCAGCTGGGCCAGTTGCTTGATGAAATTGACGAAATCATCGTTTTTAGCGACGAAATCGGTTTCGCAATTGACTTCGATAACCGTGCCTTGCTTGGCATCGGGAGCGATGTACAGACCTATCAGGCCTTCGGCGGTCACACGGCTTGCCGCTTTGCTGGCCTTGTTGCCCAATTTGACACGGAGCAGCTCTTCTGCACGAGCCAAATCGCCGTCAGCTTCAGTCAGTGCCTTCTTGCACTCCATCATGGGCGCGTCGGTCTTTTCACGCAATTCTTTAACCATCGATGCGGTAATTTGAGCCACTATTTTCTCCAATTCACTAAAACTCGCCCCGGCCGGGCCGGGGCAAAAACACATGTCATGCCGCAGGCCCGTAGCAATCACGGGCCTGCGGGTGCCGGGGCGTTTCGCCCGGGCACATGCATTTACTCGCGTTCTTCGTTGACTTCGACGAACTCTTCGCTGCCTTCAGCGATTTCTTCGACCAGACCGTTCAGATTCTGTTCGCGGCCTTCGAGTACGGCATCAGCCATTCCACGGGCGTACAGAGCGATAGCCTTGGCCGAGTCATCATTGCCTGGAATAATGTAATCGACGCCATCGGGCGAATGGTTGGTATCGACCACTGCAACAACGGGGATACCCAAAGTCCGGGCTTCCGCCACGGCAATTTTGTGATAGCCGACGTCGATGATAAACAAGGCATCGGGCAATGTGTTCATGTCCTTGATGCCGCCGATGGCCTTGTTCAGCTTTTCCAGTTCCCGGTCGAACATGAGCGCTTCTTTCTTGCTCATGCGCTCGGTCGCGCCCTCAGCCAGCGCCGCTTCCATTTCCTTCAGGCGCTTTACCGAACTCTTGACGGTTTTGAAATTGGTCATCATGCCGCCAAGCCAACGGCTGTCGACAAAAGGCATGCCGCAACGGGCTGCTTCCGCGGCAACCAATTCGCGCGCTGCGCGCTTGGTTCCCACAAACAGGACGCTGCCGCCGCGAGCGGCGATCTGGCGCACAAACTTGGTGGCCTCCTGAAACTTGGCAACGGTTTGTTCCAGGTTGACGATATGAATCTTGTTGCGATGGCCGAAAATGTAAGGGGCCATCTTGGGATTCCAATAACGGGTCTGGTGGCCAAAGTGCACACCAGCTTCCAGCATTTCACGCATTAAAGACATAGATTTCTCCAAGGGTTTAGTCTTGTGCCAGGCCAGTATTCGGTAAAATCAACCAAACACCCTATGTGGATGACAAGGCACGCGATTTTCGCAACTTTGGTTCATTGGGTTTGCATTGGAATTTTGCTGCTCGTTTCAGCTGTTCATCTCCATTGTTGGCCTCGGCATGCATCATCGCGCCGTTACAACAAGAAACACAAACAATAAAGCCGCAAACACTTCCAACTGCTCCCAACTACCCCATTGCTGCAGACAGTCTTCCTGTTTTTTCAGGAAAGCCTATAATTCTACTATCTTTAGCCCATCTTCTTCAAGCCACTATGAGTAGTATTGTTACCGACCCCACCGATCTGAACAAAATGCGGGCTGCCTGCCAGGACGCGGCCAAGGTTCTCGACTTCCTGACACCCCATGTGCGCGCCGGCATCAGCACCGGCGAACTTGACCGTCTCTGCCTCGACTATCTCGATGAGCTGAAGGTCGAATCGGCTACCGTGGGCTATGCGCCGCCCGGGTATACGCCTTTTCCCAGCTCGATCTGCACCTCGGTGAACCATGTCATTTGCCACGGCATTCCGGGCGACAAAGTACTCAAGAATGGCGACATCATGAATATCGATGTCACCATTATCAAAGATGGCTGGTTTGGCGACACAAGCCGCATGTATTACATAGGCGAGCCGTCGATACTGGCCAGGCGCCTGACCGAAATAACCTACGACTGCATGTGGCTTGGCATCGCGCAAGTCAAACCCGGCGCCACGCTGGGCGATATCGGGCATGCCATACAAAAATACGCCGAGAGCCATGGCTTTTCGGTGGTGCGGGAATATTGTGGCCACGGGGTCGGCCGAAAATTCCACCAGGATCCTCAAATCCTGCATTATGGAAAGCCCGGAACCGGCGTAAAGCTGGTGCCCGGCATGATTTTCACCATCGAACCCATGATCAACGCCGGCCGCAAGGACATACGTCAACTGGCCGACGGCTGGACCGTCGTTACACGCGACCACAGCCTTTCAGCCCAGTGGGAACACAGCCTGCTTGTTACCGACACCGGCTACGAGGTTCTCACTGTTTCCGAAGGCATGCCTCGCCCGCCTGCCTTTATTGCCACACCCCAGTAACAACCATACGGACCATGAGCGCAAGCCCCCTGATTTCCTTGCGCGACAGCTTGAATCAGCGGCGTCAGGAAGCCATCGGGCAATTTCGCGAACATCTGCGTCCCGAAACACTGCTGACGGCCCTGCGGCGGGTCACTGATCAGGCCTTGCGCGAATTGATCAAACTCTATCCGCTGCCCGCCCACGCCACGCTGGCCGCGGTGGGCGGCTATGGAAGAGGCGAACTTTATCCGCACTCCGACATCGATGTCCTCATTCTCCTGACGGCGCCCCCTTCCGATACCGATACCGCCCAACTGGAAGCGTTGGTTGCGGCCTTGTGGGATCTGGGACTGGACCTGGGGCATAGCGTACGCACCATTGCCGATTGCCAACGCGAAGCGGCCAACGACATTACTGTCGAAACCTCGCTTATGGAAGCTCGCTGGCTGGCCGGCAGCAAGGATTTATTGCATGCGCTCAGGCATGCCATGCACGATCAGCTTGATGTGCAGACTTTTTTCCAGGCCAAGCGGGCCGAAATGCAGCAACGTCACGCGCGGCATCAAGACACCCCCTACGCGCTCGAGCCCAACTGCAAGGAAGCCCCGGGCGGATTGCGGGATCTGCAGGTTATCTTGTGGCTGGCCCAGGCGGCCGGACTGGGGCATACCTGGCGTGAAATAGCGCGGGCACAGCTATTGACTCCGACCGAATACCGTTCCTTGCGCCGCGCCGATCTGGCATTCAAACGCCTGCGCATCGAGCTGCACCTGCTCACAGGGCGGCGTGAAGACCGAGTGCTGTTCGACCTGCAGCCTGCTCTGGCTGCCGTGTACGGTTTTCAGGCCATGAAGAACCGTCGGCCCAGCGAAATCCTGATGCAGCGTTATTACTGGGCCGCCCGATCGGTCAATCAGTTGAACACCATCCTGATGCAGATTTTCGAGGAGCGGCTTTTTCCTCAACCCGACGCACCGGTGCGCGTCATCGATGACGACTTCTGCATGGTCCAGAATCGCCTTGAAATCCGCCGGGAAGACGGATTCGCGCGCAACCCGACCCTGTTGCTCCGGGCCTTTCTGGTGATGCAGGAGCTTCCCGAACTGCTGGGGCTGTCGGCGCGAACTCTCCGTGCCATGTGGCACGCCCGACGCCGCATCGATGCGCAATTTCGCCGCAATCCCGTCAATCGGCGCCTGTTCATACAAATACTGCAGCAGCCTCGAGGTATCGTGCATGCGCTGAGGCGCATGACCATGCTTAATATCCTGCCGCGTTATCTTCCGATATTCCGGAAAATCGTCGGACAAATGCAGCACGATTTATTCCACGCCTATACGGTCGACCAGCATATCCTCATGGTCATACGCAATTTGCGGCGTTTCACCATGCCGGAGCATGCCCAGGAATACCCCCTGGCCAGCCAATTGATGGCTGGAGTCGATCGGCATTGGCTACTGTACATAGCGGCATTGTTTCACGACATCGCCAAAGGGCGCGGAGGCCATCATTCCGAACTGGGCGCCCTGGATGCCCGCCGCTTTTGCCATGAACACGGCCTTGACAATGCCGACACGCAATTGGTGGAATTTTTGGTGCGCGAACACCTGACCATGTCGAATTTTGCGCAGAAACGCGATCTTAGCGACCCCGGTGTAGTGCACGAATTTGCCCGCTGCGTGGAAAATGAGCGCCAGCTCACCACCCTGTATCTGCTTACCGTAGCGGATATACGCGGCACCAGTCCAAAGGTCTGGAATTCATGGAAGGGCAAGCTGCTCGAAGACCTCTACCGCCTGACCCTGCTGGCCCTGGGAGGTTCGCAGCCCGATACCCGCACCATACTGGCGCAGCGCAAAGAGGCCGCCGCCGCTGAAATTCGCCTGATGGGTTTACGCGACGAAAGCCGCGACGCCTTCTGGGAACAACTCGACGTCGCCTATTTTCTGCGTCATGAAGCCTCGGAAATTGCCTGGCATACGCGCCATCTGTACTATCGCGTAAATTCCGTCGAACCTGTCGTCAAGGCCAGAGTCATCGGCCAAAACGAAGGGCTGCAGATCATGGTGTATACCCGCGACGTCAGCGAGTTGTTCGTGACCCTCTGCCACTACTTCGACCATCGCGCCCTGAGCGTCCAGGAAGCACGCATTCATACGACCCGCCACGGTTGGGCGCTTGACAGCTTTATCGTGCTTTTGCCCAGCCATGAAAAGGACTTCCGTTCGCAGGCCGCGCTGATTGAACATGAGCTGGCCGAAAAGCTCAGTCGAAGCAATGCACCCAGGCCAAGCTATAGTATCCAGCGGCGCGCCGGCTCGCGACGCTCCCGGGTATTTCCCATCGTGCCCAATATCGAATTGCAACCCGACGAAAGCGGCATTTCGTGGCGCCTGTCGATTAGCGCGGCCGACAGGCCAGGGCTGCTCTACGGCCTGGCACAGGTCTTCGCCACTCATGCGGTCAGCGTCAAAATGGCCAAGGTCATGACCTTGGGCGATCGTGTAGAAGACATTTTCATCATCGAAGGCGATGTGCTTGGCCATCCTCGCCGTCAACTGCAGTTCGAACGCAGTCTATTGACCAAACTTGACGAGACGGACTCGTGAGCCACTTTTACAGCGCAAAATATTTCTCATGACTCTTAATGACTTTATCGCCAACTTCGGGCGCAGCTTCCTGTTTGCACTGGCCACGCTGCTGCCCATACTCAACCCGCCGGCCGTTGCCCCATTGTTCCTCAGCCTGACTGAAGGCGCCAGCGCCACGACGCGCACGCAACTGGCGCAGCGTGTATCCGTCAATATTTGCGTCATGCTGGTCGTTGCCATGATCGCCGGCAATATCGTGCTGGATTTTTTTGGCATTTCTTTACCCATCGTCCGGGTCGGCGGAGGACTGCTGGTCATCGCCAGCGCCTGGCAACTGGTCGGCGCCTCGACGCCAGACGCCGAACATGCACAAAATATGGCCGAGGCTTATTCCAGCGAGCAAATCCGCTCCAAGGCGTTCTACCCACTAACTTTCCCCATGATTTGCGGGCCCGGATCTCTGGCGGCCGCCATCACGGTAGGCGCCACCTTGCACACAGAAAGCACCTCCGAGAGCCTGTCGAAGCTGGCCGGATCCATTCCCGCCATACTCGTCGCTTCGCTTATCGTGTACTTCTGCCTGAGATTTGCCGCTCAGTTCCTGCATAAACTAGGGTCGAGCGGAACCGCTGTGCTCATGCGCCTGTCCGCATTCATACTGCTCTGCCTGGGCGTGCAAATCGTCTGGGACGGCGCACACGAGTTGCTGCTGAACCTGCTGCGCGAAGCGGCCGCCATGACCGCGGCGAACCATTAGCACGATGCGCTGTCCAAACGGGCCACACTCATCGCAGCCCTGACCGGTATGATGATTATTCACCCGCCAACCTCTTGCCAAACCCTGCCCATACTATGACCAACACAAATCGCAAGCTTTTGCACATCACCGCCCTGCTATGCATCGCCGCAGTCGCTCTTGCCCTGATATCGCAGCATCTGTTCAATATGCGGCCCTGCGCATGGTGCGTATTGCAGCGCCTGATCTACCTGTCGATCGCCATTTTTTGCTGGCTGGGGCTTTTACTCGAGCGTGTCCGGATTCTGCCGCGTATTGCATCCCTGATCGGCGTCTTGCTCAGCATAGGTGGCGTGATGGCGGCCTGGTACCAATACAGCGTTGCGGCAAAAATGTTTTCGTGCGACCAGACGTTTGCCGATAAATTCATGGTCCAGACCGGGCTGGATGCCCATGTGCCTTGGCTCTTCGGCATTTTCGCCTCCTGCATGGATGCCAGGGTCAAAATTCTCGGCGTCGAATACGCCATATGGAGTCTGGGTCTGTTTTGCCTGCTCGGCGCCCTGAGCCTGATTGCGCTGATCCGGCGTCGTTGATTCCATTCCTGCGAAAGAGCACAGTACGTTTTCGTAGGTACCGCCCTGTGGGGGTACCTACAAACACAATTCAGGCGTCGTCCGCATCGTCGCCGTCAGCCGCAAGGCTGCCACCGGAGCGCTCCCGCGATGCTGCTCCGCGCGTCTGGCTCAGGCGTTCGAGGTAAGCCGCGTCGATATCGCCGGTGACATACTGGCCGTTAAAGCATGATGACTCGAACTGGCTAAGGCCCGGATTCAAGTTGCGTATCGATTTTTCCAGATCGCCCAATTCCTGGTAGACCAGCGCATCGGAACCAATCTCGCGCGAGATCTGATCCGTGTCACGGCCCGTGGCAATCAGCTCCGTCTGCGTGGGCATGTCGATGCCGTAGACATTGGGGAACCGCACGGGGGGAGCCGCCGAGGCGAAAAAGACCTTGTTGGCGCCGGCCGCGCGGGCCATGTCGACGATTTCGCGGCTGGTGGTGCCGCGCACGATGGAATCATCGACCAGCAGAACATTTTTGCCCTTGAACTCCATATCGATGGCATTGAGCTTCTGGCGTACGGATTTCTTGCGGACCGCCTGGCCTGGCATGATGAAGGTACGGCCGACATAGCGGTTCTTGATGAATCCTTCGCGATAATTCAAATTGAGCCGCGCGGCAAGCTGCATGGCCGAGGGCCGCGAAGAATCCGGGATGGGCATGACTACATCTATTTCACCCAGGCGCAAGGTCTTGGCAACATTGTCGGCCAGGTATTCCCCCATGTTCAGGCGGGCATCGTAAACCGACACGCCGTTCATCAAGGAGTCGGGCCGCGCAAAATATACGTACTCGAACACGCATGGGGTATGCACGGGATCAATTGCGCACTGGCGACTGGTAAGCTTGCCGTCCAGATCGATCCAGACCGCTTCGCCGGGAGCCACATCGCGCACAAGCGTGAAGCCGCAGCCGGCCAGCGCCACGGACTCGGACGCTACCATCCACTCGGTGCCCTCATCGGTTTCCAGCGAGCCCAGACACAGGGGACGTATTCCGAACGGATCACGAAAAGCCACCATGCCGTAATTCGCAATTTGCGCGATGACCGCATAAGCGCCCTTGGCGCGCCGATGCACCGATGAAACAGCCGAAAAAATGGCGTTTTCGTCAAGCGATACCCCGTTGGCCGCCAATTGCAGCTCGTGGGCGAAAACATTCAGCAGGACTTCCGAATCGGAATTGGTATTGATATGCCTGCGGTCGATCCTGAACAGTTCTTCGCGCAACTCGCGCCAGTTGGTCAGATTGCCATTGTGCACGAAGGTAATGCCAAATGGCGCATTCACGTAAAAAGGCTGAGCCTCGTCGACGCTATCGCTGGAACCTGCCGTGGGATAGCGCACCTGCCCCAGGCCGCTCGACCCCGGCAGAGAACGCATATTGCGAGTACGGAACACATCGCGCACCAGGCCATGGGCCTTGTACATATTAAAAAAATGATCGGATGAGGTCGCTATTCCGGCAGCGTCCTGTCCTCGGTGCTGCAGCAGCAGCAGGCTGTCGTATATCAACTGATTAACAGGGCCCTGACCTGAAACCCCAACAATTCCACACATTTTAAATTCCTGTCAAATCAATTAATACGGCAACCACGATGCCAAAGACGGGGGCAGCAACAATTTGATTTCCTGAACCCCGCGAACCGCTGTACCCGACAATTGAGCGTCCCGCCACCACGGCTCCTTGGGCAACTCGGTATAACCCGCCGCGGATACCAGAATCAGTATGATCAAAAGTCCGCGCACCAAGCCAAACAAGGCCCCCAGGCCGTGATCGGCCGGTGTCAGGCCGGTTTTTTTAATCAAGGTCCCGAGAGTTACGTTTACGAGGCCAATCAGTAAGAGCATCACAATGAATACCGCCGCATAAGCGGCGGCGGTGCGTAATAGCCCATTCTCGAGATAAGGGGTCAACCAGACGGATACCCTGGGCCCCCACCATATGGCCGCAATAAAGGCCACCAGATAAGCGATCAGCGAGAGTACCTCTTTCATGAGCCCCCGGAGAAGCCCAAGAAATGCCGACACACCAAGGATGGCCAGCACGATGTAATCGAAGCTGGTCACTTAGTGGAAATGAAACCGTTATCATAGCCCAGGGCACGCAAGCGGGCCTGGGCGGCCTGCGCGGCCTCTCGAGTGGGAAATGGGCCGACTCGCAGACGGTACGTCGATTTGCCCCCTGATGTGCCCGATTCGACATAGGCATTGGTGACACCCGACGACGCCAGACGTTCACGGCGATTCTGGGCGTCTTTATCGGTGGTATAAGCGGCGATCTGCAGGACATAATTGCCATGCGCCGCAGGAGCCGGCGCCGTTTTGCCGGGCGAACGGCCTTCAAGCAGCGCAATGGCCACGGCGCCATCATCGGTACGCTCCACCTTTGGCTTGGATTCGTGCCTGGATTCAGTTTTCTTTTCGGCGGGCTTGGGTTTGGCTTCTGGCTTGGGCTCAATCTTGGCCACGGGCTTGGCCTGCTCGACAGGAGCCGCCGCTTCGGGCGCAGCGTTCGTTGTGGCGTCGGCTTCGGTGCCCGGCGTAGCTGCAGGAGGTACAGGTGCATCGGTAACCGCGCCACCGGTCGTGGAGCCAGACTCGGAACCAGGAGCAGCCGGCGCGGATTGCGGTTCGGTCGTGGCGGCCGGGGGAACAATAGCAGGTACGACGGCAGGCGTATTGGCCTGATTGGGTGACGGTGAGGTATCGAGCAGCATCGGCACGATAATGATGGCGGCCAGTACCAGCGCCAAAGCTCCGATCAGGCGGCGCCGCGCGCGACCGCGAAGTTCCTTGGCCTGAGCTTCGCTGGAAGATGAGGAACGCGATGCGGAACGGCCAGAACTGGAGGCAGACTCGTTACGAGAAAACAATCCCATGGGCGACAACCTTTATTGGCAAGCTGCATACCGCCTGCCCTGAAAACATTAATTAACCTAGCGCCCGAGTTCCTTCAATACCGGACCAACAGTAGAAAAAGAGCCGAACACGAGAATTCTATCACCCTGGGCCGCCTGTTTTCGCGCTTCGGTAAATGCTTGAACCGGATTTACAAAATTTGATACAGTTACGGGCTCTTTACCTGGTGGCGGCAAGACCTCGCGCACCATGTCGGCCAATTGCTCGCCACTGGTACCCCTGGGCCCCTCGATAGTGGCGCAATACCAATGGTCCACTCGCGAAACGAGTTTGGCCAGCACGCCCTTGATATCCTTGTCGTTCAGCATGCCGACCACCGCGTGCGTGTAGGGATAAAACGCCATGCCGTCAAGATTCTGCGCCAGTGCCGCCGCCGCATGGGGATTATGGGCAACATCCAGCACTATGGTCGGTTGTCCCGGCAGGATCTGCAAGCGGCCCGGCAGCGAGGCTTGCGACAGGCCCAAACGCACAGCCTGTTGCGGCACCACGAGCTTATCGCGCAGCGTTTCAAGAGCGGCCAGCGCCGCGGCGGCGTTCAATAACTGGTTTGCGCCGCGCAAGGCGGGATAAGCCAGGCCACTGCGGCGCTGGGAGCGGCCACCATAAGCCCATTGCTGGCGGTCGCCCGAATAATTGAAGTCCTTACCGAAGAGACGCAGATCCGCACCAATTTGGCTGGCATAATCGATCAGGCTTTGCGGCGGAACCGGATCGGCGCAAATGGCCGGACGTCCGGAACGATAGATATGGGCCTTTTCATAGCCGATTTTTTCGCGCGTGTCACCCAGCCATTCAGTGTGATCGATATCGACGCTTGTCACGATGGAACAGTCGGCATCCACCAGATTGACGGCATCAAGCCGGCCTCCCAGGCCGACTTCGAGAACAACGGCATCGAGCCTGTTCTGTTCGAACATCAGCAAAGCGGCCAGCGTGGTGTACTCGAAATAGCTCAACGACACTTCGCCGCGCGCGGCCTCGATGCGGACCAGTTGCTCGATGATCGCCGCATCGCTGGCATTTTCGCCATTGACACGTATGCGTTCGTTGAACTTGATCAGATGCGGCGACGTATACAGGCCAACGCGATACCCCGCAGCCAGCAAAATGGCTTCCAGCATGGCGCATGTAGACCCTTTGCCATTGGTGCCCCCCACCGTTATCGTTACGAACGGATACTTCAGCGCGAGCTTTTCTGCAACCACACGGATTCGCTCAAGTCCGAGTTCGATCGGCCTTCTGTGCAAGGACTCCAGATACGCAAGCCACTCCGATAAGGATGCCGCACTGCCGGGTGTAACAAGAGACATGATGATAAGTGCTTTATAAAAAACAACGGTGGGCCAAAGCTGCGCCCACCGTCAAGACATGAACGACTATATACAGTTTACTTGCGGCGCACCGGAGGCAAGTCGGTGCAACTGCCTTCGGCTACTTCGGCAGCCATGCCTATGGATTCGCCCAGGGTCGGATGAGGGTGTATGGTTTTGCCGATATCGACCGCGTCGGCGCCCATTTCGATCGCCAGGGCAATCTCGCCGATCAAATCGCCGGCATGGGTGCCCACAATGCCTCCTCCGACGATGCGGTGCGTCTCCGCACTGAACAGCAGCTTGGTAAATCCTTCGTCGCGTCCATTGGCAATGGCACGGCCCGAGGCTGCCCAGGGGAACAGGCCCTTTTCAATGGCAATACCTTCTTTTTTCGCCTCTTCCTCGGTCAAGCCCACCCAGGCAACTTCGGGATCGGTATACGCCACGGAAGGAATGACCCGGGCATCGAAATAGCTTTTTTGCCCGGCAATGACTTCGGCGGCGACATGGGCCTCATGCACGGCCTTGTGCGCCAGCATGGGCTGCCCGACGATATCGCCTATCGCGTAAATGTGCGCAACGTTGGTGCGCATTTGCTTGTCGACTTGAATGAAGCCCCGATCGCCGACGGCCACTCCCGCCTTGTCGGCCGATAGCTTGTTGCCGTTGGGAGCACGCCCCACGGCCTGCAGCACCAGATCGTAGCGTTGCGGCTCTTTGGGCGCATTCTCGCCCTCGAAACTGACCCAGATGCCATCGTCTTTGGCTTCGGCCCCGACCGTCTTGGTGTTGAGCATGACATGGTCGAAACGCCTGGCGTTCATTTTTTCCCAAACCTTGACCAGATCGCGGTCAGCGCCTTGCATCAGGCCGCCCAGCATTTCGACCACATCGAGCCTGGTTCCGAGCGCCGAATATACCGTACCCATTTCAAGGCCAATGATGCCACCGCCGACAATCAGCATTTTTTTGGGAATGCCTGCCAGCTGCAACGCCCCTGTCGAGTCGACGACACGGTCATCATTGGGCATGAAAGGCAGCTTCACCGACTGGCTGCCGGCGGCGATGATGGCCGACTTGAACTGCACGGTTTGCGTGGCGCCATTGCTGGCCTGCACCGTGACATGATGAGGATCGGCAAACTGGCCAAGCCCGGTCAGCACCTTGACTTTGCGCGCCTTGGCCATGCCGGCCAGGCCGCCTGTCAGCTTGCCCACCACGCCATCCTTGTAGCTGCGAAGCTTGTCCAGGTCGAACGCCGGCGCGCCGAATGAAACGCCATGAGAAGCCAGCGCCTGGGCCTCTTCGGCAACGGCCGCGGTGTGCAGCAAGGCCTTGGAAGGAATGCAGCCTACATTCAGGCAGACGCCGCCCAGTGTCTCGTAGCGCTCGACCAGCACGACGCTCAGACCCAGATCGGCGGCCCTGAATGCGGCCGAATAACCGCCTGGGCCGGCGCCCAGGACCAATACGTCGCACTCGGCGTCGATCGTCCCGGAATAGCTCGCCGCGGCCGGAACTTCCGCTACGGCCGGCGCCGCCACGGGCGCTTTGACTGCAGCCGCCTCGGGGCCAGGACCTTGCGGCGCGGGCTTGGGCGTGTCGGCCGCCGCGGCAGGCTCGATTTCCAGCATGGGCGAACCCTTGGCCACCTTGTCGCCGACTTTGACAAGAATCGTTTGCACGACACCGCCGTGCGAGGCAGGAATTTCCATTGAAGCCTTGTCGGATTCGACGGTAATCAGGCTTTGCTCGGCTTTGATCGTGTCGCCCGAGGCAACCAAAACCTCGATTACCTCGACTTCGGCAAAATCGCCTATGTCGGGCACCAAAAGAGTCTGTGTACTCATAATGCCCTCCTAGAGCGCAATGCGACGGAAATCGGCCAGCAGGCCAGCCAGATAAGCGTTGAAACGTGCCGCCAAAGCACCATCGATGACGCGATGGTCATACGATAGGGATAGTGGAAGCAACAGGCGCGGCTGAAATGCGGCGCCATCCCACACCGGAGCATGAGACGAGCGCGAAACACCCAGTATTGCCACTTCGGGCGCATTGATGATGGGCGTGAACGAGGTACCGCCAATACCGCCAAGCGAGGAGATCGAGAAGCAGCCGCCCTGCATCTGGGCCGGCGACAGCTTGCCATCGCGGGCTTGCTTGGCCAATTCGGACGTTTCAGTGGCCAGCTCGACAATCCCCTTGCGGTCGGCATCGCGTATAACCGGCACGACCAGGCCATTGGGCGTATCTGCGGCAAAACCGATGTGGTAGTACTGCTTCAGAATCAGATCGTCGCCATCGAGCGAAGCGTTGAACTCGGGGAATTTCTTGAGCGCCGCCACAACGGCCTTGATCAGGAACGCGAGCATAGTCACCTTAATACCCGCTTTTTGGTTTTCCTTGTTCAGGGTAAGGCGCAAAGCCTCGAGATCGGTAATATCGGCCACATCGTTGTTGGTGACATGGGGAATCATTACCCAGTTTCGATGCAGATTGGCACCGGATATTTTCTTGATGCGCGAAAGAGGCTTGGCCTCGATGGGGCCAAACTTGGCAAAGTCGACTTTAGGCCAGCCCAGAACGCTGAGTCCGCCCACACCGGCCGCGGCCGAGGAACCCGCCCCGCTGCTCAAGGCCTGCTTGACGTATTGCCGCACGTCGTCCTGGGTGATCCGGTGCTTGTCGCCCGTTCCGCTCACCGATTGAAGATTGACGCCGAGTTCGCGTGCGAACTTGCGTACCGACGGCGAGGCATGCGGCAGATTGCGCGAAGGCACGTCGGCATCCGCGTAGGACGCCGTGGGTGAATGGCGCTCAACCGGCACCGATGCCAGTGCCGCGCCAGGCGTTGCCGCCGGAGCCGGAGCTGAAGCCGGCGCCTTTGCAGGAGCTGGTGATGCGGCAAGCGGCGCGGCTTGTGGGGCGGGAGCAGGCGCCGCGGCCGCCTCCGGTTTGGCCGAGGCTTCGGCCTGAGCGGCTTCAAGCTCAAGTATGACCGAGCCTTCCTTGACTTTATCGCCCACCTTGACCTTGAGCGACTTGACGACGCCAGCGGCTGGCGAAGGAATTTCCATCGACGCCTTGTCGGATTCGACGGTAATCAGGCTCTGCTCCGCGTTGATCGAATCACCGGCGGCTATCAGCAATTCGATAATCTCAACCTCGCTGAAGTCGCCTATGTCCGGTACCTTGACTTCTATGACGTTACTCATGTTTATCTCCCCCTCAGGCGTGATGCGGATTGGCTTTATTGACATCAATGCCATATTTTTTAATCGCTTCAGACACCTTCTTGAGCGGCACGGTTCCCTCATCGGCCAAGGCTCGCAACGCCGCCAGCACAACAAAGTGGCGATCGATTTCAAAGTGCTCGCGCAATTTGTTGCGGAAATCGGATCGGCCGAAGCCATCGGTACCCAGGACCCTGAAGCTGCGGCCTTTGGGAACGAAGGGGCGAATCTGATCGCCGTATGCCTTGACGTAATCAGTGGACACCACGATGGGGCCGACGCTGTCCTGCAATTGCCGGGTCACATAGGCGACAGGAGCATCTTTATCTTCGGGATTGAGCATCTGATGGCGTTCGCAGTCAAGGCCATCGCGGCGCAGCTCGGTAAAGCTCGTGACGCTCCAGAGATCCGAACCCACGCCCCAGTCGTTCTGCAGCAGTTCCTGTGCGGCCAGCACTTCGCGCAAAATGGTGCCCGAACCCATGAGCTGGACTCGCTGCGCGCCCTTGCCCACCGACTTGAATTTGTACATGCCGCGAATAATTCCCTCTTCGTCGCCGGCGGTCAAACCGGGCTGGGGGTAGTTTTCGTTCATGACCGTGATGTAGTAATACACGTTCTCCTGATTTTCGACCATGCGCCGCAAACCGTCTTGAATAATCACAGCCAGCTCGTGCCCGAAAGTCGGATCGTAGGACACGCAATTGGGAATCAGCGCCGATTGAATATGGCTGTGCCCATCCTCGTGCTGCAAGCCCTCGCCGTTCAGGGTAGTACGGCCGGCCGTACCGCCCAGCAAGAAGCCGCGTGCCTGCATGTCGCCGGCCGCCCAGGCCAGATCGCCGACGCGCTGGAAGCCGAACATCGAGTAGTAGATGTAAAACGGAATCATGATGCGGTTGTTGGTGGAATACGACGTCGCCGCCGCGATCCACGAGCTGAACGCGCCCGCTTCGTTGATACCTTCCTGCAGCAATTGGCCGTCGGCCGTTTCGCGGTAGTACATCACCTGGTCTTTGTCGACCGGCGTGTATTTCTGACCTTCCGGCGCATAAATGCCGATCTGGCGGAACAGGCCTTCCATACCGAAAGTACGGGATTCGTCGGCCAGGATGGGCACGACGCGCGGAGCCAGTTCTTTATCGCGCAGGATTTGATTGAGAACCCGCACAAATGCCTGAGTCGTGGAAATTTCCCGCCCCTCGACCGTGGGCTCGAGCACCGCTTTGAATGCCTCGAGCTTCGGCGCATGCAGATGCTCGTCGGCCTTGGTGCGCCGGTGTGGCAGATAGCCCCCCAGCGCATTGCGACGAGCATGCAGATACTTCATTTCGGGGGAATCTTCCGCCGGCTTGAAATATGGAATTTCTTCGAGCTTGTCGTCGGGCACGGGGATATTGAAACGGTCGCGGAATTCGCGTACGGAGTCTATATCCAGCTTCTTCTGCTGGTGGGTCGGGTTCTTGGCTTGCCCAACATGGCCCAGGCCGTAGCCTTTGATGGTTTTGGCCAGGATGACGGTGGGCTGGCCGACGTGATCATTAGCCGCGGCAAATGCGGCATACACCTTGTGCGGATCATGTCCGCCGCGATTCAGGCGCCAAATATCGTCGTCGCTCATGCGGCTGACCATTTCAAGCAGCTTGGGATGTTTGCCGAAGAAGAATTCGCGCACGAACGCCCCGTCGTTTGCCTTATAAGCCTGATATTCGCCATCGACGCTCTCTTGCATGATGCGCCGTAAAATACCTTCTTTATCGCGCGCCAGAAGCGGATCCCAGTAGCCACCCCAAATCAGCTTGATAACATTCCAGCCGCTACCGCGAAAATCGCCCTCGAGTTCCTGAATGATTTTTCCGTTGCCGCGCACCGGGCCGTCGAGGCGTTGCAAATTGCAATTGATGACGAAAATGAGGTTATCGAGCTTTTCGCGGGAAGCCAGGCTGATTGCACCCAGGGATTCGGGTTCGTCCATCTCGCCATCGCCGCAAAATACCCAGACCTTGCGCTTGCTGGTGTCGGCAATGCCGCGCGCGTGCAGGTACTTGAGAAAACGCGCCTGATAAATGGCCATCAGCGGCCCCAGCCCCATGGAAACCGTGGGAAATTGCCAGAACTCGGGCATCAGCTTGGGATGCGGGTATGAAGGCAGGCCTTTGCCGCCCACTTCCTGGCGGAAATGGTCGAGCTGATCGTCGCTAAGACGGCCTTCTAGATAGGCGCGACCGTACATGCCGGGCGAGGAGTGACCCTGGAAATAAACCAGATCGCCGCCATGGCCTTCGCTTTCGGCGTGCCAGAAATGGTTTTGGCCGCAGCCTATCATGGTAGCCAAAGAAGCGAACGAGGCAATATGGCCGCCCAGGTCGCCGCCATCGGCCGGGTGATGCTTGTTGGCCTTGACGACCATCGCCATGGCGTTCCAGCGCACATACGAACGAATGCGTTCTTCAAGAATCAGATTGCCGGGATGCGGGGGCTCGAGCCCCGGCGGTATAGTATTGACGTAGGCGGTGTTGGCCGAAAACGGAATATGCACTCCAGAGCGGCGGGCCAGGTCGATAAGACGTTCGAGCAGGAAATGAGCCCGTTCAGGTCCTTCCCGGTCCAGTACGGCTTCAAGCGCCTCGAGCCATTCTTGTGTTTCGAGCGCTTCGTCACCCGAAGCATCGGCAATTGCATGGACTTGATCAGAAGAGGACATCAGGTGTCTCCTGTTTTTTTAAGTAGTGAATCGAACACGAACAACAACCATACCGTTGTTTGACGTTATACCCCAAACTTGCCGTAATGCGACTGGGCTGTCCTGGTTCGACTGCCGATCACATAAAACAGCGGGATGTAATCATTCTAGGAAAGACTCAAAGGTTGATCAAGAAAAATTTCACTTTACGGTATGAGTTTTTATAATATGAAATTTAAAAGAGCGCGTAACAGTCTAAAATGCGTCATGCAATCCACACTAAGCTATGGCGAGCCCCTCTAAAAAATCCCTCATCCCGACGACGTTCTACGAACAGGCGAAAAATAACCGGCGCGGCTTCTACTGGCTGACGCCGGTTGTCGTCCTGGTCTTGTATTTATGCGTAATGGGGGTCTTCATCTGGCTGCAGCGCCTCCATAACGATAGCGTCATGTTCGTGACGATCGACCAGGAAACACGCCAGCAACGACTCATCATGGTCGTTATCGCCCTATCCTGCGTCATCGTGCTGAGCCTGCTGGCCTTGTGGCGCTATACGCGCTACCGAACCCGGGCCGAATCGGCGCTGATCGCCGAAACAGGCTTTCGCCGCGCCATGGAAAATTCCATGTCGACCGGCATGCGCGTTTTTGACATGCATGGCCGCATTGCGTACGTCAATCCGGCATTCTGCCGCATGATAGGCTGGAACGAGGCCGACCTCATCGGCCGCACAACCCCATTCCCGTACTGGTTGCCGGGTCGCCACACACAGCACCAGGAAACCCTGGATATCCTGCTGTCGGGCCGCACGCCCAGCAGCGGCCTCGAGGTCGAAGCCCAGCGCCGGGATGGGTCGCGCTTCACCGCGCGCATGTATGTTTCTCCTTTGCGGGACCCCAACGGCGAACAAATAGGCTGGATGACGTCCATGACCGACATCACCGAGCCCAAACGCATACGCGAGGCGCTTACCGCCGCGCACGAACGCTTCATGACGGTGCTCGAAGGCCTGGATGACGCCATCTCGGTTGTAGCCGATACCCCGGACGGCCTGGAGCTTCTTTTCGCCAATCGTACCTACCGCCGCTTTTTCGGCGCGCAATCGAACGGCCACGGCGAGTTGCTGGGCGGCCGTCTGGGCCGTTTTACCGATGAAACCGTCGAAGTTTTCTCGGAATCGGCCCAACGCTGGTTTGAAGTGCATCACCGGATACTCGCCTGGACCGACGGCCGACGGGTACGCCTGCAAGTTGCCCGCGACATTACCGAACGCCGCACTCACGAGGAAGCCTCGCGCGTACAGCAGGAAAAGATTCAACTGACCAGCCGCCTGACGACCATGGGCGAAATGGCCTCGTCCCTGGCGCATGAACTCAATCAGCCGCTAACGGCCATTTCCAACTACAGCATGGGCGCGGTGGCCATGATCAAGGCGGGCAACATACAGCCCGAAATCCTTCTGACCGCGCTTGAAAAGGCAGCCAACCAGGCTGAACGCGCCGGCAAGATCATCAGCCGCATCCGCGAATTCGTCAAACGCAGCGAGCCCCGCCGCCAGCGAGTGGCGGTAACCCAGATTCTCGATAACGCCATTGGCTTTGCCGACATCGACGCCCGCAAGCGCCAGGTCGACATCGAAAGACACTTGCCGCAACTATTGCCCGAAGTCATGGCCGACCCCATTCTTATCGAGCAAGTATTATTGAATCTGCTCAAGAACGGCATCGAGGCAATGGAAAAAAGCGACTACCGGGTGTTGCACGTTGTCGTCACCGACCAACACCCCCTGGTCGAAATTTCGGTAGTCGATCGCGGGCATGGCCTGCGCGATCCGGAAAGGCTGTTCGAACCGTTCTACAGCACCAAGTCCGAAGGCCTCGGCATGGGGCTTAATATCTGCCGCACCATTATCGAATCGCATCACGGCCGTCTTTGGGCCAGCGCCAACCCCGATGGTGGAACGATTTTTCGCTTTACCCTGCCTTGCGCGACGCCACAAGCATCTGACAAGACCGAGACCTCCCAGGAGCTGCACGTATGAGTACACCCCAAGCACCCAGTACCATTTTTATTGTGGATGATGACGAAGCGGTACGCGATTCCTTGCGCTGGCTGCTCGAAGCCAACGGCTACCGGGTCAGGAGCTTCGGCGGCGCCGAAGAGTTCTTGAACGCCTACGACCCTGAACAGGTTGGCGTACTGATCGCCGATGTGCGCATGCCGGGCATGAGCGGGCTGGAGCTGCAGGAAGAACTGCTGGCGCGGCAGGCGCCTTTGCCCATCGTGTTCATCACCGGCCACGGCGACGTGCCGATGGCGGTCTCGACGATGAAAAAAGGCGCTGTCGATTTTCTGGAAAAACCCTTCAACGAAACCGACCTGCGCACGATCGTCGCCAATATGCTGCAACAGGCCAGCGAGCGCGTAACGCAGGTGCAGGCGCAGAAAACTCATCAGGCCGTATTAAGCCGGCTGACCGCGCGCGAGCAACAAGTGCTGGAACGCATCGTGGCAGGCCGCCTGAACAAGCAAATCGCGGGCGACCTGAATATCAGCATTAAAACAGTAGAAGCCCATCGGGCAAATATCATGGAAAAACTCGAGGTCACCACCGTAGCAGATCTGATGAAAATAGCCCTGACCAAAGCGGAAGGCACAGCATGAGCGCTCGACTCATTGACGGCAAGGCGCTGTCCGATGCCATCAAGGCCGAAGTTGCACAACGTGTGGAAAGCCTGAAAAGCCAAGGCGTCGTGCCCGGCCTGGCTGTAGTCCTGGTTGGCGAAGACCCCGCTTCGCAGGTGTATGTCCGCAACAAAGCCGCAGCATGCGAAAAATCGGGCCTGCATTCGAAGGTCATTCGTCTGCCGTCCGATATCAGCGAAGACTCCCTGCTCGATGTCGTGCGTGAACTCAACGACGATCCAGCCATACACGGCATACTGGTACAACTGCCGCTGCCCGGGCACATGAACTCGAGCAAAGTCATCGAGACGATCTCGGCCGCCAAAGATGTCGACGGCTTTCACATCAGCAATGCCGGCCTGCTCATGACGGGCCGGCCGCTGTTTCGCCCCTGCACACCCTATGGAATCATGAAAATGCTGGAGTCCGAGCAGGTAGTCCTGCGCGGAGCCGAGGCCGTAATTGTCGGCGCCAGCAATATCGTGGGCAAACCCATGGCCATGCTCCTGCTGGCGGCAGGCGCGACTGTCACGCTATGCAACTCCAAGACGCGCGACCTTGGCGCCCAGACCCGCCGTGCCGACGTGCTGGTCGTGGCAACCGGCAAGCCCGAGATGATCAAGGGCGACATGGTCAAACCCGGCGCAATCGTCATCGACGTGGGCATCAACCGCAAGGCCGACGGCAAGCTTACCGGCGATGTCGAATTCGAATCGGCGCGTAAAGTTGCTGCCGCCATTACACCTGTACCCGGCGGCGTTGGCCCCATGACCATAGCGATGCTGCTGGTCAACACTCTGGAAGCCGCCGAACGCTCCCTGCCCCATTAGTTTTTGCGGACCCTGCCCAGCACATGAATCAAAACCCCTTAATCGTACCGATCGATGCGCTCATTGATTACGCGGCCATTACGCCTGCGCATATCGTGCAGGCGATTGGCGAACTCATAGCCATTGCGCGGATTGCCGTCGACAAGGCCGCCGACCCCGCGCTGGAAGCCAATTGGGATGAAATCGTCGAGCCAGTCGAAAATGCCTCCGAGCCGCTTTGGCGCGCCTGGTCGATTGCCGGTCATTTGAACGCCGTTGTCGATACTCCCGAACTGCGTGAAGCCTACAACCAGTGCCTGCCGCAGGTGACCGAATTTTCAACTTGGCTGGGCCTGCACACCGGCCTGTATGCGCAATATCAACGCCTTCAAGCCAGTCCGCACTACGCGGCCATGACGCCGGCACGCCGCCGCATCATTGATCTGGCCCTGCGCGATTTCCGGCTGGGCGGCGTCGAACTGCAGGGTGAGCAACGCGAGCGCTATGCGCTGATCTCCGAGCAAGAAGCCCAGGCCTCGCAGAAATTTTCTGAAAATGTACTCGATGCCACGGATCGATGGTCCTTGCATATCGAGGACGAAACCCGCCTGCATGGCCTGCCGGAAGACGTCAAACAGGCAGCGCACACGGCCGCTGCCGCCGACAAGCTGCCAGGCTGGAAGCTCACGTTGAAAATGCCCTGCTACTTGCCCGTCATGCAATATGCACAGGACAGGGCGTTGCGCAACACAATGTACCGGGCCTATGCCACCCTGGCGTCCGAACAGGGCGAAGCGGAGCTGGACAATTCCGGGCTTATCGAACAGCTATTGCGCCTGCGCGCCGAAGAAGCCCAACTTCTGGGCTATCAGGACTTCGCCGATCTGCGCCTGCAAACCCGTATGGCCGACAACGCGGGGCAAGTCCTGGACTTTCTACGCGAACTGGCTCGCAAAGCCAAGCCTCATGCCGTGCGCGACTTGGCCGAGCTGCGGGAATTCGCCAAAGCCAGGCTGGGACTGGAGCCGCTCGAAATCTGGGATGTTCCTTTTGCCACCGAACGTTTGCGGCAAGAACGCTATGCGTACTCGGAAGAGGAAATCAAACCTTATTTCACCGAGCCTCAAGTATTGAAAGGCCTGTTCGAGGTCATTGAAAAATTGTTCAATGTGCAGGTCCGGGCGTCCAGTGCGGCAACCTGGCATGCCAATGCCAGGGCCCTGCAAATCGAAACCCCCGAAGGCCGGCTTCTGGGACATTTATTTATCGATTTGTATGCCCGCGCGGGCAAGCAAAGCGGCGCCTGGGTCGATAGCGAGCGTAATCGCCGCAGGCTGCCCGACGAGCGTATACAAACGCCCATTGCCTATCTGACTTGCAATTTTTCAGCGCCACAAAACGGTAAGCCGGCGCTGCTCACGCACGACGATGTCATTACTCTGTTCCACGAAAGCGGACATGCCCTGCATGCCCTGCTCTCCGAAGTCGACGACCCGGCCGCCGCCGCTTTCGCCAGCGTCGAATGGGACGCGATCGAACTACCTTCTCAATTCATGGAGAATTTTTGCTGGGAATGGTCGGTGGTTCAAGCTCTGTCGGCGCATGTCGACAGCGGTGCAAGCCTGCCGCGCGATCTATATGGCAAGCTGCTGGCGGCCAAAAATTTCCAAAGCGGCATGCAGACTGTCAGGCAAATCGAATTTGCGCTCTTCGACATGATTATCCATCATCAGAAATCCGGCCTCGGCACCCAGGCCGTACTGGACGTGCTCAATCAGGTTCGCCAGGAAGTAGCCGTCCTGTTTCCGCCTCCCTGGCAGCGCTTTCCGCATAATTTTTCACACTTGTTCGCCGGCGGGTATGGTGCGGGTTATTACAGCTATAAATGGGCCGAAGTCCTGTCCGCCGACGCCTACGCCGCTTTCGAAGAAACCGCCCGGGTCGACGAGGATCAAACCCGCGACACTCTGGTTGCCGAAACCGGCCGGCGTTTTCGCGAGGAAATACTGGCTGTGGGCGGATCACGCCCTGCCGCCGATTCGTTCAATGCTTTCCGCGGCCGAGCGCCGAATATGGACGCCCTGCTGCGCCACAGCGGCATGACGCCTCCGGATCTATAATTACTTAGCCTTAGTCGAGCACAACATCATGAATTTCTCACGCCGGCGCTTGCTGCGGTACGCGGCTTTGACGCTAATGCTGGATTTCGCCGGTCAGGCACGCGCCGCCGACACCATCCACAATATTCGCGGATTTCTGCCCGATCTGCGCTTTTCGCTGGAAGGGGCCGGCAACAAAGCCATTACGCAGGACGCTTTCAAGGGAAAAACCGTCCTGCTGTTTTTCGGCTATGCCAGTTGCCCCGACGTCTGCCCCACCACAATGGTGCAACTGGCCCAGGTCATGCAAAACCTGGGCGACAAGGCCAGGAACGTACGGATTCTGTTTGTCAGTGTCGATCCTCATCGCGATACTCCCGATAAGCTGCAGGCCTATGTCGACGCCTTCGACAAAAACGCAATCGGCCTGACCGGTACAGAAAAACAGATTGCCGACATCGCCCGGCGCTACCGTGTTTCATACCAGATAGAAAAACCCACGACCCAAGACAGCAACGATTACCAGGTTGCACACAGCCGAGGCGTGTACATTTTCGATAACCGCGGCCGTGCCCGGCTGCTCGCACCCGATACCGAATCCGTTGCGGCAGTCACCCAGAGCCTTCAGACCCTGCTGGCACAAACCGACAAATAAAACGTGGGGTCCGCCCCCCTACGCTTCAGGCGCTTTTCACCGCGAGTGACGGCTGGCTCGCCGTATCCAGCTGCGATGCCGCCTGCCGCAAGGCTGTGCGCAAACCTTCTTCGACTACCGGATGATAAAACGGCATTTCGAGCATGGCGGGCACGGTCAGTTGCTGTTGTACGGCCCAGGACAGCAGATGGGCAATATGCTCTATGCCAGGGCCAGCCATTTCCGCTCCCAGAAAGCGCCCACTGCGCCGATCCGCATAAACGCGCAGCTTACCCCGGTTCTTCAGCATGATCCGGGAACGGCCTTGATCCGAAAAATCGACCTCCCCGATTACGGCGCCTGAATCCGGCAGATCTTTGAAATGCGTGCCGACCTGGGCTATTTGCGGGTCCGAAAACACGACAGCCAGCGGAGCGCGACGCAAGCCTGCCTGCACATTCGGGTAACGCGCCGCATTTTCGCCAGCAATACGACCCTCGTCGGCAGCCTCGTGCAAAAGCAACAATTCGGCGTTCGCATCCCCGGCTATGAAAATCGTCGAAGCCCCCGCCTGCATAGTTTGGCGATTGAAGGTCGGCACGCCCTTTTCATTCAACGCCAGAGTCGTGTTCTCAAGTTCGAGATGATCGAAATTGGGCCGACGGCCCGCAGCCATCAGGAGGTAATCGAAGCGTTCGACAGACTCTTGCCCGTCCGCATTCAAATAACTCACCTCGACCTCGTCCCCGATGCGTTCCGTCGACAGAATCCGGGTATTGAGCATGACAGGAAACTCGGCCTGGAAGGCAGCCAAAGCGCTGGCCTTGACTTCGGGGTCGCTCAAGCCGCCCAGGCTGCCGCTGCGCCCAAGCAAACGAACCTCTACGCCCAGCCGCGCCAGCGCCTGCCCCAATTCCAGGCCGATTACGCCGGGGCCGACAATCATCACCCGCCGCGGCAGATCGTTCCAATAAAACACATCGTCGTTGACGATCAGGCGGTCACCAAGTTGCCTGTAGGCGTCGGGGACTACAGGCGTGGAACCCGTGGCGATCACCACTCGCGACGCCTCGATCCGGGTATGTCCGTCAATCTCCAGAATGGTGTCGGACAAAAACCGGGCATAGCCGCGAACCTTGTCGTGATCGGGTATGCCATCGACGCTATCGAGCACAAACCCTACAAACCGGTCCCGCTCGCGTTTGACGCGATCCATGACCTCGACCCCGTTTATGCGAATCGGGCCATCGACATGGACGCCAAACGGAGCCGTATGCGCGGCAGAATGGGCCGCCTCGGCCGCGGCGATCAGGAGCTTGGACGGCATGCAGCCCACGCGGGCGCACGTGGTTCCATACAAGCCTCCCTCGATCAACAAAGCCTCAAGACCAGCCGCTTTGACGGCGCGATAAGCGCCAAGGCCAGCCGTGCCTGTACCAATAATGGCCACTGTTGTTTTAAGGTATCTCATGCCAATGCTCTCCTCTCCTCTTGCACGAGGAGACATGCTGATTATGCTCCGGCTTGGGCCACTATGCCTGCCCAGCGGGCCGGGATGCAGGCCTGGAGTTTCCGGCCCCAAGCAATCAGGGTAAGAAAAATCAGAAAATTAATAAATTTAATTTTATTTAAAAAAACGATAGTTTAAATATATATTCAAAGTCTGGCCGGTGTGTAGCCTTCGGCACGAATCGCCGCCTCAATGGCAGCGGGATCATCAATACCGTCGACAGTAACGCAATGTGTTTCAACAACGGACAGTACCCGCGCATCCGGCGCAATCTTGCGCACGGCATTGTTTATGGTTTTCACACAATGGCCGCAAGTCATATCCGGCACGAGGAATTCGATTTTCATACACTTTTCCGATGGTTAACGATAGTATGGCATCAGTATAAACATTACTATCATGGGAAGCTCAAGCCATATTTATACCTTGACATTACTATAATGTCAGGCTTTAGCCTGACAACTCACCAACCAGCGTTAAGGCATGGACCCATCATGAATATCGGACAGGCGGCCGCTGAATCAGGAATTTCAGCGAAAATGATCCGCTACTATGAAAGCATAGATTTGCTCGATGCCAGCCGGCGCAGCGACGCGGGCTATCGCATCTATAGGGAAAAGGATCTGCACGCCTTGCGCTTCATACGTCGCGCGCGCGATCTTGGATTTTCACTGAAACAGATTGCCGTCCTGATGGCGCTCTGGCGCGACAAATCGCGCGCGAGCGCCGAAGTCAAGAAACTCGCCAACGAACATATCGCCGAGCTTGAACAGAAGGCGGCCATGCTCAAGGAAATGGCCGCAACGCTCAAAAATCTGGCTGATCATTGCCATGGCAACGACAGGCCCGACTGCCCTATTCTCGACGGCCTGGAACACTGAGGCCCCGGAAGGCCTTAATCCGATAGTTCAGAGGCCTGTCCATTCCCCGACGAATTGCCGATAGTCGGCGCGCTGGGGCGCCGCGCCAGCCTGGATGGGCGTGCCCAGGGCCACATATCCCATGAAGCGATAATCCAGGCCATCAAAACCCAGGGCCTCGTTCACTTCGTCTATGTACGTGCCTAAACCGGTGCTCCAGTATGCCCCATAGCCCAGCATATGGGCGGCATTCAGCATTTGAGTCACGGCCGCGCCCGTGGCCAGGATACGCTCACGTTCGGGAATTCTGGTATTGCCATGGTCGATCCGGCACGCCACCGCGATCAGCAATGGCACTTTTTCCAGCCAGCGGCGCGTAGAGGCCTCTTTTTCAGCCGTCAGAGGCAAGCCGGCCGCTTTCGTTGCCCCCAGGGCCAGATCCGCCAGGCGTCCAATCGATTCGCCGCGTATCAGTGCAAAGCGCCACGGCTGCAAGTGGCCATGGTCAGGCGCGGACATGCCTGCCTGTAGAATTTGAGCCAGCTCATCTTCGGAGGGTGCGGGAGCCTGCACAAACTTGACGGAACGGCGAGACAGCAAATAATCAATGGGCGCAACAGACATGAATAATCCTTGTGCGTGAAACTATCAAAATTCGAACAGGCCGCATCCGGTGCGAACGGCCGTAATCCGGCATAAGGCCAACCAGAAAAATCAAGACCGGCCGGCTGTGACCAACAAGGCTTTCATGTCGCGCACGGCTTTTTCCCAGCCGTCGAAAACGGCGCGGGCCACAATGGCATGACCGATATTGAGCTCGGACATTCCCGGAATGGCCGCCACGAACTGGGCATTGGCGTAATGCAGTCCATGGCCGGCATTGACGCGCATGCCCAGACTCAGGCCATGCGTCACACCAAGGCTGATTCGATCGAACTCCCGCGCGGCCTGAGCGGCATCGTGAGCGTCGGCATAGGCGCCCGTATGCAGTTCAATAACAGTGGCACCTGCCCGCCCGGCAGCGTCGATTTGCGCCGATTCCGGATCGATAAACAGGGACACCCGTATGCCGGCATCGTGTAACTGGCTGACCGCCTGCCGGGTAGCCTCGAAATGCGTCAACACATCGAGCCCGCCCTCGGTCGTGAGCTCAGCCCGCTTTTCCGGCACCAGGCAAACGTCGTCAGGCCGGACTTTACATGCTATTGCAAGCATTTCCGGGGTAATGGCGCACTCCAGATTCATCCGTGTACGCAACTTGGGGCGAATCGCCCAGACATCGGCATCCTGAATATGGCGGCGATCTTCGCGTAAATGCAAGGTGATCAGATCGGCGCCTGCCTCTTCGGCACGCACCGCCGCCTCGACCGGATCGGGATAAGACGTCAGGCGCTGCTGACGCAAAGTGGCGACATGGTCGATATTCACGCCGAGCTCAATCATTTTTCATCATACCTTTTGTGCTGCACAAGCAAAACGCTATTATGCGGCCTCGGCAAGGGATTGTCTTGGCGGAGCACCGGACTTCAAGAGCCGGCAGCCTTATTGCCGGACCCAGCCGACGGCTGCGCCGTCGATTGGGCCGTAGTGCTATTTTCCAGCCAGCCGCCACCCAGCGCCTTGTACAGCTCGACTCGATTCAACAGCGAGTCCAGACCGGTTTGCAGAAAATTGCGCTGGACAGCGTAGAGATCCACCGCAGCCGTTTGCACCTGCAGAAAGCTGTCGATGCCATTTTCGTAGCGCACGCGGGCAAGCTTCAGCGTTTCGGCCGTGGAACTTTCTTGCGAGCGCAAAGCATCAAGCTGATTCGTATAGGTCGCTTCGCCAGCCAGGGCGTCGGCCACTTCCCGGAATGCGGTTTGTATAGTTTTCTCGTACTGTGCAACGGCAATATTCTTGCGCGCCTTGGCCAGATCCAGATTGCCGCTGACTCCGCCCGAAAACAAAGGCTGGGTAATTTGCGGTGAAAACGACCAGAAACGATTGCCCGACTGAAATAGCCCGCCCAGAGCCGGGCTGGCGAAACCCAACAGGCCGGTAATGGAGATATTGGGAAAGAAGGCCGCCCTGGCCGCTCCGATATTGGCGTTCGCCGCCAGCAGGTTATTCTCGGCGCCCATGATATCGGGCCGACGTTCGAGCAAGTCCGACGGCAAGCCGACTGGAATCGCCGCAAGCAATTGATCTTTGCCGAATACCGCGCCAGCGGGCAGATTCGACGGAATCTGTTCACCCAGCAGAAGCTGCAAGGCATTGCGGGCCTGTGACTGGCTGCGTGCAATCGAGGCCAAATCGGCCCGCGCCGAATCGAGCTGGCTCTTGGCCTGATTGACGTCCAGCGACGATGCCACTCCGGCATTGAAGAGCGACTGCACCAGGGTATAGGTCTGCTCGCGCGAGACCAATGTTTTCTGCACCAGGTCAGATTGCTGCTCGGCAGCCCTGAGATTGAAATAGGCCTCCGCAACCTGGCCTATCAGATTGATCTGGACTGTACGCTGCGCCTGCTTGCTTGCCAGGTACTGCTGGTACGCCGCTTCGCTCAGGTTCTTGATGCGGCCAAAAAAGTCCAACTCGAAGGACGACATGCCGACGCCTGCCTGGAAACTGCGGCTTACCCGGCCAAGCCCTTCGGTGCCGGCCATGACCGAGTCGGTATTCCTCTGTATTTGCGCGTTCCCGCCTATGCCCAGGGTGGGAAGGCGCGCACTTTCCTGGATGCCATACTGGGCGCGAGCCTCGAGCACGCTTTGAACCGCCACACGCATATCGCGATTGTTATCCAGCGCGATCCCGACCAGGGCGACAAGGCGTGGATCGCGAAAGAACTGGCGCCAGCCCAGATCGGCGGACACCGTTACTGAAGGGGCAATTGCGTGAGCGCTTAATCCGCCTTTTTCCCGGGCGGATGCCGACTGGTCTGGGTACTGGCCCGGAATGGGTGCCTGCGGGCGCTCGTACTTGGGAGCCAGCGAGCACCCGGCCAGAACCAGCACCAGCAATGCCGGCATCGCTGTCAATCTAAACGCTCGCGGACTCATGCTTTATCCCCTTCGGCGGGCGGCGAAGGCTCCGCCGGATTAGGTCCTGCATCGACATGGTGATGCGCAGGCACATGGCCAAGCAGCTTGGGCTTGGTTTTGAACAGTGTCAAAACCACGACAAAGAATGTCGGCACAAACAACACGGCCAAAGGCGTCGCCGCAAGCATGCCGCCAAGCACGCCGAGGCCGACCGCATTTTGGCTGGCGGCACCGGCGCCGGTAGCGACGGCCAGCGGCAACACCCCCAGAATGAAAGCGAACGAGGTCATGAGGATAGGCCTGAATCTCAGGCGTGCCGCCTCGACGGTGGCCTCGCGCATGCTGCCCCCGCTGGCATATGTATCTTTGGCAAACTCGACAATCAGAATCGCATTTTTGGCTGCTAGGCCTATCACTGTCACCATCCCCACCTGGAAGTACACGTCATTGGCCATACCCAAGCCGTAAATCAGGCCCACGGCACCCAGCATTCCCAATGGAACCGCCAGCATGACCGACAAGGGGATAGCCCAACTTTCATACAAGCCGGCCAGCACCATGAACACAACCAGCATGGCCAGACCCAGCAAGATTCCCGATTGGCTGCCGGCTTTCTTTTCCTGGTAAGACAAGCCGCTCCATTCGTAGCCAAAGCCTTGCGGCAATTGGGCCACCATTTTTTCCATTTCAGCCATCGCGGCTCCCGTGGAATAGCCCGGGCCGGCGGAGCCGCCGATACGCACCGATTCGTAGCTGTTGTAGCGCACGATCTGCACTGGGCCTTTAGTCCATTTGGCGGTGACGAATGACGAGAGAGGCACAGGCTGGCCCTGGCTGTTAAGAGCGCTGAGCTTCATGATATCGTCGACATTCATTCGATGCGACTGATCGGCCTGCACCCATACGTTCTGCATCCAGCCCATATTGGGGAATTTGTTGACAAACGCGGAGCCGATTGACGTGGATATAAGACTCGCTACTTCACCGAAATCCACGCCCAATGCGGCCGCTTTATCCCTATCGATGGTCAGGCTCAATTGCGGCCCAGGCCCCAGGCCTGTAACACGGGTCTGGGCAAGAACTGGATTTTTCATTGCCATTTGCAGCAATTGTTGCGTTGCCGCCATCAATGCATCGTGTCCGAGGCCTCCGCGGTCTTCAAGGCGCATATCGAAACCCGTAGCATTACCCAAGGACGAAATAGCCGGCGGCACAACCGCGAAAACCATGGAATCGGGCAAACCGAACAAGAGGTTCTGGGTCGCCTTGGCGGCTATCGCCTGGGCCGAATCGCCCGGGCCCTTGCGATCGGCAAAATCCTTCAACGGGACAAATACAATGGCCGAGTTCAAGCCATTACCGTTAAAGCTGAAGCCCTGGACCGCAATGATGTTCTGCACCTGCGGTTGTTTCTTGAAATAATCCTCGACCTTCTCGATCACCTCAATCGTGCGATTCGCGGTCGCCCCGGCCGGCAATTCGATATTGGCAATGATATAGCCCTGATCCTCTTCCGGCAGGAATGAGGTGGGCAAGCGCAGATACATCCAGCCCAGGCCAATAAGCAGGACCAGATAAATCAGCATCATCCGCCCGCCCCTGGCCAGGCTACGCCCCACCCAGCTTTCGTATTTGTCGGTCGTGCGTTCGAAACCTCGATTGAACCAGCCGAAAAACCCCTTTTTGCTTTCGTGATGACCTTTGGGAATGGGCTTGAGTATGGTCGCGCACAAGGCAGGAGTAAACGATAGCGCCAGGAAAGCCGAAAACAGGATGGATACGGCCATCGCAACCGAAAACTGCCGATAGATCACCCCGACCGATCCGCCCATGAACGCCAGGGGCAAAAATACCGTGGATAGAACCAGAGTAATCCCGACAATGGCGCCGCTGATTTGCGGCATGGCCTTTTTGGTCGCTTCTTTAGGCGAAAGGCCATCTTCAACCATGATGCGCTCGACGTTCTCCACCACGACAATGGCGTCGTCGACCAGAATGCCGATAGCCAGCACCATGGCAAACATGGTGAGCACATTGATCGAAAAACCCAGTGCGAGCATCACGGCAAATGCACCCAGAATGGCCACTGGAACAACAAGAGCGGGTATCAGGGTATAACGCACGTTTTGCAAAAACAGGAACATCACGACGAACACCAGCACCATGGCTTCAAGCAATGTATGCACGACCTGCTCGATCGAAATTTTTACATAAGGTGAGGTATCGTACGGTATGGCGTAGCTGATATTGCCGGGGAAAAATTTGGCGAGCTGCGCCATTTCGGTTTTGATGCCTTGCGCCGTAGACAAGGCATTGGCGTCGGGCGAAAGGGATATGGCAAATGCCGCGGTAGGCTTGCCATTCAAGCGCGCGCCGAACTGATAGTTATCGGAGCCGATCTCGATACGCGCCACATCGCTCAAACGAACGCTGGACCCGTCCACATTCGAACGCAGCACAATTTTGCCGAAATCCTTGACCGACGATAATTGGCCATTGACCACGATCGGAGCCGTCACACGTTGCGCCTCGGGATTCGGCGGCGACCCGATAATTCCTCCTGAAATCAGAACATTCTGTCTTGCAATGGCGGCATTCACATCGGCCATGCTGAGGTTATAGCCAGTCAATTTGTCCGGATCGACCCATATGCGCATGGCTCGGGGAGCCGCGAACAATTGGAATTTGCCCACGCCCGGAATCCGCGAAATGGGATTCTGCACATTGCGCGTGATGTAGTCAGCCAAAGCCGTCTGATCCAGCGAGCCGTCTTTTGACGACAGGGTGACCACCATCAGGAAACCCGTATTGGTCTGGCTGACCTTCAAACCCTGCTGTACAACCGCCGTCGGCAAACTAGCCGTAATATTGGACATCCGGTTTTGCACATCGACCTGGGCCAGGTCCGGATTGGTGCCTGGGGCAAAAGTCACGGTAATCTGGGACTGGCCATTCGAATCGCTGACCGACTCGTAATACAACAAGCCCTTGGCGCCGTTGAGCTCATTTTCAATCACGCTCGAAACGGAATTCGCCACATCCTGGGCCGACGCGCCAGGATAGGACGCATTGATCGTAATGGCCGGAGGCGCCACCTCGGGATACTGCGCCACCGGCATATTGGGAATGGCCAGCAAGCCGGCCAAGGTTATTGCCAATGCAACAACCCAGGCAAAAATAGGTCTTTCAATAAAAAACTGTGGCATGTGTGGTTACTCTAAAAGCAGTATCGTTGCGGGCGGCCCTGGCACACCCCACAGACAGTATTCTTTTAGCCTTTGGCAGAAGGCTTGGAGGACGGCGCTTTATCGGCCGATGGAGACGCCGATTTGTCGTCTTTCGCGGCAGCCGGGGTGGCGGGTCCGGTTGAGGCGGCCTTATCGTCCGAAGCCGCCTGGCCCGCCTGCGGCTTGCCCTTCCATGGGATGCCCTGAACCGCCGCGCCGGGTCGAATTTTCTGAAATCCTTCCACAACCACGACATCGCCGGGAGCAAGACCTTTGTTGATCACCGACTTGCCGTTGATTTCGGGCCCTACCAGCACGGGCACAGGCGCAGCCTTGCCATCCTTCACAACGAACAGGCTGGACAAGCCATCGGCGGTGCGCTGCAGAGCCTGCTGCGGCACCAGGAGAGCTTTCTGATCAACCCCCTGCTCTATCCTGACGCGCACATACATGCCTGGCAAAAGTATTTGATCGGGGTTGGGGAATTCGGCACGCAGATTGACCTGCCCGGTGGTAGGGTCAACAGTCACACCGGAAAACAGCAGATTTCCAGTGTGAGCGTAACGGGTACCATCTTCAAGCACGACTTCAGCCTTGGCCATGTTCTGCCCGGTCTGTTCCAGATCGCCGCTGGCCAAGGCCCGGCGCAATTGCGAGAGCTCGGTTGTGGAACGAGTGAAATCGACATATACCCGGTCCAGCGCCTGGACTGTCGCCAGTTGGGTGGCCGAGGTAGCGCTTGCCAAAGCACCTTCGGTTACCAGCGATTTGCCTATGCGGCCGGATATCGGCGACACCACCTTGGTATAGCCTAAATCGATATCGGCGGCTTCGAGCGCCGCCTTGGCTCCGGCAACCGCGGCATCAGCCTGGCCGGCCTGGGCGACGGCATTATCGTAATCCTGGCGGCTGATGGCATTGACCTTGATCAGTTTCGAATAACGCTGCGCCAGCAACTGCGCGCTGCGGGCATCGGCCTGGGCTTTTTTGAGTTGCGCCGCAGCCTGATCGCGAGCGGCCCGGTATGGGGCCGGATCGATCGTGAACAAAAGCTGGCCTTCCTTGACGTCGCTGCCCTGGACGAAATTGACTTTAGTCACAATGCCATTGACGCGAGCGCGGATCTGGGCATCTTTGATCGCTTCGACACGGCCCGGCAATTCGGTGAAAATTTCGGTGCGCGTCGGTTCGACCGTTACGACACTGACAGGTACTTTCATCTCGCCCATTGCAGGCTTGGGTTTTTCGCCGCACGCGGCAAGCACAATTACAGAGGCAAAAACAGCAGCACGGGTGGCTGTCTGCCACGCACGCGGACGAACTCTGGACATGTATTACTCCCACACAGCCTCGAGCCCTGTTGAGGCACGACTGCGACGGTTTGATTTTTTGTAAACGGCGAGTATAAAGCGAAAATGCACCAATCGCATCCAAATCGATTTCATTCGATTACAAAAAACCGGAAATAAGCGTCTATTTCCGTGAACACGCAGTGTTACAGGTGTCAGGAAAAACGCCGTGGGATGGCGATCTGCGGAATATCGGGCCGTGCGGGATGGCTTCCCTAGCCGAGCAGCAAGGCATCGTCGGAGATTTTTTCGCCACGCACCCGTTCGAACATGGCCAGCAGATCCGGAACATCCAGGCCTTTGCGCTCGGCTCCCGACACATCAAGGACCACAGCGCCCTGATGCAGCATGACAGTGCGCTCGCCGACATCCAGCGCCTGGCGCATGCTGTGCGTTACCATCATGGTCGTGAGTTTGTTTTCCTCGACAATGCGGCTTGTCAGTTTCAGGACAAAGTCGGCAGTGCGCGGATCGAGCGCCGCCGTATGCTCGTCAAGCAAAAGTATGCGTGACGGCTGCAAGGCGGCCATGAGCAGACTTACCGCCTGCCGCTGCCCTCCCGAAAGCAGGCCGATGCGATCGCTGAGCCGGCTCTCAAGGCCCAGGCCGAGTATTGAAAGGCGTTCCCGGAACAACTCGCGCATCGGTTTTTTTACAGCCATGGACAAGCCGCGGCGCATGCCGCGGTTATAGGCCAGAGCCATGTTTTCCTCGATGGTCAGGTCTTCGCAAGTACCGGCCATGGGATCCTGGAATACCCGCGCCACTTGGTTTGCCCGCGTCCAGACAGCCTGGTTGGTGACGTCTTTGTCATTGATGACGATGGTGCCGCTGTCGATAGGCAAATCGCCTGAAATCGCGTTCAGGAACGTGGACTTGCCAGCGCCGTTGGAGCCAATCACGGTCACAAACTGACCACTGGGGATTTCCAGCGACATGTTCCGCAACGCCTTGGTTTCAATGGGAGTGCCGGCATTAAAGGTGATATTGAGATTCTTTGCGCTCAACATGCTAGCGCCCTCCTTTGCCGCGCAAACGTTTCTTGACCAACGGGATCACCAGCGCAACGGTTACCAGCAGCGCCGTCACGAGATTGAGGTCTTGTGCCTGCAGGCCGATGAAATCGGCGTTCAGCGCCAGGGCAATAAAAAAACGGTACAGCACGGCGCCGACAATCACCGCCAGGGTCACAATAATAAGCCGGCGTGAGGGCAGGACGCTTTCGCCGACGATCACCGCCGCCAGGCCGATCACAATCGTGCCGATTCCCATGGAAATATCGGCGCCGCCTTGCGATTGCGCAAAAAGCGCGCCTGCCAGGGCCACCAGAGCGTTGGAAATGGCCATGCCGGCCAACACCATGGAGCCGGTTGCCACACCCTGGGCGCGCGCCATGCGGGGATTCGAGCCCGTGGCGCGCATGGCCAGGCCTGTTTGCGTTGAAAAATACCAGTCGAGGGCGAATTTGATCACGACCACCAGTACCAGCAGTATCAGCGGCCGGGCGATGTAGTCGCTGAGGCCGGCGGGCTGCAGGATCGTAAAGACGGTAGGTTCGGATATCAGGGGGACATTCGGACGCCCCATGATCCGCAAATTGATTGAATACAGGGCAATCATCATAAGAATGCTTGCAAGCAAATCCATGATTTTCAGCTTGACATTCAACCAGCCGGTGATCATTCCCGCCACCGCGCCGGCAAACACGGCGATCAGGGTGGAGGTAAACGGATCCATGCCGCCGCTGATCAAGGTGGCGGCTACGGCGCCCCCCAGCGGAAAACTGCCGTCGACCGTCAGGTCGGGGAAACGCAAAAGGCGAAATGAAATAAGTACTCCGAGCGCAACCAGGCCAAAGATCAGCCCGATTTCAAAAGCGCCCCACAACGAATAGATAGACATGTAAGAACCACTAAAGCGGGCACCCGGCGAGACAGGTTGCCTGGCAACCTGTCTGCATCATCGAATGCGCGTCGATCTTATTCGACCACCTTGGTCGCCGATTTGATGAATGCGTCGGAAAGGGTCACGCCCTGTTTTTTGGCGGCGCCCGGATTGACGTAAAGCTCGAGCTTGTCGCTGGTTTCAGAAGCAATAGTGCCCGGCTTCTGGCCCTTGAGGATTTTAACGACCATTTTACCGGTCTGCACCCCGAGATCATGGTAATTGACGCCCAGGGCGGCAATCGCGCCTCGTTTCACGCTGTCGGTATCGGAAGCGATCAGCGGAATCTTGGCATCGTTGCCCACCTTGACCAGAGATTCGTAGGCCGACACGACGTTGTTATCGGTATTGGTGTAGATGACATCCACCTTGCCGATCAGGCTGCGTGCCGCCGCCCCGACGTCAACCGTGCGCGCCGCGGTGGCTTCGGCCAGCGACATGCCCGCCTTGGGCAAGAGCTCGCGCAATTGCTTGACGACCACGACCGAGTTGGCTTCGCCCGGGTTGTACACCATGCCCACGCGCTTGGCATTGGGCACCACTTTCTTGATCAGGTCGATCTGCTTTTGCAGCGCGAGGGCATCCGAAACTCCAGTCACGTTGGTTCCCGAAGGCCCCAGGGTCTTGACCAGTTGGGCCGCCACCGGGTCGGTAATGGCCGAATACACGACCGGGATGGTTTTGGTAGCCGCCACCACCGCCTGGGCAGACGGCGTGGCGATGGCAACGATGACATCGGGCTTGTCGCCCACATATTTACGGGCAATTTGCGCCGCAATGGAGGTATTGCCCTGAGCCGTCTGGAATTGCCATTTCAAACCCTTGGCCTCGGTATAGCCGGCTTTGGTCAAAGCCTCTTTGATGCCGTCCTTTACCGCGTCAAGCGCCGGATGCTCGACAATCGACGTAACCGCGACCGACTGCGCAAAAACCGGCGCCTGCACCAATGCACCGGCAAGCATCGCCGTACCCATTGCCAATTTGGCTGATTCAGCAAACTTCATACGAAGCTCCTTAAACTGTCCATGAGGTCAACGCAAACACGGACGAAACCATTTCGCCGAGTTGCAGATGGGCGTAAGTCTAACTCCATATACCGCGGATTTCCTCAAGGGATATCCCTGCCGTGGCCAGATTCCCGCATGCGGCAACATAGACAAAGCGGGCCCGCTTCAGCAAGCCAGACCACGCCGCTTGCAAGCCATACTGTGATTCATACAGTAACCACGGGAGATCTGCGCGCCAGCAACGATTTGGCCCAACGCCGGGCAGGCAAGCCATATTGGGTTTCAACCGCCGCCGCACGATCCAGAAACCGCTGCGTGGACACTTCCAGCACAGGACCTTTGAACGCCAACACCACGCGATTGCCTTCGTCGATCTCCGGCAGTTCGAGAACCCGCCCCTTGAAGGCCTTGCTTATATTGGCCAGATTACGCGGAAAACTCTCATGATTGCCAAACAGATTGACTGTCATCACCCCCACCTCGTCCAGGGCGCGATAGCAGCTTTTGTAGAAATCCAGCGATTCGCGTACCGGCCCGCGGGCCTGCGCATCGTAAAGGTCGACCATCAAGCTCAGGTAGTTGCCGAGGTTCTCGTTCCTTTTCAGCCACACGGCTGCGTCGCTATGATCGACGGCCAGGCGTGCCGATTCGGGCAAACGAAAATAGGCTCTGCAAAGGCTGGTGACGCGCGGATTCCACTCGACCGCCACCACTTCGCTTGGCGTATGCTTGAGGGTATAGCGCAACAAGGATCCGGCACCCAATCCCAGGATTCCAACCGAACTTTGTTTGGTCGGTTCCAGAAACAGCAGCCAGGCCATCATTTGCTGCGTATAGGCCAATACCAGCTCCGAAGGTTTTGCAATGCGCATCGCACCTTGCACCCACTCGGTCCCAAAATGCAAATACCGGATGCCGCCCCATTCGGAAAGGGTGGGTTCGTCATCGCCGGCCAGGGATTCCGCCTCTGGGGCATAGCCGGTATCTGAAACCGCTTTACGCACTTCCGCAGCCCCTATACACGTTCAAAGATGGCGGCAATGCCCTGTCCACCCCCTATGCACATGGTGACCAGCGCGTATCGCCCTTGAATCCGGTGCAGCTCGTGCAGCGCTTTGACGGTAATCAACGCACCCGTTGCGCCAATGGGATGCCCCAGACTGATACCGCTGCCATTGGGATTGACTTTCGCGGGGTCGAAACCCAGCTCCTTACTGACCGCGCAGGCTTGTGCGGCAAAGGCTTCATTGGCTTCGATCACATCCAGCTGATCGATGCTCAGGCCTGCTTTTTTCAAAGCCAGACGTGTCGCGGGTACGGGCCCGATTCCCATATACTTGGGATCGACTCCCGCGTGGGCATACGCCACCAGGCGAGCCATGGGCTTGGCGCCGCGCGCTTTTGCCGCCTTGGCGCTCATAAGCAGGACCGCCGCTGCCGCATCATTGATACCCGATGCGTTGCCGGCCGTCACGGTACCGTTCTCCTTGATGAAAACAGGCTTTAGCGAAGAAAAATTCTCGGCTGTGGCGCCCATGCGCACATGTTCGTCAATCTCGAATACCACGTCGCCCTTGCGTGTTTTCCGGACGATGGGAACAATCTGCTCCCGGAAGTATCCCGCCTTGATGGCGGCTTCGGCCCGCTGGTGCGAAGCCAGGGCCAGTGCATCCTGGTCGGCACGCGAAATCGAATATTTTTGCGCCACGTTTTCGGCTGTAACGCCCATATGCATTTTGTCGAAGGGATCCGACAGCGCCCCGGTCATCATGTCCACCAGAGTGCTGTCGCCCATGCGCGCACCCCAGCGCTGGCCCTGCGCAAGATACGGAGCCCGGCTCATGTTTTCGGCGCCGGCGCCAATGGCAATATCGGCGTCGCCCAGCGAGATGGCCTGCGCGGCCGAAACAATGGCCTGCAAACCCGAACCGCAGAGGCGATTGACGTTAAATGCCGGAGTAGCCTGGGAGACCCCGGCATTGAGCGCGGCCACGCGAGACAAATACATGTCGCGCGGTTCGGTGTTGATGACATGGCCGAAGACCACATGGCCAATATCGTCGCCCGCCACGCCGGTACGTTCCAGCACAGCCTTCACCACGGCCGCCCCAAGATCACAAGGCGGTACATCTTTAAGACCGCCACCAAAATCGCCCACCGCGGTGCGGCAAGCTCCGACAACCAGAACTTCTTCCATGATTGCTCTCCAAAAAAATCAGCCTAATAATTTAGGCTGATCATACCCGAGCTTGCACGGACAGGTCTTTATGGCCGGCGTGCCCGCAAATGACGGCGCGCGCGCAGTTTCCGGTATGTGCGCAAACTAAGGTGCCGATGTACGCGCCGCCCTTCTTTCAACCTGCGTGCATGCGCGGAAAGAAGATCCCCGCGCGTCAGCATGCCCAGCATCCGCCCAGGATCAGCCTTGTCCACAACCAATAAACGACCTACGTTTTCCACCACCATATGATCCGCCGCTTCGCGCAAACTATGCTGGGGGGTAATAACCACAGGTGGACGCACGATCAAGACACCCAAAGGGGTCGACGCGGGCCGATGTGGATCGAAGAAAGCACGGCGGGTCAGCACACCCCGAATACGGCCGGCCTGATCCATAACGGGATATCCCTGATGCTGGCCCGCAGGCAGGCCACTTGCGATCCAGTTGCGGACTTCACCGATGGTCTGGTCGGTGTTCAGCGTCACGACATTGGTTTCGCACACGTCACCCACCAGGACACGCTCCAGATAATCGGCCTTGTATTCCGACGGAACCCGCACACCGCGCCGGGCGATCTTTTCCGTCATGATGGTGTTGCGCATGATCAGGGCCGATACCAGATAGGCTGCGGTGCATGCTCCGAGCAGAGGCAACAGCCCCGCTGGCTGCGCCGTGGTCTCGAAAGCAAAAATGACCGTGGTCAGGAGTGCCCGCGACGCACCCGCGAAAATCGCGGCCATACCCACCAGCGCGGCAATGCGGGGGTCCACACCCAACTCGGGCAAGTACATGGCCAGGATCAGGCCCATGATGCCCCCCAGCGACCCGCCGATGGTAAACAAAGGCGCAAGAGTGCCGCCGGAAGTGCCACTGCCCAGGGAAACCGACCATGAAATGAATTTCATGACGCAAAGATAAGCCAGCGCGCCCATAGCCAGGTGCCCGTTCAGGATATCCTCGATATTGCTATACCCCACCCCTAATGTAAGGGGCGCGAAATAGCCCACTATCCCGACCACCGAGGCGCCAATTGCCGGCCACCACATCCAGTGTATGGGAAGCTTCTCGAAAGCGTCCTCAATGCCATAGACTATGTGGGTCACGCCTACGCTTACCAGGCCGATAATTGCGCCAATCACGACATAGGCTGCCAAGGCAGCCGCCCCGGGAGCATCCAGATGCCCCATAAGGAATACCGGAGTCGATCCAAGCAGCAGGTACCGCAGGCCGGTGGCGGTGACACAGGCCAGCGCCACCGGAATCAGCGAGCGCGCCCGCAGCTCGAACAGCAGCAGTTCCACGGCCAGGGCTACAGCCGCGATCGGGGCCGAGAATACCGCCGCCATGCCCGCGGCCGCCCCTGCGGCGAGCAGGACTTTGCGCTCACTGGCCGTAACCTTGAGCAACTGCCCGATTAAAGAGCCCAGAGCACCCCCTGTGGCAATAATTGGGCCCTCCGCACCGAATGGTCCGCCCGTTCCGATCACAATGGCGGACGAGATGGGTTTCAAAAAAGTGATGCGTGTCGGGATACGGGACTCATTGAGCAGCACCTGCTCCATTGCTTCTGGAATACCATGGCCGCGTATGGCTCGCGATCCCCATCGCGCCATCAAACCAGCAACGACGCCGCCTATTATCGGTATCCAGATCACCCATAGACCAAGGTGAGGCACCGCATCAGCCGGGGCGGAAAATGCCGTAGACCAGCGCCCATAGAAACTCAGATTGGTCACCAGGCCGATCAGCAGCATCAGCAACTTGGCAACTACCGCCGCCGCAATGCCCAGCAACATGGACAACATGATAATGCGCAGCACGCGCCGATCGATCAAGGTCGATCGCAATGGCATCCGGGCGGCTTCCAGACTAAGGCCAAGACCAGGAGCGACAGGCAGGCCTTCCGTACTGCCTTCTTCACGCACGCCGGTTCTGATGGGTACGGAGGAATCACTTGAATTAGTTGTTGTCACGGTCTTGCCAGTACGAACTGTCGTTTTTTTATCTTAGCCAAACATTATGACATAACTACCTTTAAATCAGCTGACAACATGGCCTGCGCATGCCAGCCAGGCAAATTCGGCGCAACACACAACGCAGCCAACCGTGCCGAACAGCCGCCCCGCTTTCTCTGGATGCCGCTTCGATGCCCGCCTTGGGATACTATGCTACGTATAGTGCTCAGGGAAATATGTCGTGGCTGGCCACTGCAGCCGTGGGCGCCTGAAAAGAGGGCCAGTACAATTTTCAATCGATTCATATCCAAAACTTTTAACCGTCAATAGGCTGTAAGTCATAGTGAAAATTGCCACCTGGAACATAAACTCTCTCAAAGTGCGCCTGCCCCAAGTGTTGGCGTGGCTCGACAGCCATCCCGTCGACGCGCTGTGCCTGCAAGAGCTGAAACTGCCCGACGAAAAATTTCCATTGGACGCATTCCGGGAAGCAGGCTATCAGGCCCTATGGGCCGGACAGAAAACCTATAACGGGGTCGCCATCATATCCCGCCTGCCAGGCACCGATCCGCAACGCAATCTCCCCAACTTCGACGATCACCAGCAGCGCATCATTGCGGCCACGCTGCCCAGCGCGATCGGTGATATACGCGTGGTAAGCGCCTATTGCCCCAACGGGCAGGCGGTCGGCAGCGAAAAATACGAATACAAGCTCAAGTGGTTCCAGGCACTGCGACTGTGGCTGGCCGATGAGTTGCAGCGTTATCCACGCCTGGCGGTTTTGGGCGATTACAACGTCGCCCCCAAAGACGAAGACGTGTACGATCCGGCCAAGTGGGCAGGCGATATCCTGGTGTCGGATGCAGAACGCGCGGCCTTTGGCGCCCTGGTCGAGCTCGGGCTGACCGACGCGTTTCGTGAATTCGAGCAAGAAGAAAAATCGTTCAGTTGGTGGGACTACCGGCAATTCGCCTTTCGCCGCAATGCCGGAGCACGCATAGACCACGTCTTGCTCTCAGCCGCCCTGAAACCCTATTGCGAGGCATGCGTCATCGACAAAACTCCCCGCAGGAACGAACAGCCATCGGATCATGCGCCGGTCATAGCCGCCCTGGATTTCTCTCTGAGCAAAGCGTAGCGCCGCGCCGCCCGATTTTCCAGCGCGGCGATCGGAACAACGATATACTTAGGCCCAACAACACTGGGCCTAACGGCGTCTGTGCAAACCGGTAGCACCATTTACAAATGGTAAATGCCGACCCGCACCAGGGCTGCTAACGTTAGGCTAACTAAAACAGGATGGGGCTGTATGATGCATCGAGTTCTTCGTTTTGAGCGTGCCCAAAGGCTAAATGAATACTTCAAAAACATTGCTCCGGGAATTTTCATACAAGAGCTTTTTACGCAGCCCGGCGCCATAGGAGCAATCTGTCCCAGCTCACGGTACCTGTCCAAGTATATGGCTCAACAAGTGCCCTGTGACACAGATGGCCTGGTGATTGAACTCGGTGGCGGCACCGGAGCCATTACGCAAGCATTGCTCGACCGCGGCATCGCGCCCGATAATCTCATGGTGGTCGAATACTCGCGCCCTTTCGTCCAACGCTTGCGCGAACGATTCGCCAACGTCGAAATCGTGCATGGCAATGCCGCCGAACTGTGCCAATTGGTGCCGCGCGACAAGAAAATCGCGGCCATTGTTTCCAGCCTGCCGCTATGTTCCTTGCCGGATCACGTTACGCAATTGATCCTGCAGCAATGGCAAACGCTTCTGCAGGACAACGGAGTTGCGGTTCAGTTCAGTTACCATTTGCGCACCCCAAAATGGCGCCATTACCTCACCCCCACACACACTCGCTCGAAAATCGTATGGGCCAATCTGCCGCCGGCCAACATTACGACTTTCTCGTTCAGCGAGCCCAAACTGCATGCAAATATGCCATGAATGCATCAAGCCATATTATCGGCACGCTGCGCAAGGGCGTGGTTCTCGACGTCACACTGGAAGATTTGCAGTTCAAAGCCTACGTTGTGATCAGCAAGCCCGATATTAATCTGGTAGCCGATTTCATCCCCCAGGAACAATTCGAAGCCAACGGCGACCTGCACGTAGCGGCGGTAGTCGCTCCCGGCGACGCGCGCGAACAAGTCCAGGACGTTACCTTCAACATGAATATGAACGATGGCGCGGTTTTTTTATGCATAGACCAGTCCTCCTATGCGGCGACGCTGGAGGAGCTTGGCCAACCGCAGCCCAACGCGTTGAACTAGGCAACCGGTTTAAAAAACCTGTGGACCAGCCGCCATTGAAAAAATGGGTCGGCTTTTGCTATTCTTCACTCCTTAATTGTTACCAGTTGATTACAATGGCATCCTATACCGGCAATATTTTCATGGTCGTAGCTCCAAGCGGAGCCGGCAAATCCAGCCTGGTCAATGCCTTGCTGGCCCAGGATCCTGCCGTGATGCTCTCCATCTCCTGCACCACCCGGGAACCGCGCGACGGCGAAAAAGACGAGCAGCATTATCGTTTCGTCAGCAAGGACGAGTTCTTCCGGATGCGCGACAGCAATGCCCTGCTCGAATGGGCGGAGGTCCACGGTAATTATTACGGCACGCCGCGCGATCGCATCGACGAGGCAATCCGGCTGGGACGCGACGTTTTGCTGGAAATCGACTGGCAAGGCGCACGCCAGATTCTGCAGCATTTTCCGGATGCCGTCGGGATCTTTATCCTGCCCCCCTCGATCGCCGCGCTTGAAACCCGCCTTTATCACCGGGGGCAAGATGCGCCGCAGGTCATTTCGCGCCGGCTGCTGGCCGCCGGCAGCGAAATGTCGCACGCTCCAGAGTTCCAATATGTTATTATTAATCAAGAATTTAGCGTCGCGCTGTCGCAGCTCGCGCAAATTGTGGCCGCAACACGGTTACGTTATGCGACGCAAGCAGCCCGCAACGCCGATCTTTTCTCCCAGCTAGGCATCAGCAATCCATCCGCCTGACGCCGGCAACACTTTGTTTTAAGGTTATTTATGGCTCGCATTACCGTCGAAGATTGTCTGGATCGCATCCCCAACCGCTTTAACCTTACGCTTGCCGCCACGTACCGTGCACGCGAACTGGCGCAAGGTCATGAACCTCGCCTCGACAGCAAAGACAAACCAACCGTCACTGCTTTGCGCGAAATCGCTGCGGGCGTTACCGGCCTCGAAATGCTGCGCAAGGTACCCACCTAAATACAGCCGAGCAAGCTCATGGCGTTTTCTGGTCTGCGGGGTGCTTCGTCTGGGCTGCTGGCGGTACTGAAAAAGGGCTCGCGCCTTCGCAGGCGCAAGCCGGCGTCTCATCCGTTACAGAGTTCCAGCCCCGAAACCGCCTCCCCCAATACGGCCATTGCATCGCTCGCGCCGCTTGCCCGCATCATTGATCAGTACCTCGACCCCAAAGAGGTCGAGCGAGTCAAAGAAGCTTACCGATTTTCGGACCAAGCCCATCTAGGCCAGTTTCGAGCCAGCGGCGAGCCGTATATTTCCCACCCTATTGCCGTTACCGAGATCTGTGCGGGCTGGAAGCTCGACGCCGATTCCCTCATGGCGGCCCTGCTGCACGATGTCATGGAAGACCAGGGGGTCGCCAAACAGGAGCTGGCTGAACGTTTCGGTGCCGATGTCGCTGAAATCGTCGATGGCCTCTCCAAGCTGGACCGGCTTGAATTCGCCACCAAAGCCGAGCAACAAGCCGAAAGCTTTCGCAAAATGCTGCTGGCCATGGCCCGCGACGTACGCGTCATCCTGATCAAGCTGGCCGATCGCTTGCACAATATGCGCACGCTCGATGCGGTCAATCCCGAAAAGCGGCGGCGTGTCGCGCGGGAAACGCTCGATATCTACACACCGATCGCGCATCGCCTGGGCCTGAACGCACTGTTCCGCGAAATGCAGGATCTATGTTTTCATGCGGTCTATCCCAATCGCTACGATGTTCTGCACAAGGCCATGATGTCGGCGCGGGGCAACCGCCGCGAGGTGCTGGGCAAAATCACCGATTCGGTAAAAGTCGCGCTGCCGGCGGCTGGAATCGAAGCGGAAGTCACTGGCCGGGAAAAATCGCTCTACAGCATTTACACCAAAATGGCCGAGCAAAAAAAGTCGTTTTCCGACGTGCTCGACATTTATGGTTTTCGTGTAATCGTGCATACATTGCCTGAATGCTATCTGGCGCTGGGGACCTTGCACCAGTTGTATCGCCCGGTTCCCGGCAAATTCAAGGATTACATTGCCATTCCCAAGCTCAATGGCTATCAGTCTCTGCATACAACGCTGGTCGGCCCCTATGGCACCCCCGTCGAATTTCAGTTCCGCACCCGGGACATGGACCATGTAGCCGAAGAAGGCGTTGCCTCGCATTGGCTATACAAAGACGACGACGCCACCCTGAACGACCTGCAAAAAAGAACCCATCAATGGCTCCAGTCCTTGCTCGACATACAAAGCCAGACAGGCGATTCGGGTGAATTCCTGGAGCACGTCAAAGTCGATCTGTTTCCCGACGCGGTATATGTATTCACGCCCCAGGGTAAAATCATCTCGCTGCCGCGCGGTGCCACACCGGTCGATTTCGCCTATACGATACACACGGATATCGGCAACCAGACCGTGGCATCCAAAATCAACGGCGAGTTCGCGCCGCTACGCACCGAGCTCAAAAGCGGCGATGCCGTCGAAATCGTCACATCGCCGGCATCCAGGCCCAGCGCGCAATGGTTGAATTACGTACGCACCGGGCGCGCTCGATCAGAAATCCGCCATTACCTGCGCACTGTCAAATACGAGGAATCGGTTGCGTTCGGGCAACGGCTGCTCAACCAGGCGTTCGATCAGCTTCATCTGCCCCACCCCGATCAAGGGGATCCCGAATGGGACAAGCTGGCGAAAAGTTCCGGCGCCAGTTCACGCGATGAAATCCTCGCCGATATCGGTTTGGGAAAACGCCTGGCTGCAGTTGTCGCCCGCCGTTTCGCTCCCGAAAATTCAATCCTGGCCACCACCGCGGCGGCGGTCGATGAAATCACGTCCAACGCCAGCACTCCCATACTGATCCAGGGCAATGAAGGCCAGGCAGTCCAATTGGCTCCGTGCTGCGGCCCTCTACCGGGCGACGCAATCATAGGCGGCATACGCCTGGGCCACGGGCTGGTGGTACACATGGCCGAATGTGCCGTCGCGCAACGCCAGCAGGCCCGCGAGCCCGAGCGCTGGATCCCTGTCATGTGGGACACGACCACCGCACGCCACCTGTCTACCCGCCTCGATGTAACGGTTATCAACGAGCGCGGCGTACTGGGCCGTCTGGCGGCCGAAATTACCGATGCCGACTCCAACATCATGCACCTGACCATGCAGGATGACGCCGCCGCCACTGGGCTTCTGCACCTGACCGTGCAAGTCGACAGCCGCAAGCACCTCGCCCACGTCATCCGGGCCATACGCCATGTGCCGCAGGTGCAAAAGATCGTCAGGATAAAAGGCTGATCCGTTTTTCATTGCGGCAATGCATGCCGTGATTGCCCGAACGGTTGGCATGCGGTGCGCTTACGATCAATTTAAAAATCGGGCAATACCCCAAACACACAAACCATAAGCCAGCACACCCGCCAGGGTAGCCCAGGCGATGCTGCCCAGATATTTCTTGCCCAGCGCAACACCAGCCAGACCTGATACAAGCGGCAGGCCCTCGTTCGCATAAGAACCAGCACCCAGCAAAGACCAGCACGACACGACAATCAGGGCCACAATTGCAGCCGGCCCGATCGCATCCAGGGACCGTCGCAGAGAACCCCGCATCCAATTGCTGCCCTCTCCTTTTTCATGCCAATGCATAGGCAAATAGCGGATCAGAAACGTACCCAGGCCGCTCAAGATCGCGACCCATAACAAGGTAGTAGCACTCAGCGCACACCTCCATTTGATGAGAACGAAACGTTTGCATTGCGGCCCGTGCCTGGCCGGCCGGCGCGACGCCCCCTAGCCTTTTCTGGCATTCAGAAATGCACCCGCCAACATTCCGACGATGATCGCCCCGTAGGCCGGCAGCAAGAAAAGCCCCACCGTGGTCGCCGCCGCAGCTGCGGCCAGCACCGAAACCGGGACAATCTTCCTGATTTCGAGCAGCAAGGCAAAAAACAGGGCCGGCAAGACAAACCCCAGGGCTTGCGACACGACAGGCGATTGCCTTAGCAAATCCTGGCCAAAAACAGCACCGATTGCCGTGCCGGCTACCCAGGATGAATAAGCGCCAAGCTGCAGCCCGGCGTACCAGTATTCGCGTTCCTGCGCAGGCCGATATGCCAGCTTGCTTACGGCGGTGGCAAATACCTCGTCGGTCAGACCCGCCGCCAATACAAACAAAGGCAGCCGCCGATGCTGCCCGTCGAACTTCATGAGCACCGCCGGCCCATAGAAAATATGCCTCAAATTCATCAGCAAAATAATGCCGACCATGCTGACTGCCGAGCCACCACTGGCGACCAGACTCACCAATATGAACTGGCTGGCTCCCGCGTACACCAACATCGAGACCAATATGACCATCAAGGGCGACAAATCGGCATGAACCGCCGCCAGCCCAAATGAAATGGCCACGGGTACATAGCCGACAGCGATGGACAGACTATCAAACAAGCCGCGCAGAAAGGGAGATATTTTCGTCAATTGAATTCACGCATAAACTCGAACCAGAGGCAAGCGCAGCACCCGTGCAGAAAGAATCCTGCCATGCAAAGCCTATGGCCTGAACGCCCCAATAAATATGGCCGGATCGACACGCGCGCCATTCAGGCTCACATTCCAGTGTAAATGCGGGCCAGTCGCCCTGCCGGTCGAGCCGACATAGGCTATTACTTCACCACGCTTGACGCTTTGGCCTGGCTTGACCTTGGACGCCGACAAATGGCAGTACATAGTAATAAATCCCTGGCCGTGATCGACGAATACTGTTTTTCCATTAAAAAAATAATCATCCACAATCGTGACAATACCATCGGCAGGAGCCTTGACGGGAGTTCCCTTGGGAACGGCAAAATCCAGGCCGGAATGCGGGCTGCGCTCTTCTCCATTAAAAAAACGGCGCAAACCAAAGGGGCTGGACAGCCGCCCATGCACGGGTTCATCGAGCATCACATTGCTGGGCGGAACATCCCGATAGCGGCCATAGGCGCTCATCTGCGCCAGGTATTCGCGTTCGAATCGCTTCAACTGCGCGGGGTCGGGATTGACCTGATTCTTGTTTTTCAGGGTAATGTGCTGTTCGCGGTAGGTTCTGGAGCCAATGTTGAAAGCGACGACGCGCTTGCCCTGGGCGGTTTGAACTTGCAGGGCCTGCTTCCCGGCCGGCGTTTTGAGCGCGATTCCCACTACCGCCACCCACTGCCGATCGCTATCCCGAACCACCAGCACCCTGTTATTCAAATAAACGGCTTCAGGTGCGGCCGACCCTTTGCCAAGTTCGATTACGGCCACTCCGCCAGGCACCGGATGATTCAATAGCCGGCCTATATCGCCTTCTGCATGCGCCACTGTCTGCAATGCCATGGCAAGCAGCATCAATATCACTCTAAACATATTCATCCCAATAAATTCCGTGTCAAGATGCGCATTACGTGCCTATGCCTGCCGGATCCGGCGCCACCAGGCGCCCACCCTGCAAACGCAGCGTGCGCTGGCATCGCGACGCCAATTGCGGGTCGTGTGTAACCAGCACGAGTGTCGCACCCTGTTCTTTGTGCAGGGCAAACATCAAGTCCATGATTTTTTCCCCATTGAGCTCGTCCAGGCTACCCGTCGGCTCATCCGCAAACAGCAGCCTGGGTTGCACGACAAAAGCCCGCGCCAGCGAAACACGCTGCTGCTCGCCGCCGGACAAGGTCTTGGGATAGTGCCCCAGACGGCTTTTCAAGCCGACACGTTCCAGCATGTCTTTGGCCACCGCCAAGGCGGGCTTGCCGGCCAGTTCCAGCGGAAGCATGACATTTTCCAGCGCGGTCAGGTTGGGCAACAGCTGAAAAGATTGAAATACGAAACCCAGATGAGCCGCGCGAAGCGCCGCGCGCCCTTCTTCATCCAGGGCGAATAAATCATGGCCCAACAGCCTCACCGATCCGGCAACGGGCACATCGAGCCCGGCTAACAATCCGAGCAGGGTTGATTTGCCCGAGCCGGAGCTGCCCGTAATCGCGACAGTCTGCCCTTCTTCAACCGAAAACTCTATATTCTCTAAAATGCTCAATACGCCTGTCGAATCGGCAACGCGTTGACACAAACCTTTGACTTCAATCGAACAGGTGTATTTCATGCTTACTCGCTGGTGCCTGATTGCGGCTGTATTGTATTGGTTCGGCACGCCTGCGGCGCTGGCCCAGGCCGCCCCTGCCGCGGCTTCAAACATACGAACGATAACAGTAATTGGCGACAGCCTGTCGGCCGAATACGGGCTTGAACGGGGATCCGGCTGGGTAATGCTGCTGGGGCAAAAACTGCAGGCCAAATACAAGAACTATCAAGTCAAGAACACCAGTATCAGCGGGGATACGACAAGCGGCGGGTTAAGCCGCCTGGCGCCCATTCTGAAGCGCGACAAGCCTGCGATTGTGATCATTGAGCTGGGCAGCAACGACGCCTTGCGCGGCCTGCCGTTGAAAATGACCGAATCCAACCTTTCATCGATGATCGAATTATCTCAAAAAGCGGGCGCCCGCGTATTGCTGCTAGGAATGCAGATGCCGCCCAACTACGGCCGCCAGTACACCAGCCAATTCAAAGAGCTGTTTGCGGCCCTGGCGGCCCGCTACAGGACCGGGCTGGTGCCTTTTCTGCTGGAAGGCATCGCCACAGACCCGAGCCGGTTTCAAGCCGATCATCTTCATCCCAACGAAGGCGCGCAAGCCCAGTTGGCGAATAACGTCTGGGCGGGGCTTCAGCCCCTGCTTAAACCCTGATCTACGCTCAGCTACCCTGTGCCGCTTCGCCGGACAGCGCTTTCTCTGCCTCGGGCAACATCTTGATTTTGGCCTGGCCGCGCAAAGCCTGCAGAACGGCGTGTTCTTCGGCCTGTCCCCACGCCTTGGCCAATTCAGCCGGCAGCGTTGCCAGCATCGGGTCGTCTGTCTTGCCTGCCTGGGCCTGTTTGACATGCACGATGGTGTATCCGTGAAGGCCCTTGACGCCTTCAAACGCAGGCAGGCTCTTGGCCGGAGCGGCCAGAGCGGCATCGATGAGCGGCTTGGTCAGATTCTGGGGATTAATGCGGCTGACTGTAAGCGGCGCCCCGAAATCATCCGGCACTTTCGCCGCACCGGCTTTCTGGAGATCAGCCAGGGCAGCTTGGCCAGCTTTCTCGGCGGCAGCCAATGCGCGTTCGCTGACAAGCTGCTTGCGTATCAAGGCTGAAACCTTTTCCATCGGCGGCACTTGTGCCGGAACAATCTTGCCAACACGCACGACAACCATGGTGTCGGGAGAAATTTCAATCACCCCGGAATTCTGCTTATCGGTCAGGACCTGGCTGGAAAACAGGGCGCGGCGTACACGCGCATCATCCAGAATCGACGCATCGGCGCTGGAAGACGCTGCCTTGTCGCCGACTTCGGCGGCCGACAGCAGACGGTCACGGGCAATTCCGTCGGCAGCCTTTATTTTCAGGCCAAGCGCGTCGGCCGCGGGTTGCAAACTGCCCTGGTTGTCATACACCAGGCTTGTCAGTTTGGTCGCCATATCGGCAAACCGGTCGGCGCCGAGCTGGCGGCGCACTTCGCTCTCGACTTTGGATTTGGCCTGCTCGAAAGACTCGCCCTTTTCAGGCTGGACATCGTTGGCCTCGAAAATATGATAGCCCCCAGGCCCGTCGATCACGCCCGACACCTCGCCCTTTTTAAGGGCAAAAACGGCTTTCTCGAGTGCGGCAGGCCAGGACCCTTTGGTAATCCAGCCCAGGCGCCCACCATCTTTAGCTGTTCCGGCATCTTGCGAGTCGGTGCGGGCGATTTCCGCAAACTTGCTTTTGTCGGCTGCCACTTTTTTCGCTACTTTCTGGGCTTCGTCGAACGCTGTTTTACGCTGGGCCTCGGTTGCCCCGACCGGCACGGTAATCAAAATATGGCTGAGCATGATTCTGGCGGGCTGCACATAACGGGCCTTGTTCTGCTCGTAATATTTCTGCATTTCCTCGGTGCTGACCGCGGGCAGACCCTGCATGGCGGCCGCTTCGTTCAGCAACAGGTACTGTGCATCCACCTGTTCGGGCAGCTCCAGCTTTGCCTTGTTCTGGTCGTACCACGCCTTGACGTCGGCATCGCTGATCTCTATGCCTTTTTGATAGTCGGAGGCGAGATAGCTATGCACACGCACGGTGCGTTCGGCGGTAAGCGCCTGTTCGATCGAGCCAAGCACTGGCTTCGGTACTCTGGCCGATATGGCTATTGGGCCAAGCACGCGATCCAGGGCAAGTTCGGCGCGGCGCCCTTGTTCAAAGTCTTTACTGCTGGCACCTATGGACTTCAAAACCTCGTTGTAGCGCTCCGCCGAGAATTGCCCATTGACCTGGAGCTCGGGGATGGAGGCAATAGCCTGGCGCAAAGCGGCATCGGAAACGCTGAAATGCTCTTTGGTCGCCGTTGCAATCAACACCTTGCGGTCGATCAAGGAGTCGAGCAAGGCTTTGCGGGCAGGTTCGTTATCGAGCGCGGTCGGGTCGAAGGTAGCCCGATTGTTTTGCTGCATTTGTTGCAATTGATTGCGACGGGCCTGATCGAAGTCTTGCAAGGTCACCGCCGACCCGGCCACCTTGACGAGGTCATGATTGCCCGATACATACGTGGAATAGCCACTCACCCCAATCAGGGCGAACGACGGAAGAATCAGCACCAACAACAAAAGCTGCATCAAACGCTGATGCGTGCGGATAAAATCGAACATTAATGACTCGCTGTCCCGCGCCCCGGACCAGGCCTTGCGCGACGGTTTATACCAAAAAAAGGCGAATCTGGATCGCCTCGATGACTGTAACCTTATAGTAGAACATAAAATTTTTCTGGAAGTTTACCATCTCCCAAGTCTTAACTTGAAGGTATGCTACGCCTGAGCGGGCGAAACGCTTTCCACAGACATCGCCAAAACTCAACAGCAAGGAACCAGCAACGATGACAGACTCTTCGGCCCCATGGCCATATCCGAAAATAATTGCGCACCGTGGAGCCGGCCGCTTCGCGCCGGAAAATACGCTTGCATCGATGCGCCTGGGAGCGGAACACGGCTTTTCCATGGTCGAGTACGACGTCAAGCTCAGCAAGGACGGAATCGCTATCCTGCTGCATGACGACTCGATTGAACGTACGTCCAACGGCAGCGGAAATGCGGGGGAACAATCCTTCGGCGATCTGGCCAGGTTCGATTTCGGCGCATGGCATTCGCAGGCCTATGCCGGCGAACCCATCCCCACCTTGTACTCCGTCGCCGCTTTTACGCAGGCCAATCAGATTTTAAGCAATATCGAAATCAAGCCGCACACGGGCGCCGAAACCGAAACCGGCACACGGGTTGCCCTGCTGGCCCGGAAGCTCTGGGCCAAGGCGGCGATTCCCCCCCTGCTCTCGTCTTTTTCCGAGACCGCGCTCGAAGCCGCCCTCGAAGCCGCGCCCGAACTACCCCGCGCCCTGCTGGTGGCCGGCGCCCTGCCCGATGACTGGCAGGCCCGCCTGATACGGCTGAAATGCATAGGCCTCAACATGGGCAACAAACACACCACCGAACACGTCGTTCGAACCGTACGCGGCGCGGGCTATAAAATGGCCATCTGGACGGTCAACGACCCAGGCCGCGCCCGCGAGCTGTTCGACTGGGGTTGCGATGCCATTTTTACCGACGAAATCAAAACCATTACGCCGGATTTTTAATTTCCCTGCGAGGCCTTTCTTTGTTCAGCTACCGACACGCATTCCACGCGGGCAACCATGCCGATGTGCTCAAGCACGCCATCTTCGTGCACATTCTGGATTACCTCAATCTCAAAGAGGCGCCTTATTGGGTCATGGATACCCACGCCGGTGCCGGCATCTACGACCTGACCAGCGACTGGGCCGTCAAGAATGGGGAATTCATCGACGGGCTGGATCGGGTCCTGGGTGCCAACCCCATGCCGGCCCTGATCGAACGCTATCTCGAAGAAATACGGCACTTCAATCCGGACGACGTAGCCAATGCATATCCGGGATCTCCCTGGCTCGCGCTGCATGCCCTGCGGGACCGCGATCGCTTGCGATTGTTCGAAATGCATCCGTCGGAAATCGACGTGCTCAGGCACAACCTGGCACAGCAGGGCCGTTTGGCGCTGCGCCGTACCGCCGTTTATGAAAGCGACGGATTCAGTGGGCTGAAAGCCTTGCTGCCGCCACCGACGCGGCGGGGCGTGGTTCTGATCGATCCTTCATATGAGGACAAGGCCGACTATCGCAAAACGCTGCAAACAGTCACCGATGGGCTTAAACGCTTTGCCACGGGTTGTTTCGCGATCTGGTATCCCCTGGTTCAGCGCCGCGAATCGCAAGAGCTTGCCAGGTCGCTGGAGCGCCTGAAAGAAACAGCCTGGGTCCATGCCACCCTGACCGTGCGCAAACCCACTGGTGACGGCTACGGCCTGCACGGCAGCGGCATGTTTATCATCAATCCGCCCTGGACCCTGTATAAAGAACTGGAACAAACCCTGCCGTGGCTGAGCGAAAAGCTCGCCATCGACGACCGAGCCTCCTACACGCTGACGCAACATGCGGTATAGATTCACTATAAGAACCGCTCGCCTTCTTTAAGGTAGCGCCATTGCCCCGGCGGCAAATCGCCCAGGACGATGCGGCCCATGCGCACTCGTTTCAAGCCTATGACTTTCAGGCCGACTTGTTCGCACATGCGGCGGATTTGCCTTTTTTTACCTTCGCGCAGAATAAACCGCAGCTGATCGGCGTTTTGCCACTCCACTTCCGCGGGCCTGAGCGGCTTGCCATCCAGCGACAGGCCGTAATTAAGCATGGCCAGCCCGTTACCTGAAATTTTTCCCTGTACCCGTACCAGGTACTCCTTATCGATATCGGAGTCTTCGCTGATCAACTGACGCGCAATACGGCCGTCTTGCGTCAACACAAGCAGGCCCTGAGAATCGATATCGAGGCGCCCGGCCGGCGCCAGGCCGCGCAAATGAGTTGGATCAAAGCGTAAAGGCGATTTGTCGGCCCGGTATTGCGAACGGGCATCGATCAGCGAAACGGCCGGCCGGTAGCCTTGCTCGGCCTGCCCGGACACATATCCAACCGGCTTGTTGAGCAAAATCGTGACACGCGATGTCTGGCGCCGCTGGGCCTGTTTTTCGAGGGTAATTTTTTGATTGGGATAAGCCTTGCTGCCCAGTTCGGACACTACTATTCCGTCGACACGCACCCAGCCTCGTTCGATATAGGCATCGGCTTCACGCCGCGAGCACAAGCCCTGTTCGGCCATTAACTTTGAAATTCGTATTTTTTCCATAAGCGGTATTGTATGAGTTTGGCGATAATACGGCTTATGGAACCACATGCCGCTTTCTGTGGAGGCTGGAAAACCTCCGCAATGCCTTCACTAAGCCGAATACAAAAATACTGGCTGCGTCGCCCGGGAGCCTTGACCGGCGGACTGCGGCAATTGGGGCGGGTAGAAATACGCCTCATCGCGGAACACGCCGCCGGCCTCAGCCCTGGCGAAGCGTGGCTGCTCGGCTTCCCGCCACGCATTCCCGTCTGGATCCGTGAAATCGTGATGAGCATAGACGACGTAAACTGCATCGTTGCCCGCAGCCTTACGCCGCTGAAGGCATCGCATGGCTCCTGGCACAGCATGCGGCGCCTGCATACCCGGCCGCTGGCCGATATGCTCTACCGGGATTCAACGATCACACGCTCCGTTTTCTTCAGCCGGCGCCTCAATCGTCACCAGGCCATCTACGGAACGGCCAAGCGGGCGCTGGGCCTATCGGCCCCTTCGGCACCGGCTCTACTGGCTCGCTGCTCTGTGTTCCGGCGTGCCTGCGAGCCCTTGGCCGTCGCCGAATGCTTTCTACCCGAATTTTGGCTCCTGGCGGCAAAACAAGCCCGCAAACTGGCCATTTTTCCCGACTTTCGACCTAACTTTCAAGAACACAAAGGCAATTCATGAGTGCACCCACTGCTACACGGCCAAGAGGCCGCCACGCCCTCACTCTATCTTGCCTACAGGCACTGGGAGGAGTCAATCCAGCCATTGTGATCGCACTGGGAGGCCTGGCCGGGCAACAACTCGCCAGTCGACCCGACCTGGCTACAGTGCCCGTCAGCATCTATAGCCTGGGCCTGGCGTTCGGCACCATTCCCGCGGCCTTGGTCATGAAGCGTCTGGGGCGGCGAACCGGCTACCTGATTGGCACGCTTTTTGGAATAGCCGCCGGCCTGGTCGCCGCTTATGGAATATTCAGCCAGACTTTTCTGATTTTCTGCCTGGGAACCCTCTGTTCCGGCCTATACGCCGCCTATGTGCAAAGCTACCGTTTTGCCGCCGCCGACGCGGCGGACCCCGCGTACCGGACACGCGCCATTTCGTGGGTCATGGTCGGCGGTTTGTTTGGCGCAATCATTGCCGCCCAGGCCATTATTCTTACCCGCAATATTTGGCCGGCCATCCCTTATGCCGCCTCTTTCATGGCTCAGGCGAGCATCGCGCTGCTGGCGGTCCCTTTGGTCCTGTCGCTGCGCACCCCGCCGACGCCTGTGCGGGAAGAGGCCGTAAAAAGCGGCCGTCCCCTGAAGGAAATCGCCCGCTCACCGCGTTTCGTCATTGCGGTACTGGCAGGCGTAATTTCCTACGGGCTGATGAATTTCATCATGACTGCCACGCCACTCGCGATGATAGGCTGCGGGCATTCGCTGCAGGATGCGACGCTAGGCATCCAGTGGCACATATTGGCCATGTATGGTCCAAGTTTCTTTACCGGCCATATTATCGAACGCTTCGGTAAAATCCCGGTTACCACATTCGGGCTGATTTTAATCGGGCTCGCCGCGACAGTCGCTTTGGCGGGCGTGAGCGTATCGCACTTCTGGCTGGCCCTGGTGTTGTTGGGCATGGGCTGGAATTTCGGGTTTATCGGCGCCACCTCGATGGTGACCGATTGTTATCGCCCCGAAGAAAAAAACCGTGTCCAGGCCTTGAACGATTTCCTGGTATTCGGCTGCGTGGCGGTCGCCTCTTTTTCCTCGGGACACGTACTGGCGACCCAGGGCTGGAACAGCGTCAATGTTCTTGTTTATCCATTCCTGGCCTTTGTCCTGCTCAGTCTTCTATGGCTGTGGAGCCATGACCGCCGCGCCCGTGCCACTGCCTGATATCGTCAATATGCGTCACTGATGGTTTAAAGCATTTTGGGTTTAAATGCTTATGGCGTTCGACGGTTTGGTAGCTTTGGGATTTAAAGCCGCCGTCTATCGGGGCTTGGGGTCAGGACCGGCACGGCGTGCTTGATCCGGATCTACCT
>NZ_BAAGUZ010000029.1:0-128728 GCF_054781135.1 Paralcaligenes ginsengisoli
CCCGCCGAAAGCCCCCGCCTTCCCTTCGTCAGCACCCGGCGCTGGACTACCGCCGGACTGCACAGCACCGCCCACCCTGCGGCTCGCGTTGAGGAAATGCACCGAGGTATATATTGGGGAAGCGGCGTTTAGCCAATCACAAGCTACGTTGAGGCGGTGGGCGCTCAGTAAATCCAGGGTTCGGCACAGCGTGGTGTAGTGGCCACGCGATAGAGACATGGGTGCAGGCATGTTAACGGTTCTAGGGCGCAGGCCCATTAACGGTAGGTGCAAGCACGTTGATCCCAGGCAAGCCCTAACGCGAGCCGTCTATCGGGGCTTGGGGTCAGGACCGGCGTAAGGCGTGCGCCGGAGGCTACCGTAGGGAAGGCGGGGGCCTTCGGCGGGCGCTGTCTGAGCCCAGCCTCGCGAGGCTGGGCGAGTTCGCCCGACGCCCGCCTGGACGAGGTAGATCCGGATCAAGCACGCCGTGCCGGTCCTGACCCCAAGCCCCGATAGACGGCGTCTTTAAATACCTATCCATCGATCCCCGTAAACAATCGAGTGTCGTAACCACTCGAATCAAAAATCCCCTAGTTTTCCGGCATGAAGCGCATTCTGAAGCGGCGGCCCTTGATATTGCTGTTGCCCAGCTTGGCGTAGGCTTCCTTGGCAATACGCCGGTCCAGCGCCACAAAGCTCACGAAATTGAAAATATTTATCTTGCCGACCTGATCCGCATTCAGGCCCGCATCTCCCGTGAGGGCGCCCAATAGATCACCCGGGCGCAGCTTGTCTTTTTTGCCGCCCTGAATGCAGAGCGTGACCATGGGTGCCCGCAGGCGGCCGCCGGGAGCCGGCTTGAGCGCGGCCAGATCCGACCAGACCAGGGGCTTGCCTTGATACTGTTCGATCAGATTGGCCCAGCGCATTTCGTACGGAGCGCACAGGCTCAAGGCCAGGCCTTTTTCCTGGCCGCGCCCGGTGCGTCCGATGCGGTGGATATGCACCTCGGCGTCCGGCGTGACATCGACGTTGATCACCGCCCCCAGGGTTTGTATGTCCAGGCCGCGCGCCGCGACATCGGTCGCTACCAGCACTGAACAGCTCTGGTTGGAAAACTGCACCAGCACATCTTCGCGTTCACGCTGGTCCAGATCGCCATGCAGTGCCAGGGCGCTGAAACCGCGGCTCCGCAACTCTGCCGCAAGCGTTTCGCATTGTGCCTTGGTGTTGCAGAAAGCCAGCGTGGATACCGGACGGAAATGCTCAAGCAACTGGGCCACTGCCGCATTGCGGTTTTCCGGGGCGATTTCATAGAAATGCTGTTCGATCTGGCTGGCGTCGTGCTGCGACTCCACCTTGACTTCGGTTGGCTTGATGAGGAAGCGGGCGCTGGCCTTGCGGATATCATCGGGATAGGTTGCCGAAAACAGCAGCGTTTGCCGCTTTGCCGAGCACGCGTTCACGACGGTGACGATATCGTCGTAGAACCCCATGTCGATCATGCGGTCGGCTTCGTCCAGCACCAGGGTTTGGATAGCCGATAAATCGATGCTGTTGCGGTCGATATGGTCGAGCAGCCTGCCCGGGGTGCCCACCACGATATGCGCGCCGCGCGCCAGGGATTCGATTTGCGGCCGGATGGGAGTGCCTCCGCATACCGTCAGTATTTTCACATTGCCGGCGGCGCGGGCAAGACGGCGCAGCTCGTTGGCCACCTGGTCGGCGAGTTCGCGGGTAGGGCACAGCACCAGGGCCTGGATGGCAAAATCGGCAGGGTTCAGCTTGTGCAATATGCCCAGGCCGAAGGTGGCGGTTTTGCCGCTGCCGGTTTTGGCCTGGGCGATCACGTCGCGGCCTTCAAGAATCGAAGGCAGGCTTTGCGCCTGGATGGGCGTCATGTCGACGTAGCCCAGGTTATTGAGGTTGTCGAGCGTGGCGGGCGTAAGGGGAAGGCTGGAAAAGGAAGTCGTGGTCACAATGATGTTTGCCCGCATGGAAGAGCGTCAAGTGTAGCAGGCGACCGTAGGGGTCGCCCTTGTGGCCCTCCGCGATCAATGCGTGGCCAAACGGGCGGGTACAGGGCCCGCCCCTACCGCGGATTGTCAGGCTGAGGCATGGCGGGGCAGCCGTGCCAGGCGGTATTGGCGGGTATGTTCTCGCCCTTCATGACCAGGGTCAACGGACCCAGGCGTACATCGTTTGCGATATTGGCGCTGTACAGGATGGTACTGCGCGGCCCCATGTAGGTGCGCGCACCGATGCGCACATCGTCGATTTTCATGACCCTGTCCTCAAACAGATGGGTCTGTGGGCAGCACAAGGCGTTGAGCTCGCTGTAGTCGCCTATGTGCACGCAATCGAATTCGGTGATGTCGGTGGTGTCCAGGTAAACACCACGTCCGATGTGGCAACCCAGCAGGTTGAGTGCCTTGGGCAGGAAAGGCGTGCCCCGCAGGTAGCGCAGGAAATTCGGAACGGCAATGCCTTCATACATATTGGTGGTGGCCTCGGACAGCCACACGAATGGAGTCCACATGGGTACCGCGCAGCGCCGGTAGCGGCCCAGCAGCACCCATTTGAAAAAGGCCACGAACAGAAAGGTCGCAAGGCCGAACAGCAGTCCGGAAATGGCCAGTTCGCGGATCGTGTAGAGCCAGTGGCCGGCCCCCGCAATGGGCATGACATCCAGCACGATCGCATAGCCGGCGGCGATCACCAGGGAATGCGGCGCCACGATACGGAAGGTCTCAACCAGGCCGCGCTGCAGGCGTCGCGAGGGCGAGGGGTGGTATGTCAGCTCTTCGGGAAAGCCCTGCACCGTCTCGCGGGCGGGTAGATTGATGGGAGGCGAGCCCAGCCAGGTATCACCGCTTTTGACCTGCGTCGAGCGCGGCAGGCTGGAAAGCACTCCGATCAGCACATTTTCCGGCAGGTTGGTGCCGTCGGGTATATAGGTGCCATTGCCGACAAAGCTGCGGCGCGCGATAACGGTCGGCTTTACGGTCATCCAGCCGCCGTCGATATGTTCGTCGCCCAGCATGACCGCGTCGGCGATAAAGGTCTCGTCGCCCAGAGTCAGCATGTCGGGCACTACCCCCAGCGCGGTAGAGATCTCCGCATCGCGGCCGACCCGCGCGCCCAGCAACCTATACCAGGTGGAGGAAAACACCGTGGCGTAGACGCCATGCAGCACCTGCAGGCTGGACTCCTGAATCTGGTTGACCAGCCACTTGAGGAGGAAGACCCTGCCATTCACAGGGTAGCGGCCTGGCTTGAGTTTGGGCAGCAGCGCCCAGCGTATGCCCGCGGCCAGCAGGGCGGTCAGGACAATCATCACGACGCTGGCGGGCAGCGCCAGCAGGAAGTATTTGATCAGGCGCAAGGCGAAGACATCGTAGCCGTTGACGAAGCCGGCGCGCTGCAGCGCGCCCACGGACAGGTTGTCGATGTCCAGGTAGTCAACCAGGATGAAGGTCGGGAACAGGGGCATGAAAAACAGCACGCTGATGAACAGGGCGCCCAGCACGAAGTAGATGTTCTTGCCGATGATGTGGGTTCGCGATTCGACGGGCCGCAAAGGCAGGCTGGCGGGATCGAATTCCCCGTGGTCGATGGCGGGCGAACCGCCCCAGATGCGGCGGGCCGGCACCCGCGAGCCATCGCGCAACGCCGACTGCCCGTCCACGTGCCCCCACTCGCCGATATGGGTGTTGCCTTCCATTACCACATAGGCGCCCAGCGAGACCTGGTCTTCCAGCGTGATTTGGCCCAGTATCAATTCGCCGTTCTGTACGCGGGCGTTTTCCAGGTTGACGCCGTTGCCTATGCTGACGCCGTCGCCGACGCTGAGCAGATCCGGCACACGCAAGGTAATCGAGCCAATCAGCACGTCGTTGCCGATCCGGGCCCCGAGCGCGCGAAGCCAGTAGACATATAAGGAAGAGCCGTTGAGCATGTACAGGGGTGTTGCTTCGAGTATGCGATCGGTAAGCCACCAGCGGAAGTAAGTCACGCCCCAAAGCGGATAGCGCCCGGGTTTCAATCGCCCCAGAATCAGCCATTTGCCGGCGCAGGCCAGGACGAACTCCAGCAGGGTAGCCAGCAAAAACACCACGACCGACACGGCAACGGCCCGGGTGATGGAATCGCCCGGGTCGCCCGTAAGATATTGATAGGCAAAGAAGGGCAGCAGCCATTGCGCCATTTTGAACGTCACCAGGAACGGCACGGTGACAGCCTGCGCGACCCCGCAACGCCAGCGTCGCCATCGCGAATGCATGATCCGGGGCGGGGGGACGGTCCGTTCTGCGCCGTGAAGCGCTGTGTCGCTGGCCTGGCGATCCATGACGGTGGACAGCACTTGGGCCAGTCGGCCGATCTGGCGGTTTTGGTAGATATCGCGCACGGTCACTTGTGCAAAGCGCTGATCGGCTCGCAACGCGGAGGCGAGTCGTGCGGCAAACAGCGAGTGACCGCCCAGGTCGCTGAAAAAATCCAGCTCCCGGCGTACGGCCTGGCCCGGAAAGAGCGTTTCCAGCGCGGCAAACAAGGCTTCTTCCGCCGGGGTTTCCGCTGCGTCCGAGCCTTCGGCCGGGCCGCTGGCAGCCAGCGGCAGGGCTTTGAGCGTTTTGCGATCGATCTTGCCGGAAGGCAGGCGCGGCATTTCCGCCAGATGTTCAAAGCGCACCGGCACCATATAGGGAGGCAAGCGTGCTCCCAGGGCCGCGCGCAGCGTTGCCGTGGAGGTATCGGCATCCCCGGCGGCGGTTCCGTTCCCGTTGTCTGGCATGGCGGTGGCTTCGCCATTGGCGCCCACCCAGAACGCAATCAACTGGTCCATGCCGGCATCCTGGCGCAGCACCACCGCTGTGGCACCTATGCCCGGCTGCTGAGCCAGCACCGCTTCGATTTCACCCAGCTCTACCCGAAAACCGCGGATCTTGACTTGATCGTCGGCGCGGCCCAGGCAATGCACGCGATGATCGGCGTCGATGCGGGCCAGGTCGCCGGTGCGGTAAAGCCGTTGGTCGTGCTCGCCAATGCTCCAGGGATTGGGCAGGAATTTTTCCCGGGTCAGGTCGGGCCGCCCCAGGTAGCCCGCCGCCACGCCGGGGCCGGTAATACACAGCTCACCGATCTCGCCGTGAGGCAATATGCGCAGCGTTTGGCTTTCGGCGCCTTCTGTCCCGGTTGCGACCACCAGCAAGCCATAGTTGGGCAAAGGATGGCCAATTGTCACGGCCTCGCCCGGTTTCAACTGGGCCAGGCTGGCCGAGACAGTCGCTTCGGTGGGGCCGTAGGTGTTGAACATCTGCCGTCCGGGCTTTGCCCAGCGCTCGACCAGCGTTTCGGGGCACATTTCCCCGCCCAGGTTGATAATCCGCAAGCTGGGCACATCCTGGGAGAACAGGGCCAGCAAGGTCGGCACGGCGTGCAGAACCGTGATGTTTTCCGCCGTCAATGCACGCGGCAGGGCCTCGGGATCGGCCGCGATTTCCTTGGGAGCTATCCAGAGGGTGGCACCCACCAGGTAGCTGATCCATATTTCCTCGAACGACATGTCGAATGCCACCGAGAATCCCTGGTATACCCGGTCGCTTTCGCGCACTCCCAGTATGGCATTTTCGCTTTGCAAAAAATGGCAGATACTGGCTTGTGTGATGGCAATGCCCTTGGGCTTGCCTGTGGATCCGGAGGTGTAGATGACATAGGCGGTGTCTTCGCCCTGGGTGCCGGCGCGGTGGCGCAAGGGGGGGTGATCGTTGTCCAGCGGTGCCAGCAACTGCTCCGCCGTGTGCACCGGCGCAGCCAGGAAACCCAGTTGCGGCAGCAGGTCCGCGCAACTGAGCAGGGCGCTTGCTTTTGCATCCTCCAGGCATACGGCTATCCGCTCAACGGGCGTATCCGCGTCGAAAGGAAGCCAGGCTGCGCCGGTTTTGGCGATCGCCAGTTGCATGATCAGCAAATCGATGCCGCGCGGCAACCATAATCCAACGATATGTCCGGGCTTCACCCCGGCTTCGATCAGGCGATGGGTGGCGCGATCGGCCTCGACATTGAGTTCGGCGTAACTCAGGCTGCGTGTGCCGAAAATCAACGCGGTGTTCTGGGGGTGGTGTGTGGCGCTTGCCTCAAACACGTCGGCCAATGTTTTACGGTGCAGCAATTCCGGCTGTTGCGAGCCATGCAAAACATAGGAGTCAGACATGTAGTAAGAGGTGTGTTGAAGCCGAAAGTAGAATTATGGTGTTGAACTCATGCCAACCCAATCAAATTCTTTGATCCGCCATTTTAATATCGTTGTCGCGGCATGTTGTGCAAAGAATTGTTGCGTGCGCGCCATAAAACCCCATAAAGAATGTAAAGAGTGTTACGGTGGCGGCGTATATTTCAGCCTCCTTCGCGACGATATGCCCGCGCATAGCGACAGGACGCCTGACTGCCGCCAATAGAATAGGTGTCTAGGTGTCCGGCCGCGGCGCAGGTACGGCTGCCTGAAATTGGGACAAATAGGATACCCGTGATGGATACCTGGTATATCTTGCCTAACGGCAATATCAAGCACGTCGATGGCCTGGAGATCCAGCCGGAAAAAGACTGGTTCCCTACCGATGAGAGTCTGGAAATTTTCAGTGACGCTCAACGCGCGGCGGGGAAGACCGAGGTGCAGATCATCCAGCGCATAATGAGTCTGGCGCTGGAGTGTGAACAGTGGACCCGCGACAATCTGGCGTAGATTGCCGCGGGCCGGCGGGTCGATGCACCCAGCCCGTTCAGGCGGCCAGCGCGGCGGCGCTTTCGTTGGCGGCGGTATCCAGCGCCTTGATTTCCTGCTCGGCGGCGGCAATCGCCTGGGCCTTGGGCGCATCGCCCATTGCCACGCCTTCAGCACGCACAAAACGAACATCGGTGATGCCGAAAAAGCCGAATACGATTTGCAGATAGCTTTCCTGATGTTCCATGGCGCGGCCGGCATCGCTGGTGGAGTAGATTCCGCCGCGGCTCGAGGCCACCACTACGGTTTTGCCCGCAGCCAGGCCGATCGGGCCGTTTTCGGTGTACTTGAATGTGCGGCCGGCTTGTGCAATGCGGTCGATCCAGGCCTTGAGCTGGCTGGGGATCGAGAAGTTGTACAAGGGAGCGCCCACCACGATGACGTCGGCCGCAAGGAATTGCGTTACCAGCGCTTCGGAAATTGCATTTTCCTGCCGTTGCACTTCGCTCAGGCTTGCGGTGCTGGGGGGAAGCCGGAAGCCCAGTGAATCTGCCGACAGGTGGCTGGGGGCTGCGGCGGCCAGATCCAGGTAGTCGACTTCGATGGCGGGATGGTCGGCGCGCCACTGGGCGACGATACGTGCGGTAAGTTGGCGTGAGACGGAGCTTGCGCCGGTGACGCTTGAATCAATATGCAGCAGTTTCATGATTTTCTTCAACATAAGTAAGCCACACCAGGCGGCGATGAATGTATTATGAATAAGTATCGAATCATTGATAAGTTGGCAAAACTGCAATAAATTGTCCTGTTTATTGATCTAATTGAGGCCGCCGATGCTAGACCTGAACGATATGCGCTACTTTGCCGAGGTGGTGAACCGTGGTGGTTTCGCCGCGGCCGCACGGGCCATGGGGCTGCCCAAATCGCGTTTGTCCCGGCGCGTGGCCAAGCTCGAAGCGGATCTGGGCGTCCGTTTGCTGCAACGTACTACGCGCAAGCTGTCCCTGACGACTGTTGGCGAGATGTATCTGCGCCATTGCGTGGCCATGTGCGCCGAGGCCGATGCCGCCGCCGCCACTGTGGCCCAGGTTCAAAGCGAGCCTTGCGGCATCATTCGCCTCAGTTGCCCGGTGACTCTGGCGCAAACCGTGGTTGGCCCGGTCCTTCCGGAGTTTCTGGCCCGCTATCCGCTGGTCCAGGTCATGATGGAAGTCAGCAATCGCGTCGTGGACCTGGTTGAAGAGGGTATGGACATTGCACTGCGCGTGCGGCCTAGCCTGGCCGACAGCGGCAGCCTGGTCGTCAAGCATCTTGGTTTGTCTCACGCACTGCTGGTGGCCAGCCCATCGCAGTTGCAGCGCCAGGGGCAGCCTGTCGCGCCCGATGACCTGTCCCGATTCGATACCGTGGCCATGTCGGCGGCCGATGGCCGGTCGAGCTGGAAGCTGCTTGGTCCCAATGGCCAGGAACACACGGTTCAGCACCGCCCCCGTTATGTGGCCGACGATTTGCTGACCATCAAGTTTGCGGTGCTGGCTGGCACAGGTATCAGCATGCTGCCCGACTATATGTGCCGCGACGAGCTGAACGATGGCCGTTTAGTGCCGGTGTTGCCCGGCTGGGCCTTGCAGCCTGGCATCGTGCACGCGGTATTTCCGTCCCGTCGGGGGCTGGTTCCCGCCGTAAGACAACTGCTGGATTTTCTGGGCGAGCGTGCGGCAGGCATTTCCAATGAAGTGGAAGAGTGCATTGCCCGAATCGAGGCCAGTACGCGTTCGGCGGCGGCTTCCAGCCGGCCGCAAGGGTTCAGCCCGCCGCCGGCACACTGAAGCCGATTGTGTTCATGCCGTTTGCGCTGCTGGCGAAGACTTCGCCCCCATGCATGGTGGCAATCGCCTTGACAATGGCCAGGCCCAGGCCATGGCCATGCGTTTGGCCGTTATGGCGCGCGGCGTCGACCCGGTAAAACCGGTCGAACAGCAAGGGCAGGTGATTGTGAGCGATGGGTTCGCCCGGATTGGAGACCGCAATCCGGATGAGCGAGGATTCCTGGTGAAGATTGACCAGGATCTGCGCGCCGGAACGGGAATGCTCAATTGCATTTTGCAGCAGGTTGGTCATGGCGCGGCGAAACAGGGCGGTTTCGATTTTTGCCTCGGCAGCGGTGTCGCCGTCGATTTTGACGGTTTCCTGTGTCTCGTCCAGGACGAACTCCAGAAACTCAATGGTTTTGCCGATTTCCTGCACAATAGGCGTCTGCACCAGGCCTGTGGCGGCTTCGCCCTGATCGGCACGGGCCAGAAACAGCATGTCGTTGACGATGGAACGCAGGCGTTCCACCTCTTCGAGGTTCGATTGCAGCACTTCCTGGAACTGCGGAGCCGTACGCTGGCGCGACAGGGCAACCTGGGTTTCGCCGATCAGATTGGTCAGCGGCGTGCGCAGTTCGTGAGCCACATCGGCATTGAAGGCCTCGAGCTGGTTGTAGGCCGCCTCGAGCCGGCCCAGCGCGCCATTGAAGGCTGTGGCGAGATCGGACAGTTCCGCGGGAAGCGGCGAGATCCGCAAGCGCTGCGACAGCGTTCTGGGACTCAGGGTTTGCGCTTCTTTCGACAATAGCTTGAGGGGGCGCAAACCCACCTGGGCAATCCAGTAGCCCAGGACCATGACCAGCAGCACGGCGGTCAGCGACAGCGCCATCAGCGCGATCAGGAAGGTATGCAGGGTGTGCACATAGGGCATGGCATCTATGCCTATGGTAAGTTCGACGGCCGGCCGGTCCTGGTAGGCGGCGATGGTTTTGGTCAGGGTGTACAGGGGGTAGGCGCGTTCGGGCAGTTCGAGCATGCCCATGCCATTGGCCGAGTGGGGGACGGCCTGGATTTCGGACAGATCCCGGCCGTACCGATAGCGCGGGTCCGGGCTGTTTGCCCAGAAACGTTTGCTGCCGTTGGCCAGGGTCAGGGTATCCATTTTGGTGACGACATGCGACCAGCGCTTGGGGGTTCCGGCACGCTTGATCATGTATTCCATGTCCTGGTAAGCCGTTTGCAGTTCGTCGTGCTGATGCCGGGCCAGTTCGCGCTGCAGTACGCCATAGAGGGCGGCGCCGATCAGCAGAAACGTGGCCAGCGTGGCAAGCGCGAACATGGCCACCAGCCGCACGGTGATGGAGCGTTTCATCTGGAGACCTCTTCCCGGCGCAGTTCCAGCACATAGCCCATGCCGCGGATGGTATGCAGCAGGCGAGGACTGAAGGGAGTATCTATCTTGGCTCGCAAGCGCTTGATGGCGACTTCCACCACATTGGTGTTGCTGTCGAAGTTCATGTCCCAGACCAGTTCGGCAATGGCGGTTTTGGAGAGGATTTCGCCCTGGCGCCGCGCCAGCACCGCCAACAGCGAAAACTCCTTGGCCGTCAGGTCGATGCGGATATTGCCGCGATAGGCTTTGCGGCTGATCAGGTCGATATGCAGGTCGCCGATGCGCAACTGCACGGGTTCCTGTGTGCGCCCGCGCCGGTTCAAGGCCTGCAGCCGAGCCAATAATTCCATGAATGAAAAGGGTTTGACCAGGTAGTCGTCGGCGCCTTCGTGCAGGCCTTTGACACGGTCTTCGACACGGTCGCGCGCGGTCAGCATGATGACCGGCGTCTGTTTGACGGCGCGCAGGGCGCGCAGCAGCGAAAAGCCGTCCTGGCCGGGCAACATGACATCGAGCACGATGACATCGTAATCGTGATGCAGGGCCAGATGCTGGCCGTCGATGCCGTCGTGCGCCAGATCTACCGCGCAGCCTTGCTCCGTCAATCCCTTGTGCAGGTAATCTGCGGTTTTCAGCTCATCTTCGATGATCAGGATTTTCATGGGAAACACCGTTGCGACTCCCTAATAGTTTAAATCATTCAGCGGTGTTTCCAGGGGCCGGCAAGGCGCGCCGGGCCAGGCGTTCTTTCCTGACTTTTTTTGCCTTGCGAGCCTTTTTGCGGCGCATGTACCAGTAGTGGGCGCGGTCCAGGTACAGATAGATGACCGGCGTCGTGAACAGCGTCAGGGCTTGCGACAGGATAAGGCCTCCGACCATCGCGAATCCCAGCGGCCGGCGCAGTTCCGAGCCCGCGCCGTGGCCCAGCATCAGCGGCAGGCCGCTGAGCAGGGCGCACATGGTGGTCATCATGATCGGACGGAAACGTAGCAGGCAGGCCTGGTAGATGGCCTCTTTGGGCTCCAGTCCGTGCTGGCGTTCGGCGGTCAGGGCGAAGTCGATCATCATGATGCCGTTTTTCTTGACGATGCCTATCAGCAAAATGATGCCGATCAGGGCGATGACGCTCAGGTCGTAGCCGTTGGCCATCAGGATCAACAGGGCACCCACACCGGCCGAAGGCAGGGTCGAGAGAATCGTCAGCGGATGAATGTAGCTTTCATACAGCAGGCCCAGCACGATATAGACCGCTACCAGGGCGGCCGCGATCAGGTAGGGCTGGGTTGCCAGCGATTCTCCGAACGCCTTGGCCGTGCCCTGGAAGGAGCCGACCAGGGCCTGGGGCACATTCATGGTGGACTCTGCCTTCTGGATGGCCGTAACGGCTTGTCCCAGGGCGACGCCCGGCGCCAGATTGAACGAAATCGTCACGGCCGGGAACTGGCTTTGGTGGCTGATCGATAAATATCCGGTTTTGGTGGTGTCCACTTTCACGAAGCTCGAAAGCGGTATCTGCTGGCCGGTCAGCGGCGAGGTGACGTAAAGCTTGTTGAACAGATCGGGATCTTTCTGCAGGCGCGGCGTTACCTCAAGCACGACGTGATAGCTGTTGATTTGCGTGAAATACTGCGCCACCTGGCGCTGGCCTATGGCATCGTAGATGGTGTTGTCGATCAGCGCCGGCGAAATGCCGAAACTCGAGGCGCGAGCCCGGTCTATGGTGACTGTTGCGGTGGCCGCGGCATTTTGCTGATCGGTCGCCAGGTCGGTCAGTTCGGGTAGTTGCCGGAATCGCTCCAGCAGTTTGGGCGCCCAGGTGTTGAGCTCGTCCAGATTGGCGTCCGTTACTGTGTACTGGTATTGAGTGCGCGACAGGCGGCCGCCCACATTGATGTCTTGTCCGGCCTGCAGGAAGAGCTTGATGCCTTCGACCTTGGCCAGTTGGGGGCGCAGACGTGCAATGACCTGGTCCGCGCTGACCGTGCGCCCGTCTTCCTTGGGTTTGAGGCTGATGAAGAACCTGCCGGTATTGAAGGTAGGCTGGTTGCTGCTCATCCCGAAACTCGTAATATCCGGATCTTCGCGCACTACATCGGCCAGCTTCATCATGCGCTGGTTCATGGCGTCGAAGGACGTATCCTGGGCCGACTCGGCAAACCCGAAGATGAAGCCGGTATCTTGCTGGGGAAAAAATCCCTTCGGAATGACAATGAACAGCACCACGGTGGCAGCCAGGGTGGCGATGAAACTGCACAGGGTAATGAACTGATGGCGCAAGACCAGGTTCAGTCCGCGCCGGTAGCCGTTGAGCAGCATGTCGAAACCGCGCTCGAACACCTGGTAGATGCGGCCGTGCGACTCAGCGTGATAATTTTTCAGGAAACGCGAGCACAGCATGGGCGTCAGCGTCAGCGAGATCAAGACCGACACCACGATGGTCAGCGTGACTGTAATGGCGAATTCCCGGAACAAGCGCCCGACGATGCCGCCCATCAGCAGCAGCGGTATGAATACGGCGACGAGCGATACGGAAATCGAGATAATGGTAAAGCCGATTTCGCCGGCGCCCTTATAGGCGGCTTCCATGGGCGACATGCCGTCTTCGATATGCCGGTAGATATTCTCCAGCATGACAATGGCGTCATCGACCACGAAACCCACGGCAATCGTCAGCGCCATCAGGGACAGGTTATCCAGGCTGAAGCCGACCAGATACATGATGGCGACGGTGCCCAGCAGCGCCAGCGGCACTGTCGCACTGGGGATCAGGGTGGCGGGAACGCTGCGCAGGAAAACGAAAATCACCCCCACCACCAGCGCAATGGACAAGAGCAGGGTCAGTTCGACCTCGTGGACCGAGGCACGTATGTTCTGGGTCCGGTCAATGAGCGTACTGACGTGGATCGTAGGCGGAATGGAGGCTTTCAGGCGCGGTAGCGCGGCGCGGATGCGTTTTACTGTTTCAATGACATTGGCGCCCGGCTGCTTGGTGATGCCGACCACCAGGGAACGGCCATTGATGGCCGCATCTTCGGCGGTCGCCGCTTTGCCGGCAAATGCCCATGCGGCCTGTTTTACATCTTCGGGACCCGCCACGGCCGTGCCCACGTCGCGTACCCGAATAGGCGTGCCGTGCCGGTAGGCCAGCACCATGTCGTTCCACGGTTCGGCGCTCAGCAGCTGGTCGTTGGTGTAGACGGTAAAACTTTGTTTGCTTCCGTCTATGGTTCCTTTGGGCTGGCTGACCGTGGTGCTGGCAATGACGCCGCGTATGTCTTCCAGGCTCAGGCCCATGGCGGATAATTTGTCCGGATCTACCTGTATGCGAACCGCGGGCTTTTGCTGGCCGAAAATATTGACCAGCCCGACACCTTCGATTTGTGAAATCTGTTGCGCCAGAATATTGTCGGCGTAATCGTTGACCTCGGTGATGGGCAAGGCATTCGACTGCACCGACAGGATCATGATGGATGAATCGGCCGGATTGATCTTGCGGAAAGTCGGCGGATTCGGCAGATTCGCCGGCAACTGCCCCGCGGCGGCGTTGATTGCGGCCTGCACATCGAGCGAGGCGCCGTCGATATCGCGATTCAGGTCGAATTGCAGGGTAATTTGCGTGGACCCCAGCGCGCTGACCGAGGTCATTTGCGTCAGGCCGGCAATCAGGGAGAACTGCCGCTCAAGTGGCTGAGCGACACTGGACGCCATGGTTTCGGGGTTGCCGCCGGGAAGTTTGGCCGTAACCTGAATCGTAGGAAAATCGACTTGCGGCAGGGGTGCCACCGGCAGCAGCGGAAACACCGCCGCGCCAACCAGGAACAGCGCCAGCGCCAGCAGCGACGTGCCGATCGGGCGCTTGATGAAGGTGGCGGAAATGCTCACTTGGCGTTTCCTTTCGCTGCAGGGGCGGTTTGCGCTTGCGCTTCGCTTATACGCAGGCCCGGCCTGAGCTTGTATTGGCCATCCCGCACCACACGCTGCCCGGCGCTCAAGCCCTGGTCGACGATGGCGATGCCATCCTGGATGTTGATGACGTGTATGGCTTGAATCCGTACGGTTTCGTCGGAGTCGACGACATAGGCATAGGTGCCGTCGGGGCCGCGCTGAACGACTTCGGCCGGCACGGTCAGCGCCTGCTTGCGTATGCCCAGGTACAGTCGCGCATTCACATACTGGCCCGGCCAGAGCTTATGTTCGGGATTGGGGAAGCTGCCCTTGATCTGAACCGTACCTGTACTGGTGTCGATCTGGTTGTTCAGGAGAATCAGATGGCCGCGTCCCAGGACTTGCGCGCTGTTGCGGGGGTAAGCTTCCACGGCCAGCGGTTCCTGGCTGGCCTTGAGCGCATGATTGATATCCTGGAACGATTCTTCGGGCAAGGTGAATACGACTGCAATGGGGTCTATCTGGTTGATTACCACCAGGCCGTTGGCGTCCGCGGCATGCACAATATTGCCCGGGTCTACCAGCCGTGCGCCTGTGCGTCCGCTGATCGGGGCAGTGATGTGGGTATAGCTGAGCTGCGTCCTGGCAAAGCTGATTTGGGCGTTGTCGGATTGCACGGCCGCTTCGATCTGGGCCACCTGGGCACGCTGGGTATCCAGGGTCTGGCGGGTGGCGGCGTCTTGCTTGATGAGTTCGGTATAGCGGCGCAAATCGAGCTTGGCGTTTACCAGTTGCGCCTGGTCCTTGGCTTTTTGCGCCAAGGCCTGATCCAGCTGGGCCTGCTGCGTGCGGGGATCGAGTTGCGCGATCAATTGCCCTTTCACCACGTCCTGGCCTTCCGTGAAGCCGACCTGGTCGAGTTCGCCGTCGATCCGGGTCCTGACCGTGACGCTTTCTCTGGGAACCACGGTGCCTACGCCGGTGAGATAGATGGGCACATCCTGCTGCGTGACCGGCGCCGTCGTTGCCACGACCGGCGCTGCCTGGCTGTCGGGTGGTGTGGAGCTGTCGCTGTGATGATGGCTTATGTACCAGACGAGGCCGCCAAGCACGATCAGCGCGGGTATGCCGATCAGCAGCATGGAGCGTCGTGTGGAAGATAGTGTAGTCATGAATTTCTACTTGGATTTTTAATTGGATTTGGCGCGGGAGGCTGTTTCCGATGGGCCGGCCGGCAATTGGCTGGCGCTCCAGCCGCCGCCGGTGGCCTTGATCAGGGCGACGCTGGCAAGCAGTTGGCGGCCGCGCAGTTGCGCCATGGTGCGTTCGGCGCTTAATGCCAAGGCCTGCGCCGTAACGACATTCAGGTAAATGCTGGTGCCGGCGCGATATTGGGCCAGGGCCAGGTTCGCCGCGAGCCTGGCCGACTGTACGGCTTGGTCTTGCGCCACGGCTTCCTGCGCCAGAATCCGCAGGGTGGCCAGGTTGTCTTCCACTTCCTGAAAGCCGCCCAGCACGGTCTGCTTGTATTGCGCCACGGCAGCGTCATAGGCCGCCGTGGCCTGTTGATCGCGCGCCTTGCGCAGGCCGCCGTCGAAGACGGTTTGCGCCAGCGATGCGCCCAGTGCCCAGACTCGGCCCGGCACATTGAACCATTGCAGGAAACTGCCGGAGTCGAAGCCGCCGCTCGCGCTAAGCATAAGGGAAGGGAAGTAGGCAGCACGAGCCACGCCGATGTTGGCATTGGCGGCGGCCGCGCGGCGTTCCGCGCTGGCGATATCGGGGCGCCGTTCGAGCAGATCGCTGGGCAGCCCGGTGGGAATGGCCGGCAATTGCATGGGCAAGGACAAGGTTTGTTCAGAGTTTGACGGCACGGGCGGCAGCGAAAAGGCCGCCGGCGCCTTGCCGGTCAGGATGGCGAGCGCGTGTTCCAACTGGCTGCGCTGGGCCTGCAGGTCGAGTGCCTGCGCCTGCGCCGTACTCAGTTGGCTTTGTGCCAGCGCCACATCCGAACGCAGGGTCACGCCGGCCGCGTACTGGTTCTGCGTGAGTGTGAGCGCGCGCTGATAGGCCTTCAGGGTTCGGGCATAGAGATCCAGTTGCAAGTCGGTGACGCGCAACTGCATATAGTCTTGCGCCAGTGTGGTCTGTATGCTCAGGCGGGCTGCGGCCAGGTCGGCGGCGCTGGCCTGGCTTGCCGCCTGGCCGGCCTCGGCGCTGCGGCGTATGCCTCCCCAGAGATCAGGCTCCCACCCGGCGGTCACCCCAACCGTGTAGTTGTTGCCCAGCTTGGGGCCGTTGGTATTGGTTTGCGCACGTCCGGCACCGCCGCCGATGCCCAGGGTAGGCCAGAAGCCAGCCCGTGCCTCGGCCGCCACGGCAAGCGCCTGACGATACTGGGCTTCGGCCTGGCGTATGTTCTGATTGGCCTGATTGGCTTGTTCGATCAGGTGGTCCAATGTTAGGTCGCCATAGGCTTGCCACCAGTTATGCCCGCTGTCGATCTGCCGCGGTTGCGCCGTTTTCCAGGGGCCTGCTTCTTTGTAGGCGGCCGGAACCTCCATGCTTGGGCGTACGTAGTCGGGCCCGACGGCGCAACCTGCCAGCAACACAGCCATGGCCAGGCAGGCGGCGCCGGTGGTACGTCGCGGCGCGCCTTGTAATAGCAGCAAAGGAAGAAGCATAGGGGTTTACGGCACTCGGGCTATATCAATAAAATGTCGGCGGGCGGGAGCCAGTGGAAGTTCGCAGACATGAGCATAGCCTGACTTTACACTTTGTTGCAGGGCTTCAGGCTGTCGCGAATATGACAGTTTTGTCAGTTTCGGGCCAGCGCGCGTTCCAGGACGCAGGCAACGTGCTCCGCTTTGCGGGTATGGTGCAGGCCGTCGGCGATCTGATGGCGGCAGCTGGTTCCGTCGGCGACCAGCAGCGTGTCCGGCTCGGCTTTGCGCAGAGCAGGCAACAAGGACAGTTCGGCCATTTGCATGGATATGTCGTAATGCTGCGCGTCGAAGCCGAAGCTGCCCGCCATGCCGCAGCAGCTCGATTCGATCAGCTCGACTTTCAGCTCGGGAATCAGGCCCAATACCTGTTGCACAGGCTTGATCGCGTCGAATGCCTTCTGATGGCAATGGCCGTGCAGCAAGGCGCGTTTTTGCGGAAGCGCGGCCAGCTTCAAGTGCAAGCGGCCGGCTTTATGTTCGAGCGCCAGGAATTCTTCGAATAAATACGAGTTTTTTGCCAGGCTGGCGGCGCTGCTGCCCAAGCCCATTACCAGGAATTCGTCGCGCAGGGACAGCAGGCAGGACGGTTCGAGCCCCACAACAGGAATGCCGCGTGAGACAAATGGCTCGAGGGCCTCGATGACCCGGCGGGCCTCGACTTTGGCCTGGTCGACAAGGCCGGCGGCCAGATAGGTGCGGCCGCAACAGAGCGGCCTTGCGCGCGCGGCGTCGGACGGGGCGGGCTTGGCGATGTAGACGCGGTAGCCCGCGGCCTGCAGCACTCTGTGCGCGGCGCGCGCGTTTTCGGATTCGAAATAATTGTTGAATGTATCGGCGAACAGCACCAGGTCGGCCGCGGCTGCGTCGACCGATTGCGCATCGCGTAGAAAAGTGTCGCTGCGCCACTTCGGAAGCGAGCGGCGGGCCGAAAAGCCCAGCCATTTTTCCGATATCAGGGCCGCGCCGGGCAAGGTGTCGCGCATATTGAAAAATGCCGGAAACCTTGCCGCCCAGCGAGCCCAATGCGGCAATGTGGCAACCAGCCGATCCTTGAGCCGCAAACCGTGTTTCTTTTGCGATTGATACAGGAATTCGATCTTCATCTTCGCCATGTCGATGCCCGTCGGGCATTCGCGCCGGCAGCCTTTGCAGCCTACGCAGAGATCCATGGTGTCGCGCATTTCGTCCGAGGTGAACGCATCGGCTCCCAATTGCCCCGAGAGCGCGAGACGCAGTGTATTGGCGCGGCCGCGCGTCAGGTGCTGCTCGTCGCGCGTTACCCGATAGCTCGGGCACATGGTGCCGGCATCGAATTTGCGGCAATGGCCGTTGTTGTTGCACATTTCCACGGCCTTGGCAAAGCCGCCCGCCGGATCGCCGCCGGTACCGGGAGCGCTGGTGGTGTTTGCGTCCGGATCATTCTGTACATTCCATGCCGACCAGTCGAGTGCGGGCACCAGCGGTATGGCCTGATAACCGGGCTTGAAGCGAAACAGCGAGGCGTCGTCCATTTTGGGGCAACGAACGATCTTGCCGGGATTCATGATGCCGTCTGGATCGAACAGATCCTTGATCTCTTCGAAGGCGCGCGTCAGACGAGGCCCGAATTGCCAGGATACCCATTCGCTGCGGGCCAGGCCGTCGCCGTGCTCACCTGAAAATGCACCTTTGTACTCGCGAACCATGGCGCTGGCTTCTTCGGCGATGGCGCGCATTTTTTCGGCGCCGCCCGAGCGCATGTCGAGAATGGGCCGCACATGCAAGGTGCCGACCGAAGCGTGCGCGTACCAGGTGCCGCGTGTGCCGTGTTTGCGGAAGATCCCGGTCAGACGCTCGGTGTATTGGGCCAGATGCTCGAGCGGTACCGCGCAGTCTTCGATGAACGACACGGGTTTGCCATCGCCGCGCATGCTCATCATGATGTTCAGGCCGGCCTTGCGCACTTCCCACAGGGCTTTTTGCGCGCTGGTATCGGTCATTTCGACAACGCTGCCGGGCAGCCCAAGGTCGCTCATCAGTTCGACCAGCAATTTCAGCCTGCGGGTTTGTTCGCCTGCCGTATCGCCGGCGAATTCAACCAGCAGGATCGCCTGCGGCGCGCCGATAAGCGCCTGGTCGATGACCGGTTTGAATGCCGGATTATCGCGTGCCAGGTCGATCATTGTGCGGTCGACCAGTTCGACCGCGCAAGGCTCCAGTTTGACGATATGGCGCGTCAGGTCCATGGCCTGGTAGAAAGTGGGGAAATTCACCACGCCGAGTGTTTTGTGGCCGGGCAGCGGTACGAGATTGAGCGTGATCTGCTGGGTGTAGGCAAGCGTTCCTTCGCTGCCGACCAGAAGGTGCGACAAGTTGGCACTGCCGTCGGCCGTATAGGGCCGCACGCTTTGCGGATGGAAAATGTCGAGGTTATAACCGCCGACACGGCGCAGCACACGCGGAAACATGCGTTCGATTTCTTCGCGTTCGCGTTCCGCAATGCGATGCAGCGCGGCGACGATGGAGGTCATGCGCGAGCCGGCGGCATCGGCGGCATTGCCGAACCGGGCCTGGGTTCCGTCTGCCAGCAGGGCGTCGATATGGTGCACGTTGTGCACCATATTGCCGTATGCAATTGAGCGCGAGCCGCAGGAATTGTTGCCAGCCATGCCGCCGATGGTGCATTGCGCCGCCGTGCTGACATCGACTGGAAACCATACGCCATGCGGCTTGAGCCAGGCGTTCAGGTGGTCCAGCACAATACCCGGTTCGACGGTTACCGTCATGGCGTCAAAGTCGAATCCGGTTACGCGATTCAGGTATTTGCTGTTGTCGATGAGCAGCAGTTCGCCTACGGTCTGTCCGCATTGCGAGGTGCCGGCTCCACGGGCTGCCAGCGGTACTTTCATGTCGCGGCACAGGGCTACGGCGATGCGTACGTCGTCCAGGGTTCTGGGGATCAGTACGCCGACAGGGTCGGCCTGGTAGATCGAGGCGTCGGTGGCATAGCGGCCGCGCGAACCCCGGTCGAACAATATCTCGCCCCTGACTTCGTTGCGCAGCCGCCTGGCCAGTTCGCTGCGGACAGAGTCGAGACGGTTCAGGGCGGCTGCGGGCATGGGGGCGTTCATCGGAGTCCTGTAGAGGATAGGGCGGTTTGGGTCAGGCCAGGTCGGGAGACGTGTGGAAAAGGGCTTCGAGGACCGTTTCGCCCTTGCGCTGCAAATGCGTGCGCATGATGGCGGCAAGGCGCGGGCCGTCGCGGGCCGCGAGCGCTTCGACCATGTCGGTATGCTCGCGCATGGCCTTGTCCCATTTTTCGCGATTCAGGTTGGAGCGAAAACGCAGATTCTGTATGCGCAGGTTCAGCGTGGCATAGACCTGCGACAGCAGTTGGTTCTGGCCGGCCTGGTTGATGCGGTCGTGAATGGCTCGATTGACCCGGTAATAGGAAGACAGGTCCTGGCGGGCATGGCTGGCCTGCATTTCGAAGGTAAGCGCCTTGATTTCGTCGATTTCCCGATCGGTGACATGAAGGCAAGCCAGTTCGCCCGACAAGGCCTCGAGCGCGGCCATGACTTCGAAGCTTTCGCGCACGTCTTTTTCGGACAGGGCGATGACCTGGGCTCCGCGATTGGGCTGAATGTGCACCAGACCTTCGGCCGCAAGCAAACGGAACGCTTCGCGCAGCGGCGTGCGCGAGACGCCAAGCCGGTCGCACAGAGCCCGCTCGTTCAGGCGGGTGCCTGCAGGCAATTCGCCTTCGATGATCAGTTCGCGCAGCCGGCCGGCCACTGTGGTGGGCAGGGTACTGCGGTCTACCGCATCGATGGCCATCGATGCCAGGAGATTGGGCACGGCCTGACTGCCGGATTCAAGCGCCTGGGCTTCGCCTTGTATTGGCGGCTGTTTGTTCATTTGGTATACAAATAGTGATTGGAATCGGAAGCACGCATGGGGTTATTTTTTCCATGGATTTTCTGTTTTTTACACTTGAATTTTATTATACGTCAAATGATTATGCTGTTATGCAGCATTTTTTTTGCTTGCGTCGAACTGAATATATTCTTATTATTTTCCATATTAATGTTTTTTGTATACCAAAAATAGGATAAGCCCTTGCCATGATTCCGCTTAGTTCGCATCCCTCCGGCCGTCACTTCCTGCAAATTCCAGGGCCGACGAACGTTCCCGACAGGGTTTTGCGCGCTATCGATAATGTGACTATCGATCATCGTGGCCCCGAGTTCGGTGTTCTGGGTAAATCGGTCCTGGCGGGAATGAAAAAAGTATTCCAGACGCAGTCCGATGTCGTGATCTATCCGTCTTCGGGTACCGGGGCATGGGAAGCGGCGCTGGTCAATGCCTTGTCTCCCGGCGACCTGGTGCTGATGGCCGAGACCGGCCACTTTGCCGCGCAATGGAAGAAGATGGCGCTCAAGCTTGGCCTGCAGGTCGAATTTCTGCCGGGCGATTGGCGCCGGGGCGCCGATCCCGCGGAAATCGAGGCGCGGCTGGTTCGGGACGTAAACCGCGACATCAAGGCGGTCTGTATCGTTCACAATGAAACGGCCACGGGCGTGGTCAGTCCGGTCGATTCGGTGCGCCGGGCCATCGACCGCAGCGGCCATCCGGCTTTGTTCATGGTAGACACCATTTCGTCGCTGGGCTCGATCGATTACCGCCACGATGAATGGGGGGTGGATGTCTCGGTTTCCGGTTCGCAAAAAGGCCTGATGCTGCCTCCCGGCCTGTCGTTCAACGCAATTAGCGCCAAGGCGCTGGCTGCGTCGCAGAATGCCGCTTTGCCGCGTTCGTACTGGGACTGGAAAGACATGCTCGCCATTAACCCGACAGGCTATTTTCCTTATACGCCGGCGACCAATCTGCTCTATGGCCTGCATGAAGCGCTCGACATGCTGTTTGCGGAGGGCCTGGAAAATGTATTCGCGCGGCACAGGCGCCATGGCGAGGCGGCGCGCCGTGCGGTTCGCGCCTGGGGCTTGGAAATCCTGTGCCTGGATCCGAACGAGTACAGCCCGGCGCTCACCGCCGTACTCATGCCTGAAGGACACAGCGCCGATGCATTTCGCAAAACCGTCCTGGAGCATTTCAACATGTCGCTCGGACAGGGGCTGAGCAAGTTGTCGGGCAAGGTTTTCCGCATTGGCCATCTGGGCGACATGAACGATCTGACCTTGTGCGGCACGCTGGCCGGCATCGAAATGGGGCTTGCCGTGGCGGGCGTGCCTCACCGCAAAGGTGGCGCGCAGGCCGCCATGGATTATCTGGCGGAAACAGCCGCGGCCGCATGCAAGGCCGCGGCCTGACAGTACAAAGGCCCGGGTGCCCACGGTCCGGGCGCGCGTTGGGCATAAGGGCCGTAAACAGCCTGCGATGCGCGGGCGATGAGAAGTAGAAGGACCACAATCGAAATACCCTTGCAAAGGAGACATATCATGAGGTCATTCAATTTTCGCGCTGTGCGCATCGCCGCCCGTTTCCGGGCCTTTGCGGTTGTAGCGGCAATGGGCGCCATGTCCATGCTGGCGAGTCCGGGCACCGCGCAGGCGCAAATCGAACTCAAGCTGGGCCATGTCGGCAACCCGGGTTCCTTGTTTCAACTGAGTGCCGACGAGTTTGCAAAACGCGCCAATGCCAAGCTGGGTGGTAAATACAAAGTCGTTGTGTTCGGCTCCAGCCAGTTGGGCGGCGACAAGGAAATGCTGCAGAAACTCAAGCTCGGCACGCTCGACATGGCCCTGCCGTCGACGGTGATGTCATCCGAGGTCGATCTGTTCGGCATTTTCGAGATGCCTTATATCGTCAAGGATCGCGAGCACATGAAACGCATCGAAAAGGCGATTTTCTGGTCGAAGCTTGAGCCTGCCGCCGAAAAGAAAGGCCTGAAAATCCTGGCCGTTTGGGAAAACGGCTATCGTCATATCACCAACAACAAGCATCCCATCGTCACTCCCGCCGACCTGAAGGGCATCAAGCTGCGGGTGCCCAAAGGCAAATGGCGAGTGAAAATGTTCCAGGAATACGGGGCCAACCCCAGCCCCATGAGTTTTTCCGAACTGTTCAGCGCGCTGCAGACGGGAGTCATGGATGGAGAAGAAAACCCCCTGACGCAAATCTACTCGGCCAAACTCCAGGAGGTGCAGAAGTACCTTTCCCTGTCCGGCCACGTGTATACCCCCGCGTACCTGACCGTAGGCCTGAAGCGCTACGAGAAGCTGCCGGCCGATGTACGGAAAATACTGGAAGATTCCGCTCGGGAAACCCAGGCGTATGTCTATGAAACCGCCGCCAGGCAGGACACGGACCTGCTCAAGAAATTGAAAGATGACGGTATGAAGGTCAACGAGGTCGATAAAAATGCTTTTATCGCCGCCAGCAAGCCTATTTATGCGGAATTCGGCAAAGAGGTTCCGGGCGCCAAGGAACTGATCGACCAGGCCGTCGCGCTGGGCAAATAGTTGGGTCAACAGGCAGGGGAAACCGATATGCATGATTCTTCACAACGCGCGGCCGGCAATTCGATGCATCGCTTTCGCGATGGCTATGGCCGTGTGCTTGAATGGGTGGTGAGCGCCCTGATGATCATCCTGGCCGTGGAAGTCACCGTGGGCGTGGTGTTCCGAACCTTGGGGGAGTCCCTGGTCTGGTACGACGAAACGGCATCGCTGCTGCTGGCCTGGCTGACGTTCTACGGCTCGGCGCTGGCGTCGGTGCGGCGCGCGCATATCGGTTGCCCGGAACTGGTCGATCAACTGTCGCCGGGGCTGAAGCGGCAGGTCAATATTGTGGCGCAATTGCTGGTGATCGCTTTTTTCGCCTTGTTCGGCTGGGTGGGCCTGTCGATCATGCCGGTGCTGTCGGGGGAGTCGCTGGTGAGCCTGCCCGCGGTCCCGGTCAATCTCGTGCAGTCGGCCATCCCGATCAGCGCCGCGTTGATTGTCGTCGCCGAAATCATGCATCTGGTGGATCTGGTCAGGCGGACCGAGCCTGGACACGATTCCGAGGCTTTGGCCGACGGCCTGCAATGAATCTCAAAGGACTATCATGATCATGCTGCTGTTGTTCGGCGCGGTTCTGTTGCTGGTGGTGATCAATGTGCCGATCGCGGTGTCGCTGGGCATAGTCGCAGTCCTGGCGATGGTCTGGAGTCACGGCCTCGATGCCTTGCCCAATGTGGCGCTGGTTACCTTCAATGGCGCCACCAACTTTCCTCTGCTGGCGATTCCCCTGTTCATTCTCGCGGGCGCGATCATGAACGCTTCGGGGATTTCACGGCGTCTGATTGCGTTCGCATCGGCTCTGTTCGGCTGGATACGCGGCGGGCTGGCGCACGTGTCCATCGGCTCATCGCTGTTTTTCGCCGAGATCTCCGGTTCGGCCGTGGCCGATGTGGCGGCACTGGGGTCGATCCTGATTCCGGGTATGAAAGCCAAAGGCTATCCCGCCCCCATGGCGGCGGCCACGATGTCTTCGGCGTCCACGCTGGCCATCATTATTCCCCCATCGATCCCGATGATTCTGTATGCGGTCATGGCCGAGACTTCGGTGGTGCAGATGTTCGTGGCGGGTATCGTGCCCGGTGTCCTGGGCGGCTTGGGCTTGATGGGGGTGGCCTCGTTTCTGGCGCATCGCTACAAACTGCCGCGCGAAGAGGCGTTTTCGATGAGGCGCGTACGCAAGACGGCCCGCGAGGCTCTATGGGCATTTGTGCTGCCCATCATTATTCTTGGCGGCATATTCGGCGGCGTCGTCACGGCCACCGAGGGCGCCGCCCTGGCCGTCGTCGCGGCCTTGTTCGTCGGGCTGGTCGTTTACCGCGAACTCAATCTCAAACATCTGCGCCAGGCCATACTGGAAGGAGGCATACAGACCGCCATCGTGATGCTGCTGGTCGCCACCAGCGCGCTTTTGGGAAGCTATCTGTCGGAGGTCCAGGCGCCGCAGGCGCTGGCGCACGCGGTTGCCGAATTCACATCGAACAAATGGGTAGTGCTCGCTTTGCTTAATGTGCTGTTTCTGTTTCTGGGCATGTTTCTGCATTCGGCCGCCGCCATCATTCTGGTCATTCCGGTGGTCATGCCGCTGGTTCATATGGTGGGAATCGACCCCATCCACTTTGGACTGATTGTTACGATCAATCTTGGCATAGGCCAGCAAACGCCTCCGGTGGCCAGCGTATTGATGGTGGCGAGCTCTATCGCCAAGTCGTCGGTATGGGAAGTGACACGGGTCAATATCTGGTACATCGGGGTGCTGCTTGCGGTGCTGCTTGTCGTGACTTACGTACCGATCACCGGCCTGGGCCTGGTGGACTTGTTTTATCGATAACCATGCACGCGGGATATTTTCATGTCTGATCTGATTCAAGTCGAGCGCAACGACACGATTTCCACCGTTGTGCTCAATCGCCCCGAGAAACTCAATGCGATGACCCGGCCCATGTGGCAGGAATTGGGCGATACGATCAATGCCTTGTCGGCCGACGATACGCTGCGTTGCATCGTATTGCGTGGAGCCGGCGAAAAATCGTTCTCGCCGGGCAATGACATCGCCGAGTTCCAGACCGAGCGGGCCAACAAGTTGCAGGCAATCGAGTACGGCCGCGTCATGCACGCGACGGCCGCGGCACTGGCCCATTGCAGGCATCCCCTGGTGGCGCAGATCCATGGCATTTGCGTAGGCGGAGGGTTGGAGATCGCCGCGTTGTGCGATATTCGCATTTGCGGCGAATCGAGCCGATTCGGCGCGCCCATCAAGAACCTGGGCCTGGTCATGGCTTATCAGGAAATGGCGCCCCTGGTGCGTTTGGTGGGAGCCGATATCGCACTCGAAATTTTGCTGGAGGGCCGGGTCTTCGATGCGGCCGAAGCCAAGGCCAAAGGACTGGTCACACGTGTGGTGCCAGACGCGGCGGTGGCCGCCGAGGCACTGTCCAGCGCCCGGCGCATTGCCGACGGTGCTCCATTGGCCGCGCGCTGGCATAAAAAATTTGCCCGCAGGCTGGCAGACCCGCAACCCATTTCCGCTGTCGAATACGACGAATGTTTCGACTGCTTCGATACCGACGATTTCCGTATTGGCTACGCCGCGTTCCTGGCCAAGCAAAAGCCTGAATTTCATGGCAAATGAAGGATATTGAAATGAAGCCTGATACCGTCCGGCCCGGCCCCCTGGCCGGCATGCGCGTGCTTGAGCTGGCGCAGATCATGGCCGGACCCACATGCGGGATGATGCTGGCCGATATGGGGGCCGACGTGGTCAAGGTCGAGAAATTGCCGGGTGGCGACGACTCGCGCGGCTATCGGGAGCCACGCGTCAATGGTGTGTCGGCGCCGTTCATGATATTGAACCGGAACAAGCGGGGTATTGCGCTGAACCTGAAGCACGCGCAGGGCCGCGAGATTTTGCTGCGCATGGTGGCCGATGCCGATGTACTGACTGAAAACTACCGTCGCGGTACGCTGGAAAAGCTGGGTCTCGGCTACGAGGTTCTGTCGTCCATCAACCCCGGCCTGATCTACTGCGCCGTATCCGGCTACGGTCGAGACGGCCCTTATGGCGACAAGGCGGGCTTTGACTTGATTGCACAGGGCTTTTCCGGATTGATGTCGATCACCGGTGAACCCGGCGGGGCGCCCGTCAAGACGGGCAATTCCATCGCCGACATCAATGCGGGGATTCTGGCGGTTGCCGGAATTACCGCGGCATACGCGCACAAGCTCAAGACGGGCAGGGGCCAGGTCGTTGATACGTCGCTGCTGGAAGCGGCGTTGCAACAAACGTATTGGCACGCGGCCACCTACTTCGCGACGGGCGAGTCGCCGGGGCCGACCGGGTCGGCCCATTTGCTGGCCGCCCCGTACCAGGCTTTCCGGACCAGTGACGGCTGGATCAATATCGGGGGTGCGAATCAGGCCAACTGGGAACGCATTGCGGACGTGCTCGGGCATCCCGAGTGGCGCGATGATCCACGTTATGCCAGCAACAGTGCACGCATGGAAAATCTGGAATCCCTGACCGGAGCCATGGATGCGGTGCTGGTGAAACGCAACCAGGCCTACTGGCTGGCGGCATTTGATCGCGCCGGAGTTCCCGCCGGGCCGGTGCACACAATAGGGCAGGCCCTGTCGCATCCACAGACGCTGGCGCGCGGCATGGTGGTCGACCTGGAGCACCCGCAGGCCGGACGGACCCGGGCGCTGGGCTGTCCCATTCATTTCTCCGAGACGCCGACGCAAATTACGCGGCCCGCGCCCATGCTGGGGGAGCATACCCGCGAGGTGCTTCGGGAGTACGATTACACCGATGCCCAAATCGACGGCTTTATTGCCGATGGCGTTGTCGAGGCGGGGCGTGCCGAGTCGCCGGCCGGTTGACGAATTGAATATTATCGACATCGAGAGAACTTTACATGCAACACAACGAGCTTCAGCAGGCGGTTCAATTTGCCATTGATCACGAGACCCGTTGGGATCGGAATGTCGATGGCAACTGGGGTGTTCACTTGCAGGATCCTCCTCCCTGGAATCGTCTGCTCGGCCCGGTGCATTCGCGCGGGCCGGTGTCCGGCACCATAGTTCTGGATGGACAGCCTTTGGTTTCATGGGGCGAGCCCAAACGGGCCGACCTGACATTCAGTATCGCCAAAACTTATCTGGGACTGCTGGCCGGTGTCGCGCACGATCGGGGTTTGCTGCCGGATGTCGACGAGCCTGTCCATGTTCGCGTTCCGGGTATTGGTTTTGATGAAGGCCGCAATGCCGGTGTGACCTGGGCGCACCTGCTGCAGCAGACCAGCGAGTGGCAGGGAGTGTGCTTTGGGGTTCCCGATCAAGCCGATCACTATCGCGCCGTAAAATTCGGCGCTGCGCCGGCAGGTAAAAAAGGCGATCTGCGGCCTTTGCACGCCCCCGGCACATATTGGGAATACAACGACGTGCGCATCAACCAGCTTTCCCTGGCCCTGCTGCACCTGTTCGGAAGGCCTCTTCCCGAAGTGTTCGGCGAGGCGATCATGCACCCGATCGGCGCCAGCGACGAATGGAGCTGGGTGGGCTACGACAATGCCTGGGTGGATGTGGCGGGGCAACGCGTGCAGTCGGTCCCCGGGGGCACTCATTGGGGCGGCGGCATGTCGATAGGCAGCGTGGACCAGGCGCTTATCGGCCAGTTGTTCCTGGACGATGGCCAGGCGAACGGCCGGCGGATCATCTCTTCCGAATGGATGCGGCGCATGCGCGTGCCGTGCGCCATTGCTCCTTACTATGGCTATCTGGTGTGGCTGAACCATGAGCGGCGCGTGTTTCCCAGCCTGCCCGCGTCAAGCTATTTCGCCATCGGCGCGGGGAGTTCGTTCATGTGGATTGAGCCCGAGCGTCGCATGGTGCTGGTGGTGCGCTGGCTTGATCCCGACCATGCCGACGGGTTTTTCGGCCGGGTGCTGCGGGCGGTCGATGCCGGCGCCAGGCCGTAGCCCGGCCGCCGGCTTACGCTTTATTCCGCCGCGATACGTCCATAAAATGGGTAGCCGGGGTCGTTGTAGCCCGGCGACGAGGCATGTCCCGGGGTAACCAGGCTGTTTACCAGGGCTTCTTCTTCGGCACTGATCCGGATATCCATGGCCGGATAATAATCTTCCATTTGCGCCAGCGTGCGAGGGCCGGCAATCACGGAACTGATGTTGGCATTGGCCAGGACCCAGGCCGTGGCGAAGTGCCCAAGCTTTATTCCTCGCGCTTCGCAGTGTCGCAAAAGGGTTTGCGCTATGACCAGGGATTCTTCGCGAAACTCGGTTTCCAGAATGCGCTTGTCGCCGCGGGCCGCGCGGGTATTGTCGGCAGGGGCCTGGCCCGGCAGGTATTTGCCCGTCAGCACGCCTCGGGCAATAGGGCTGTACGACGCCACGCCCAGGCCGTAATGGGCGCATGCGGGCAGAATTTCCACCTCGGGTCCGCGATTGAGCAGGTTGTAATAGGGCTGGCACACCACAGGCTGGGGCACGCCGGTTTTTTCGCATAGGCGAATCATCTCGGCAATGCGCCAGCCGCGGAAATTTGATACCCCGAAAGCACGGATTTTTCCGGCGCGGATCAAGTCGCCCAGAGTGCGCACGACTTCTTCCAGGTTTTCTTCATGGAAGTCACGATGTAGATACAGAATATCTACGTAGTCGGTAGCCAGGCGTTGCAGGCTGTTTTCCACTTCAAGCATCATCCAGTTGCGCGAGTAGTGCGATTGATTCGGCTTTGCGCTCATGGCATTGCCCAGTTTGGTTGCCAGTACCCAGTCGTGGCGATTGGCTTTCAGCAGTTTGCCGACCATTTTTTCCGAGCCGCCCTTGCTGTAGACGTCGGCGGTATCGATGAAGTTGATTCCCTGTTCGTGCGCCGAGGCGACTATGCGCTGCGCTTCGTCCAATTCGGTTTGATCGCCGAACATCATGGACCCCAGGCACAGGGGCGAAACTTTCAGATTGCTTTTGCCAAGACGTCGATATTGCATGATTTTCCTGTCTGGTTTGCCGGCCGCGCCGCGGAGTGCGGGTCGGGCGATAAAAGAATAAAAATAGCACATCCATTGCGTGGTCCGGGAAAAACCGGGCATGCGGCTTGAGTATTTTTGGTTCAGGTGTTTACACACTGAACATGTCTCAATGACTTTCGTTTTGAGTTGTTTTAGGCTTATGCGGTGTCTTTGGGCTGTGTTGTCTGTAGCGCGGTTGGTGGTTCTATAAAGACGCCGCAGGGTGGGCGGTGCTGTGCAGTCCGGCACGTCCAGCGGTCGTGGTGCTACGCACCCCGACTGCCCGGGTCTGCCTCGTCCAGGCGGGCGTCGGGCCAACTCGCAGTGCCTCGCGCGCGAGGCACTGCTCAGACAGGGCCCGCCGAAAGCCCCCGCCTTCCCTTCGTCAGCACCCGGCGCTGGACTACCGCCGGACTACACAGCACCGCCCACCCTGCGGCTTGCGTTGAGGCAATGCAGCGAGAGAAACGTTGAAGTCATGCATCGAGGTATACGTCGAGGCGTCGGGCGCTTAGTAAATCCAGGGTTTGGCATATCGTGGTGTAGTGGTCACGTGATAGAGGCATGGGTGCGGGCACGCTCATTCCAGGCATGCCATTACGCGAGCCGTCTATCGGGACTTGGGGTCAGGACCGGCGTAAGGCGTGCGCCGGATTTAGCTCGGTAAGGCGGGGGTAGTCGTCGGGCGCTGTCTGAACGGAGCCTCGCGCAGTTTGCGAGGCGCAGTGAGTTCGCCCGACGCCCGCCTTGCCGAGCTAAATTCGGATGAAGCACGCCGTGCCGGGCCTGACCCCAAGTCCCGATAGACGGCGTCTTTAAATACCAAACCATCGAATGCCATAAACAGAATGCCACAAACAACTCGAACCAAAAATACTCTAATCGCAAGTCGACCCACTTCAAACCCATCGATTGCCTTTCTGCAACAGGGAAATGCAGTTGTAACATTCGATAAGACTTCTGAACCGCTTGAACTATCAGGGGTCGAAGCTACATGAGGAAAATTACGACCGGCGCGGCGAAACGCCTTATCTTTTCGCTCTGTATCATGTCGGCTCTTGGGGGGTGCGCAGTCTATCCGGCCTCCCCGGGATACACCTACTACGATGGCTACGACGCTCCCGCGTATGTGGCGCCGGCGCCTGTCTACGTCGGGCCGCCAGTGTTTTTCGGTTTCGGTTGGAGCGGGGGCTATCATCACGGCTGGCGTGGCGGTCGCCATTGGCGCCGTTGATTATCCATTCTGTTAAAAGCGGCCCGAGCGGGCCGCTTTTTTTGGCCTGGACTGCCGATCCCTCGGTCGGTGAGACGTGCGGTCCAGTTCCGCTGGAAGCGCTTCAGTCGCGCCGGGCTTCTATCCAGACAGTGTCGATGCTGAACGAGTGATCGGCCTGGATTGCAAAATATTCGCAGGCTTCCCTGGGCAGGGCTTTCATCGTGGCATTCAAGGCGGCCACGCGATCCGGCGGCGTGCCAATACGCTTGATCCAACTGTCGAACGCCAACGGCAATTTCCAGCTGTCGCTGTTCATGACCGAAAGGCCCGCGGCACCCAACATGGCGCGCCATTCGGAGAGTCGGTAATCGCGTACATGCGAAGAGTCCCGCAGCAACTCGACCGTCTGCAGTACGGTATCGTAGAGCGGCGTTTCAGGTGCCGCGACATCAATGATGATCAGCGTACCGCCGGGCGCCAGCACGCGCGCCGCTTCGGCGATCGATTCATTGATCCGCATCCAGTGGTGCGCCGAATAGCGGCTGGCAATCAATTCGAAGCTCGAATCGTCGAAGGGCAAGGCTTCTGCCGAACCCTGCCTGGTGGCCAGGTTGCCGAGGCCGCGCTGTTTGGCTTCCTCTTCCACGACCGCCAGCATTTCATCGGACAAGTCGTAGGCCACGACTTCGGACGCTGCGGCGGCCGCCAGCGCATAGCTTGCGTGGCCGCCGCCGCAGCCGAGGTCCAGGATCCGCTTGGGCTGCAATTGCCTGGCCAGATCGGAGAGGCGCTGCAGATCGGCGCCTTGGGCATGCACCGCGCTGGTCAGGTAGTTTTTTGCCGTGCTGCCGAATTGTTGGGTAACCAAGCCGTGCTGATCCATGATTTTCCTCATTTGTGGGGATAAGATGCCCAGTTTATGGAGCCTTTAATACTGGCACAAGTCCATAATTTATACTGGTATGTATTCTTATACCCTTGTACTGCCTGGTTCATTTATTGCATCGGTTTCCAGGCTTTGACTTGTGGCTGGAACGGCTTTGGCGCTATGCGTAACCAGGAATATTCCGGCAACGGCCAGAAGCATTCCGAGCCAGGCCAGCACTGGTATGGTCTCCCCCAGTATGACGAACGCAATGAGCGCGGTCACCGGAGGCACCAGAAAGAACAGGGCCGATACCCTCGATGCTTCGCCATGGCGGTACATGGTCAGCAGCAGGGTAATGGCGATCAGCGAGTTGGCCAGTACCAGGTAGGCCAGGGACAAAAGCAGGGGTGTCGTCCAGGCGACCCGCATGGGTTCGAGCGCCATGGCCAGAGGCAGCGTGACGGCAAGACCTACCGCGTACTGGATCAGGTTCGCCGGAATCGGATGCGTTTCGGTGCCGAATTTTCTTTCCCATAGCGTGCCGGCCGTGATGGACAACAGGGCGGCGCAGGCGTAAAACAAGCCGGCGGGCGTTGCAATGTCCAACTGGGATTTGCCTGCAATCACGATAGCGGCGCCCGCCACTCCCAGGGTCAGGCCGGCCCAGCGCCGGAGGCTGATTTTTTCGTTTGCGAAAGCGGGCGCCAGCAAGCCGATCAGCAGGGGCTGCATGGAGGTGACCAGCGCCAGCGCCCCGGCCGAAATGCCGTGCTTGAAGGCAAGATAGGTAAACGAGAAGTAGGACGCCTGCAGCAGCAGGCCGACCATGGCCAGGTGGCCCCAGGCACGTGCCGATCGTGGCCAGGCCGGTCGCAGAATCAGGGCCGGCAGTGCCAGCACGGCCAGCACCAGGGCATAGCGCAGCGCCAGAAAAGTCAGCGGATCCGCATACGCCAGTCCGATCTTCAGGAATACAAAGCCGCTGCACCACAGCAGCAGGAAGATTGCCGGCGCCGCCTTGAGCCAGGGTGGGGCAGATCCTGTTTTCCGGTTCGTATCGTTCGAGCTCATGCGGGCAACAATCATATCTAAAGGCGAATCTTATCCCAGAGCGACGGCGCCAGTCTCGTTGCCTGCACGGCTGCCTTGCACACTCAGTACACACAGGCCTTCGCATGTGTCGCAGGTGTTCCGCATTGCCTGCCGCCGGCCATGATCTTTCCAGGAAATTACAGAATATTACGAAAAAGTAATTGTCCGGCGTTCGCAAGTCTATTATATTTTGTATATATTAAAGCACTATGTACACATATGAGAACAGTTTCGGTCAAATCCGCGGCGCGCATTCTTGACGTGTTGGAGCTCATGGCTACCTTGCAGCAAGGCATACGTGTCAATGAAATCGCCAGGCAGCTGGGAATTCCAAGAAGCAGCGCATCGGCGTTGGTGTCGACCTTGGAGGGCAGGGGCTATATTCAGGCCGCGGCCGACGGCTACCGTCTGGCCGAATGCTATCGCGACGTGGGCTGGGTTGGCGGCGCAAGCGCCACGCTTCTGCGAGCCAGCCAGCCGGTCATGAATCGCCTGGTGGCTGCGACGGGGGAGTCGGCATTTCTAGGTGTTCCAACATCAAACCTGAGCATCCAGTACATCGCAAAAAAAGTCAGCGACAACCCCTTGCGCTATGACGTTGGTCTGGAGTTTTTACGCCCCGCCTACTGCACTTCGATTGGACAGGTAATTCTTTCCAGCTTGAGCGACACGGAATTCGAGCGCTACCTGGAAACGCACGATCTTGCCGCCATTACGCCTCGAACCGCGACCGATAGGCAAGCCATCAGGAAGGCCGTCGAGTTGGGGCGAAAACAAGGGTATGTCACGATTGCCGACAGCAATGTTCTCGGAGCATCGGGCGTGGCGGCGCCGATTTTATCGGGCGACCGTGTCCTTGCCGGTCTGGCAGTCATCGCTCCCAGTCAGCGCTTCGACCCTGCGCGTGAACAAATCATTCAAGCAGTCGTTGCGTCGGCCCGGGAAATCAGCGAGGCGCTGCTGCATCGGGGCGCAACGCCGGATGGCGTCCCGGCACAGCAATGAGTCGCAGTCAGGGTTCCGGTTTCAGATCATTCCGGATACCGGCCTTCAGCACGTTTTTTCATATGAGAACCGTTCATGCATTCATCCGGCATTTCCAATCGTGAAGTCGTTGTCATCGGTGCAGGCATTATTGGCGCAGCGACTGCGCTGGTTTTGCAGCGGCAGGGGTTCTCGGTCACTTTGGTCGACAAAGGGCCGCCCGGAATGGAGTGTTCGTACGGTAACGGCGGCGCGATCAGCCCCGATTTCTGCGTTCCCGCTTCCTTGCCCGGAATGCTGAAAAGAGTCCCGCGGTGGCTGGCAGATCCGTCCGGCCCGCTTGTAATCCGCTGGGGCCGCTTGCCTGTGGTGCTGCCATGGATGGTGCGCTGGATTCGCGCCGGCAGCATCGATCGCGTCGAGGCCGCCGCCACGGCCCTGAGGGCGTTGCACGCCCCTAGCCTGACCGCCTATGCCCGCCTCCTGGGCCCGGAAGCCGCGGGCCTGATTGAAACGACAGGGCAGATTTATGTTTGGAAAAGCGAGCGCGCCGGTCCCACCGAAACACTCGCCCGCGCCCTGCGCGAGAAACACGGTGTCCAGACCCAGGCACTGGACGCGGCCCAGATCCGGCAGCTGGATCCGCAGCTTGCCCCTGGTTTTACGAAAGGTCTGTTTTTTTCCGATAACGGCCACACAGTAAATCCGCTGCGTCTGGTCCAGACTCTGGTCGATTTGTTTCAGCAGATCGGTGGGCGCTTGAGGCGCGCGGAGGTGCTTGGTTTGGAGCGTCAGGCGAAGGCGGTGAAGTTCGTTTGTTGCGACGACGGCGTGAAGCTGGCGGCCGATGCGGTCGTCATCGCGGCGGGTATGCGTTCCCGTGAATTGGCGGCATTGCTGGGCGATTCGATTCCGCTTGAGGCTGAGCGCGGCTACCACGTCATGCTTCCCGATCCGCATGTGCGCCCCGCCATAAAAATCAGCAACCGGGACCTGATGTTCGGCCTGACACCCATGGAGCATGGTGTGCGTATTGCCGGTACGGTTGAGTTTGCCAAACCGAATGCTCCGATGGATGAGCAGCGCGCCAGGGCCTTGCTGGCAAACGCGAAACGCATGTATCCCGGCTTGAATACCGATGGAGCGACGTTCTGGATGGGTTCCAGGCCTTCGACGCCCGATAGCCTGCCGGTCATCGATCGGGCGAGCACTGCTCCCAACGTCATTTATGCATTCGGACATGGGCACACCGGTTTGACTGGAGCGCCGATGACGGCCGAACTGACCTGCCAGTTGCTTTCCGGGGCACGGTCCGCGATTGATATTTCGCCATATCGTTTAAGCCGGTTTTGACGATTGGCCTGGTGCGCGGCGCTGGGCGTTGTTCCGGCACCGGGCGGTATTTTTCCAGTAAGCGGGTTTTGAAGGACGAGCGTAGATGGCAAAGAGCACATATTCCGAGAAGCAGGGCCAAATAGCGATTGGTGTCGATACCGGAGGCACGCATACTGATCTGGTGCTGGCCGGCCAGGGCAAGCTGGTGACATTGAAGGTGCCGAGTACACGCGAGGACTTAAGCATAGGCATTATCGCCGGGATGGCAAAAATCATCGAGATTGCGGGCGTGTCCATGCAGGCAATCGATTGCTTTGTCTATGGCAGCACATTCGTCACAAATCTGTTTGTGGAAGGGAAAGAAACAGGTGTCGGCCTGATTACCACCGAAGGCTTTCGAGATGTGCTCGAAATCGGTCGAGCGTCGCGCAAACCAGACGTCTATGACATTCATTGGCGGCCGGCGGCTCCGCTGGTACCGCGCCAGTTGCGCTTCGGCGCACTGGAGCGGATCGATCATCTGGGGCGCATCGTTACCCCGCTTGACGAGGCAAGCGTGTGCGAGGCATTGCGCGCGCTTGCCTCGGCCCGTGTCGACAGCATTGCGGTTTGCCTTTTGCATGCTTACGCCAATCCATTGCATGAACGCCGCATTGCGGAACTGGCTGCCGAAATTTGCCCGGAGATCGACATTTCCTTGTCTTCCGACGTGGTGCGGGAGTTCCGTGAATTCGAACGTACCAGTACCACCTGCGTCAGCTCCTTTATCAAGAAACCCATTACTTTGCACTTGCAAGGGCTGAAACAGGCGCTTGCACAAAGCGGCGTACCCGCAGTGCCTTTCATCATGCGCGGCAACGGTGGCATATCGACCTTCGATATGGCATCGCAGGCTCCCACCGCCATCACCCACTCCGGTGTAATGGGAGGCATAGTCGGAGCCACCGCTCTTGCTGCGGCCTGCGGCATCAAGAACCTCATCACGCTGGACATGGGAGGGACGAGCGCCGATGTGTCTTTGATCACCAATGGTGCGCCGGTCCTGGCCAATCGCAGCCGCATAGGTTCACATCCATTGCTTGTTCCGACACTCGACATGGTTACCATCGGCGCCGGTGGAGGTTCGATTGCGTGGGTGGATGGTGGAACGGCGCTGCGTGTCGGCCCGCACAGCGCCGGTTCGGCTCCCGGCCCTGCCTGTTATGGGCAGGGCGGCGATTGCCCCACGGTCACAGATGCCAATCTGGTCGCCGGCCGCCTCAATGCCGACTATTTCCTGGGCGGAGCGCGGAGTTTGCAATTTCGGCTCGCTTTCGATGCTATCGAGCAAAAAATCGCCAGGCCGCTTGGCATGCCGGTGGACGATGCGGCGTTGGGCATTATTGCCATAGCCGAGGCGCATATGGCCAATGCGATTCGTCTGGTAACGGTTGATCGCGGCCTGGATCCTCGCGACTTTACCCTGGTGGCATTCGGCGGGGCCGGAGCGCTGCATGCGGTCCGGTTGGCCGAGGCCTTATCGATACGCAAAGTCCTGATCCCTCCCGCTCCGGGCAATATGTCGGCCATGGGCTTGTTATGCGCCGACGTTCGCCACGACTACGCGCGGACCATCGTTCTCAAGGTTGGGCCGGCGATTGCGCCGCAGCTTGCAGCCATGTTCGATGAAATGCTGATCGAAGCCCAAGCTGCCCTTGCCGAGGACGGTGTCGAGCCTGATGCGCGCAGTTGCACGCTATCGGTCGATCTGCGGTATCAAGGCCAGAATTATGAACTGACATTGCCCTTGTCCAGATCGGAGCTGGCCGACGGCTTCGATGAGCTGGTGGCGCGGTTCAATGCCCAGCACCGGCAGGTCTATGGCTACAACCTGGCGGGCCGCGAAGTCCAGACCGTGAATGTGCGTGTGACGGCAATAGGTGCAAGCTCGCATGCTCGTTGGCCCGATCACGCCTTCTCGGATGCGCCCCCCGCCCCGGTCGGCCGGCGCGAACTGTTGGTCGAGGCGAATAAGCGCCTGGCGGCGCCTGTCTATCGTTTCGACGATCTGAGTGCCGGACAGGAAGTCGGCGGTCCAGCCATTGTCGAGTATGCGGGCGGAACCTTGTTTCTCGCGCCAGGCTGGAGCGCGGGCTTTGATTCGATGATGAATGCCCATTTGACTCACGCGCAGCCCACCCTCGCATCCATCGCAGATGTCCAATTATCAGGCAAGGAGTATGTATGATGCCGTCTTCCGTACTACAGCCGGATCGCGGGATTGCGCCGCCGCGCGTCGATCCCGTCACACTGGAGATCGTTCGCAATGGCCTGAAAGCCGTTGCCCAGCGCATCACGCGCCGTATGATCCGTTCCGCAAATTCCTTCATTGTGAAGGAAATGGAGGATTGTTCGGCATCGATTCTGGACACGCATGGGCAACTCCTGGCCGAGGAGGCGGGGCCGCCCATTCAACTGAATACCGTGGGTATTTGCCTGAAGACGATCCTGGAGCACTATTTTCCGCTGGAGGCATGGAAGCCTGGCGATGTGGTCATTACCAACGATCCTTATGCCGGCGGTGAATCGCTGGCGGCGACCCACACGAACGATTACCTTGCGTTCCATCCTTTGTTTTTCGAGGGTCGCCTGGTTGCTTTTTCCGGGTTGATGGTGCATCACTTTGACATTGGCGGCATGAACATGGGTACCCGTGGCTGGGGCACCGAGATCTACCAGGAGGGGCTGCGCATTCCACCCTTGAAAATAGTCGAAGGTACGGAGCTTGATACCAAGGTCATGGATATCATCCTGACCAATACACGCACGCGGGACATGTTGGAAAACGATGTCATCTCGCAAATTGCCAGCGTCAAGGTGGCGGCCGATGATGTGCTCGAGCTGTTCCGGAAATATGGAGCGCAGACGATGCAGGCCTGCTTCACCGAGTTGATCAACTACTCGGAGCGGCGCACGCGAGAGGTTTTGGCCGAGATTCCCGATGGCATTTATCGGCATCAGGAGCCTTTGCTGGACGATGGGGCAAAAGGGGGGCCGTACTATCTGCGCCTGGCCATCATTAAACAGGGCAGCGATGTCACGCTTGATTTCAGCGGCACCGATGCCCAGGTCAAAGGCCCCATCAACAGTCCGCTGGCGACCACCCTGGCTGCTGTCTACTATGCCATGCGATGCGTGACCGACGCCTCGATTCCCAGCACAGAAGGTTGCAAGCGGCCCATCCATGTGATTGCGCCGCCGGGTACGCTGGTCAATGCGCGCGCGCCCGCGGCCGTGTACCAACGCATGATTGTCTGCCACACCATTGTCGATCTCGTCATGGGCGCTTTGGCGCAGGCCATTCCCGAGCGTGTCATGGCGGATTCCTGCGGCTGCCTCTACAACTACACCATCGCCACGCAGCCGGGAAGCGGGGCGCGCACGGTTTTCGGTGAAGTGGTGCCTGGAGGAATCGGCGCCACCGCTCGGGCCGACGGCATCGAAGTTGTCGCCTGCCATGTGACCAATTGCCATATTCCGCCCAGCGAAGCCATCGAGATGGAATCGCCCGTACTTTACCTGCGCCGTGAAATGCGCTGCGACTCGGGGGGGGCGGGGCGTTTTCGCGGGGGTGTGGGCCAGATTCTTTCGTACAAAATTCTTGGTGGCGATCCTGAATTGCAGCATACCTCGCAGAAATCGGTATCGCTGCCTCAAGGCGTTGCGGGAGGCCATGCGGGAGACGGCGGTCGCTGGGTCATCAACGAAGGCCTGCCCGGCGAGCGTCAACTGCAACACGCCATTGGGGATATCGAGTCTTTGGCGGAAGGCGACACGGTCACTCACTACACCCCGGGCGGCGGAGGTTATGGCGATCCGTTCAGCCGCGAAGTCGATGCCGTGCGGCGAGACGTACGCAGCGGTTTTATTTCCCTGGCCTGCGCGGAAAGGGATTACGGCATCCGGTTTGATGCAAAAAACCTTGATGTCGTTGAGCTATTGCGATGAAACACGGCGGTGGCGCCAGTGCGGCCCGGGCGGCCCATGGCGTGCAGCCGGTGCAAGTTGTAGGCAGGAGAGGCAGGGATTGAATCGAATAACTTTTTAAGGTAAATAACATGAAGATCCTACGCAATATGCTGTTGCTTATGTTGTTTGGCACCCCTTTGGCCAATACGGCGCTCGCGGCCGGCCCGTCGGCGGGCAGTTATCCCGACCGGCCCATCCGCCTTGTTGTACCCTGGGCGGCAGGCGGCTTCACCGATACACTGGGGCGGCTGCTTGCCGACAAGATGTCGAAGAGCACCGGGCAACCCGTCATTGTTGAAAACCGTCCCGGCGCGAGCGGCAGCATAGGCAGCGAGCATGTGAGCCGGGCCGCGCCGGATGGCTACACGCTGCTGCTCAATACCAGCGATGCCTTTGTTTACGCGATCAATAGCACGGTCAATCCAACTCCCAGTTATGATCCGCTGAAAGATTTCACGCAGATTTCCTTGATCGCCACACAACCCGTGTATCTGGCCGTGGGCAGCAAAGTGCCGGCGCACAATGTCGCGGAGTTCGTCAAGATGGCCAAGGCGAATCCGGGTGGCGTGAGCTTTGGTTCTTCAGGCGAAGGTTCCGCCGTGCACCTGGCTATGGAACTGTTCAGCGCCGCGGCCGGGATAAAAATGATACATGTGCCTTACAAGGGAATAAATCCGGCATTGCTGGACGTTCTCGCGGGCCGGGTCCAGGCCATATTCATCAGCTATCAGGGGGCTGGCAGTTATTTCGAAACCGGTAAATTGCGGCCCTTGGCAATCACTTCCCTGGAGCGTTCGGCCATAACGCCAAAAGTCCCGACCCTCGCCGAATCCGGCTACCCGGATTTCAAATTGATGCTGTGGTACGAAATTGTTGCGCCCAAGGGAACGCCGCGTGCGGTGGTTGAAAAAATCAATCATGTGCTCAAGGCCGCCCTGGACGCGCCAGATCTCAGGCAAAAACTGACAGCGGCGAACACCACGCCGGTGGGTGGTACGCCCGAGCAGGCGCAGGCCTTTCTGGTCGACGAGCTTGCAAAATGGAAGGGTGCGGTCAAAGCGGCCAAAAATACTCCCTAGCGAGGCCGCCGCGGCGCCGAAGTGCCATGCGTGGCCGTGCATGGCACTTCGGCGGCGGCGCACTTGATTGGCCTATAAAATGTCCTGATGCTGCGATGAGCGCTGCTTCCAAGGACTGAGTATGAAAACCATAGGCTTGCTGGGCGGAATGAGCTGGGAGTCCACTGTTCCCTATTACACGATCATCAACACCGTCATCAAGAAACGGCTGGGCGATCTGCATTCGGCAAAAATCGTTTTGTATAGCGTTGATTTCCAGGAAATCGAAACCTTCCAGCACGAGGGCGACTGGGCGGCCGCTGGCGATTATCTCGGAAAATGCGCGCAAGCCCTGCAAAAGGCCGGAGCGGATTTCGTGGTCGTCTGCACCAATACCATGCACAAGGTTGCTTCCCGAATACAGGAAACAGGGGGCTTGCCGGTGTTGCACATCGCCGACGCAACGGCGCATGCAATCAAGAACAGCAAGCTCGGAAAAGTCGGCTTGCTGGGTACGCGATTCACGATGGAGCAGGAGTTTTATAAAGGCTACATCGAATCGCACCATGGCTTGAAGATTCTGGTTCCCGATGCGGAAGACAGAAACCTCGTGCACAAGATCATCTACGAAGAACTTTGCCTGGGCATTATTTCCGACTCGTCCAGGAAAGAATATCTGCGGATCATCGAAACCCTGACCCGACAGGGGGCCGAAGGCATTATTCTGGGGTGCACGGAGATTGGCCTGCTGATCAAAGCCGCCGATGTGGCTGTTCCCGTTTTCGATACCGCCGCCATCCATGCGGAAGCCGCGGCGCTTCACGCCTTGCTGTAGCGGATATTCCTCTTGGCCCGCATTCCGCTTGCGTAGATGCGGTGCCGCTTATCGGCGCCCGCGCCGCGTTTGCCTCGAACCCTGATAAAGTGGCGGGAAGTATCAGGCCAATCACGAAAAGGAGCCCGTCCCATGCCGCAACCCGCACACATTTCAGCCTTGGGGGTCCCTGACGCCGCCACCCTGGACGATGATATCAAGGCCGTGTACCAGAAGTGCATGGACAAGCTTGGCCTGGTTCCCAATGTACTTTCGGCCTACAGCCTGCGACCCAATAAGCTGCGCAATTTCATGGCCATGTACAACGAACTCATGCTTGCGCCGTCGGGGCTCAGCAAGCTTGAACGCGAAATGGTCGCGGTCGTGGTGTCGAGCGCGAACCACTGCTACTACTGCCTTGTTGCTCATGGCCAGGCGGTGCGCCAGTTGTCCGGCGACCCGGAACTCGGCGAAATGATGGTCATGAATTATCGGGTGGCGAAACTGGATCCGCGCCAGCGCGCCATGCTGGATTTCGCCTGGAAACTGACTGCGACTCCCCACCTCGTCGTCGACGACGATCGGAATCAGTTGCGTGCGGTGGGGCTTGGCTCCGAAGACATCTTCGATCTGTGCGACACAGTGGGCTTTTTCAACCTGTCGAACCGGGTTGCCATTGGTACGGACATGATGCCGAATCGCGAATATCACGGCATGAACCGTCCCGAACCTTTCATAGCTCCCGAAAAGAAGTGAGGCTGCGCGAATAGCGCCCAAAAATCATTTCAGTGGCGTCCTGCAAACGGTGGTCGCGGCGTTCGAGCATGCCGATATCGCGGGTAGTTGAACCCAGATCCTCGGGCAAGGGCAGGATCCGCAGCTTATGGGCTTTGTTCCACTTCACGGTGTGAAGCAGGGGCAGGATCGTAACGCCGACACCGTGTCCGACCAGATCCAGCACCTGCTCGATGGCGTTCAGCTCCAGAAAGTCGTCGGGAATGACTCCCATTTTTTTCAAAACCCGGTCTATTTGACCTCCGGTATGCTGGGTGCGGTCAAAGCGCAGAAAAGGGTGGCTTCTCAGGATTTCCCTGGGGTCGTCGCCCGCGACAGAGCTCGGGGTGATGAGCCGCAAAGGCTCCTGATAAAGCATTTTCCATCGGGTGCCGGCCCACTTCTTGCCGACGCCCACCACGAACGCCGCATCGATCTCGCCGGCCTGGACTTTGTGGCTCAGCTCGCTGGATTTGCCCGAGACCAGGCGTATTCCCAACTCCTTATGCTCGCTCTTGAGTTCCGACACGATTTTTGCCAGGATACTCATGCAGGAGACGATGGCGCCGATGGTCAAATTCCCGACGAACTGCCCCGGCGGCGGCTTGGGCACTCGCATACGGTCGTAAAGCGCAAGCAGATGCTCGATTTCGGGCAGGATTTCCTGGCCCGCTGCGTTGAGCGAAGCCAACCTGCCGCTGCGATCGAACAACTGGCGGCCAAACTCTTCTTCCAGAGCACGCATCTGCAAACTGACCGCCGCCTGGGTCAGGGCGACATGTTCCGCGGCGTCGGAAAAGGATCCATGACGGGCCACAGCCAGGAACGTGCGCATGAAGCGTATGGTACTCATAAGAAAAACTTGTAGTTCAAATATGAAAACTAAATTGATTTAATGATTGATTGATAGTAGCTTAAAAGCCCCCCAAATATCTGTAGCGCTTGTATGAAAAACTTTAACTGGACCAATCCTTACCCTTCCATTCGCGCCCCCCTGTTTGCGCGCAATGTGGTTTCAACCTCGCACCCGCTGGCGGCGCAAGCGGGATTGCGCATGATGCTCAAAGGCGGCAATGCGGTTGATGCGGTGATTGCCGCGGCCGCCACGATGGTACTGGTCGAGCCGGTTTCCTGCGGAATCGGCGGGGATTGCTTCGCGATCTTGTGGGATGGCAAAAAGCTGCATGGCCTGAATTCATCCGGCGTGGCGCCGGCGGCCTGGAATGTCGAGTACTTCAAGCGCAAGCATGGCGTCGACAGCAATGGCCAGGCCAATCAGCCGATACGCGGATGGGATTCCGCCACCGTACCTGGTGTCGTGGCGGGCTGGGCAGCCTTGCATGAAAAGTTCGGCAAACTGCCTTTCGAGGTTTTGTTCGAGCCGGCGATCGAAATCGCCGAACGGGGCTATGCCGTTCCGCCGATCGTGGCGGGAAAATGGGCCAAGGCGGCAAAAGAGCTGAAAGACCAGCCGGGCTATGCCCAGGCATTCATGCCCGAGGGCCGTGCCCCCGAAGTAGGAGAGCATTTCCGTTTTCCCGATGCCGCCGTCACGCTGAAGCGCATTGCCCAAAGCCGCGGGCGCGATTTTTATGAAGGCGAGCTGGCCGAGAAGATCGCCGCGTTCAGCCGTGCAGGCAATGGCGCTATGACACTCGACGATTTGCGCAACTACCGGCCGGAATGGGTCGAACCCATATCCAGGAACTATCATGGCTATACGCTCCATGAAATCCCTCCCAATGGCCAGGGCATTGCGGCCTTGATGGCTTTGGGGATTGCCGAACATTTCGACCTGCGCAATATGCCGGTCGATTCCGTGCAGTCGCAGCATGTCCAGATCGAAGCGATGAAACTGGCCTTCGCCGATTTATACCGTTATGTGTCCGAACCGCGCACCATGGACATCACGCCGCTGCAGATGCTGGACGACAATTACCTCGACAGCCGGGCCAAGCTGATTCGCCTGGACAAGGCCGGGACCTACGCGGCCGGCCGGCCGTATGCGGGAGGCACCATCTATCTGACAGCCGCCGATGAAAGCGGCATGATGGTTTCGTTCATTCAGTCGAACTATATGGGCTTCGGCTCAGGCGTCGTGGTGCCGGGCACCGGGATCAGCATGCAGAACCGCGGAGTCGGATTTTCCATGGACCCCGCCTCGCCCAATGTGGTCGGAGGAGGCAAGCGGCCGTTCCATACCATTATTCCCGGATTCCTCAGCAAAGATGGCAAGCCGGTCATGAGCTTCGGCGTCATGGGGGGCGATATGCAGCCCCAGGGGCATTTGCAGACCGTTGTGCGCATGATCGATTACGATCAGCAGCCTCAGGCCGCCTGCTGCGCTCCGCGCTGGAAAGTGAACCGCGACTTTACCCTCGATATCGAGCCGAACATGAACGCCGGCACGGTCGAAGGCTTGAAGTCTCTTGGACATAAATTCAAGTCTGTTTATGATCCCTATATGGATTTCGGCGCCGGGCAGTTTATCTGGCGCATGTCCGAGGACGACAACGAGAAGGGGTATGTGGCGGCCAGCGACAGCCGGCGCGACGGTCAGGCCGTCGGGTTTTAAGACAATAAGATCAATCAGGAGACAAACATATGAAAAAAATCACGGTTTTGCTGGGCGGACTGGTGCTGGGCGCGGCGGCCACGGCCAGTTTTGCGCAAACCTTGCGCATCGGCATGCAGGAGGACCCGGATACCCTCGATCCGGCCCGTTCACGCACGTATGTGTCGCGCATCGTCTTTACGTCCTTGTGCGATAAGCTGGTCGATATCAATGCCAAGCTGCAGTTCGTTCCGCAATTGGCCACGTCCTGGTCCTGGAGTCCCGACAACAAGGTCTTGACGTTCAAGCTGCGCAATGATGTCTTGTTCCATGACGGCACCAAGTTCGATGCGGCGGCCGCCAAGGCCAATCTGGATCGCGACCGAACCATGAAGGAAAGCCAGCGCAAGGGCGAGCTGGCTTCGATCCAGCAGGTCGATGCCCCCGATCCCTCCACCCTGGTCATTACGGTGAAGCAGCCCGACGCGACCTTGCTTGCGCAACTGTCGGACCGTGCGGGCATGATGCTGTCGCCCAAAAGCTTCCAGGGTGCCGATAACGCCGCCACGGTGGGGCGCGATCCGATTTGCTCGGGTCCTTACAAATTCGTGGAGCGTGTGCAGAACGACCGCATCGTCCTGGAAAAATTCGACAAGTACTACGACGCCAAAGACTTTGCCTTCAAGAAAGTGGTGTTCATGCCCATTCCCGATACAACCGTGCGCCTGCAGAATCTGCGTTCCGGAAGCATCGATATTCTTGAGCGGCTGAATCCGTCCGATGTGGCGCAAGTCAAGGCCGATTCAAGCCTGGTGTTCGCACCCGTCACCGGCTTGGGTTTCCAGCAATTCATGTTCAACGTGGCCAATGGCCCCAAGGCCAAGACCAATCCGTTCAGCAACAAGCTGGTCCGGCAGGCCTTCCAGTTGACCATCGATCGCGATGCCATCAATCAGGTTATCGGGGGCGGCATTTTCATCCCGGCGCAGCAACCCTTTCCCCTGGCCAGCCCTTACCACAGTGACAAGTTCCCGGTCACCAAGCCCGATATCGCCAAGGCCAAGGCGCTGCTGAAAAAAGCCGGCATGGAAACCGTCAAGGCTGAATTGACCTTCGGCAACAATACGATTGCATCTTCGACGGCCGAAATGGTGCAGGCCATGGCGGCCCAGGCCGGGTTCCAGCTAAGCCTGCGTCCCACCGAATATGCCGCCATGCTGGCGGACGATTCCAAGGGCAACTTCCAGGTCGACATGCGCGGCTGGTCGGGCCGGGTGGATCCGGATGGCAATATCTACAATTTCGTGACCTGCGGCGGCGCCCTGAACGACGGCAAATACTGCAATCCCGAGGTGGACAAATTGCTGAAGGAAGCCCGCACCGTGCCTGACGAAGCCAAGCGCAAGGCTATTTACGATCAGGCCCAGACTATTTTGCAGGACGATCTGCCCAGCCTGTATACGTATTACCAGCCCTGGCCGTTCGCCGTGCGCAAGAAGGTGCAAGGCTTCACGCCGTATCCGGATGGCATGATCCGCCTGAAGGGTGTGTCTTTCTCCAAAAACTAGGCCCCAGGCCTACGCAGCACGTCAAGGCCGCAACCAGGCAGCGGCTTTGACGCACACGGCCTGTCTTTCAATCTATCAAGCATTGCAGGGCACCCTGGCATGTTCAAACTTATTTTGCGCCGCATAATTGTGGCGATACCGACGCTGATACTGGTGTCGATGCTTATTTTCAGTCTGCAGAAAATCCTGCCGGGCGACCCGGTGCTGGCCATGGCGGGCGAAGAGCGGGATCCGGCCGTACTGACCTATTTGCGGGAAAAATACCGCCTGAACGATCCCTTGCCGGTGCAGTACCTGGCTTGGGTCAAGCAGGTTGGGCAGGGCAACCTGGGCGTGTCGCTGCGCACCGATATTCCCGTGACGGTTCTGGTCAAACAAAAGCTGCCCGTCACGATCCAGTTGGCGGTGATGGCCATGTTTTTTTCCATTCTCATAGGAATTCCCCTGGGCATACTGGCCGCGGTAAAAAAAGGCACGCGGCTCGAGTTTGGAGCCAATCTGTTTGCCTTGTCCGGAATGTCCATACCCAATTTCTGGCTGGGCATCATCCTGATCATGATAGTTGCCGTCCACTGGAAGCTGCTTCCCGCTTCGGGCTTTGTGCCGCCAAGTGAAGATCTCGGCCTGTCGCTTAAAACCATGCTCATGCCCGCGGCCGTGCTGTCGACGGTTATCAGCGCTTACCTGATGCGCCATACGCGTTCGGCCATGCTCGAGGCCTTGAGCGCCGATTACGTACGTACCGCGCGCGCCAAAGGCGCTTCGGAATGGGTGGTGGTGCTGCGTCATGCCTTGCGCAATGCCCTGATGCCGATCGTGACGTTGGTGACGATCCTGTTTGGCGAACTGCTCGCCGGAGCGGTGCTGACGGAACAGATTTTCGGCATACCGGGATTTGGAAAATTGCTGGTCGACGCCGTGTTCAACCGTGATTACGCCGTGGTGCAAGGCATTGTGCTGTGCATTGCGGTGGGCTTCATTACACTGACATTAATTGCCGATATCTTGTATATCCTGGTCAATCCCCGGTTGAGGTACGCATGAATGCGCAAGTCATGAATGCGGGCGCCGCTCCCCGCCGCAGGAGCCGGTCCTGGGGAAAGTTCAAGCGGAATCGCTCGGCCGTGCTTGGGGCCGTCATTGTCCTGTTTTTTGTCCTGGTTGCCGTACTGGCCCCGCTCATTGCCGGCCAAGATCCGGTGCAGGTCAGTTTTTCGGCCATTCGCAAGGCGCCGTCGGCGGCACACTGGTTCGGCACCGACGAACTGGGGCGCGATATTTTCAGCCGGATGGTGTATGGCACGCGCGCGTCCCTGATGGCGGGCATGTGCTCGGTCCTGATCGCCCTGATGGTCGGTGTGCCGTTCGGCTTGCTGGCGGGTTATTTCGGCGGCTGGATCGACGGCTGTATTTCACGCGTGACGGAAGCCCTGTTTTCGATTCCGTTTCTGATTCTTGCCATTGCACTGGCGGCGTTCCTGGGCCCCAGCCTGATCAACGCCATGATTGCCATCGGGATGTCGGCCGCGCCGTTGTTCATACGCCTGGCGCGCGGCCAGGTCTTGTCGGTCAAGAACGAAGATTACGTCCAGAGCACGCGCTCGCTGGGTGCCTCGAACCGCCGCATCATCCTGCGCCACATATTGCCCAATATCATGCCGGCGCTGATTGTGCAGGCAACCATCCTGATTGCCAGCGCAATCATTGCCGAGGCGAGCCTGTCGTTCCTGGGGCTGGGTTTGCAGCCGCCCGATCCCTCCTGGGGGTCGATGCTGAATACGGCAAAGAATTTCATGATCCAGGCGCCCTGGATGTCGGTTTTTCCGGGCTCGGCGATTTTCCTGGTGGTATTCGGATTCAATTTGTTGGGTGATGGCCTGCGCGATGCGCTGGACCCGCGTCAGGATAGTTGACATATGCCGATGATGAATGCAGAGCGTGTCGTTCAAGTTGAAGACTTGAGCGTTTCCTTTAAAACCCCTGATCGCCTGGTCCAGGCGGTGCGCAATGTGTCCTTTTACGTGGAAAAGGGCGAGACACTGGCGATTGTGGGGGAGTCGGGTTCCGGCAAGTCGGTAACGTCCTTGTCGGTGATGCGCCTGGTCGAGTTTGGCAAGGGCCGCATTACACACGGCGAAATCCTGTTGCGCCGTCGCAGCGGCGACGTGCTCGATCTGGTCGCCGCAAGCGAGCCCGCCATGAGGACGATACGCGGCGCCGACATCGCCATGATTTTTCAGGAACCCATGACGTCCCTGAACCCGAGCTTTACCACCGGCAATCAGATTGCCGAGGCGCTGCGCCTGCATCAAGGCATGGATGCGGCCGCGGCCCAGGCGGAAACGCTGCGCCTGCTGGAAACCGTGCGTATTCCCGATGCCCGTGCGATACAAGGCCGCTATCCTCACCAATTGTCGGGCGGCATGCGACAGCGCATCATGATCGCCATGGCGCTGTCGTGCCGGCCGCAGGTGCTGATTGCCGACGAGCCCACCACCGCCCTGGATGTCACCATCCAGGCCCAGATCCTGCAGCTTATACGCCAATTGCAGCAGGACATGGATATGGGCGTGATTTTCATCACGCATGACATGGGGGTCGTGGCCGAAGTGGCGGACCGGGTCATGGTGATGCATCGTGGTGAAAAGGTGGAAGAAAACTCATCCGATGCTTTATTCAATCAGCCTCAGCACTGGTACACCAAAGCCTTGTTGTCCGCGGTGCCGAAACTGGGCTCCATGAAAGGCATAGGCCAGCCCACGCCCTTTGCTTTGCTGGGTGCCGACGCCGCGTCCGCCCATGAAGAGCCGCTGCCGCTGTCATCCACGGTCAAATATGAGCAAGGGCCGCTCCTGCAAGTCGATAAGCTGGTAACGCGGTTCGATATTGCCAGCGGCCTGTTTGGCCGCGTGCGTCAGCGGGTGCATGCCGTGGAGCAGGTCAGTTTCGATTTATATCCGGGCGAAACGCTGGCCCTGGTGGGTGAGTCGGGCTGCGGCAAAACCACCACCGGACGCTCCCTGGCCCAGCTGGAGCGGCTGCGTGCCGGGAAAATTCTTTTCGCGGGGCAGGATATAAGCCTTTTGAGTGCGGGCCAGATGCAGGCCTTGCGCAAGAACATCCAGTTCGTGTTCCAGGACCCCTTTGCATCGCTCGATCCGCGCGTGACCATCGGTTATTCAATTATGGAGCCGCTGCTGATCCACGGCGTGGCCAAAGGGCGCAAAGCGTACGAACGGGTGCGCTGGCTGATGGACAAGTGCGGCCTGAGTCCTGAAATGATAGACCGCTATCCCCATGAATTCTCAGGCGGACAAAGGCAGCGCATTTGCATCGCGCGGGCCCTGGCCTTGAACCCGAAAATCATTATTGCCGATGAATCGGTGTCCGCCCTGGATGTATCCATACAGGCGCAGATCGTCAATCTGTTGCTGGACCTGCAGCGCGAGCTGGGCCTGTCCATCCTGTTCATTTCCCACGATATGGCCGTGGTGGAGCGCGTCAGCCATAGAGTGGTGGTGATGTATCTGGGGCAGGTGGTTGAAATCGGCCCGCGCAGCGCCATCTTCGAGAGTCCGCAACATCCTTACACCAGAAAGCTCATGGCTGCCGTGCCGATTGCCGACCCTTCGCGCCGGCACCGGGAGCACTCGCTGCTGGTGGATGAAATTCCCAGCGCCGTGCGCAGTGTGGGCGATGATCCGCTGGTCGAGCCTCTGGTGGAGGTCGGCAAGGGTCATTTTGTGGCGCGCCATTCTGTAGGGGTCTATTGATGCCGGACGGTATTGCCGATGCCCGCGCCAGCGGTGCCGGTGGGCCAGGCTGGGCAGGCTCGCCTCACCCGGCCCTGGCTGTGCCAGGGCTGCCCACGCCAAGGACCTGGCTCGGGGCGGTCGCAAAACTCGCGTGGCGCACAGCCCCCCGGGCTGTGCGCAAGCGTCACGCTCAGACAGTTGCTCCCTTGATTCCCCGCCCCGGGTCCTTGGCGTGGCGGGTTCGAGCTCGCCTGCCCAGCCTGGCCCACCGGCACCGCTTGATGTTCCAAGAATCTAATCCGCCAACGAAACAACTCATTTCCATTGGAGCTTGATCATGAACAAGGTAATCCTGAAAATCGCAGCGATAGCGGGCGTGCTTTTATCGGGCGCGGCGTTTGCCCAGACTACCCTGAAAATAGGCTTGCAGGACGATCCGGACCAGCTTGATCCGGTGCGAGCCAGGACATTCGTGGGTCGTATTGTATTTGCGTCGCTGTGCGACAAGCTTGTTGACATCACGCCCGACCTGAAAATCGTTCCCCAATTGGCCACCTCATGGACATGGCTCGACGATAAAACACTTAAATTCACTTTACGCGATAAAGCCGTATATCACGACGGCACTCCTATCGATGCCGCATCGGTCAAGGCCAACCTCGATCGCGCCAAGACATTGCCCGACAGCAATCGCAAAAGCGAGCTGGCAACGCTGGTCAGCGTCGACGCGCCGGACTCCAGGACAGTCGTGCTCCATTTGTCCGAGCCCGACGCATCGTTCCTGTCGCAGTTGTCCGATCGTGCGGGCATGATGCAGTCGCCGAAAAGCTTCGATAAAGATCCAGGAAAACATCCCGTATGCTCCGGCCCTTATCGTTTCAAGGAGCGCGTCCAGAACGACCGCATTGTGCTGGAAAAATTTCCGCAATACTGGGATGCCAAGGATTTTCATATCGATACGGTCATCTTCAAGCCGGTTCCCGACGCAACGGTGCGGCTCAATGACCTGCGCGCCGGCGGGCTGAATATGGCCGAGCGCATTGCCCCGAGCGACGCCGAAACAGTCAAGAACGATCCCAGCCTCGTATTCATGCCGATTACCGGCCTGGGCTTCCAGGCCATTTCGGTCAATTTTGCCAATGGCCCTCGAGGGGCCAGCAACCCTTTTGCGAAAGATGCTCGAGTCAGGCAGGCTTTTGATCTAGCCATCGACAGGGACGCCATAAATCAGGTCGTGGGGATGGGCCTGTACCAGCCCGCTTTCCAGCCTTTCCCTCCCGCCAGTTTTGCTTACGACAAGAGCGTCGAGCGTAAAGGCCGCGATGTAAAAAAGGCGCGCGCCTTGTTGAAGGAGGCAGGGTTTGATCGGGTCAAGGTTGAAATCTCGTATGGCACCAATACTATTATGCAGCAGGTCATGGAACTGATACAGGCGACGGGGCGTGAAGCCGGATTCGACATCAGCCTCAGGCCCATGGAATTTGCCGCCTTGCAATCGACTCTGGCGCGCGGCGATTTTCAGCTTGGGCAAGCCGGTTGGTCGGGCCGCGTCGATCCCAGCGGCAACGTGTTTCAGTATGTCAGTTGCAAGGGCAGCCTCAACGATGGCAAGTTCTGCGACGAAAAACTCAACAAGCTGCTGGTCGATGCGCGAGTGGAGCAGGATACCGGCAAACGCAAGGCGCTTTATGCGGAATTCCTTCAGCGGATGCAGGTTGAACGGCCCATTTTCTACACCTACTATCTACCCTGGACCTTTGCCGTGCAGAAACGGGTAAAGGGGTTTGTGCCCTATCCCGACGGCCTGATTCGCCTGAAAGGGGTGGAACTGGCCAAGCAGTAGGCCATTGCCGTTTGGCTTGTTCGAGTCTTTTTACATTCTAGGCCATTGATTATGTTTACGACCCGTCCGGAAATCGCCGGCACTTTCGGTGTTGTCACCTCGACTCACTGGCTTGCCACCGCGGTAGGCATGTCGATGCTGGAGCGCGGCGGCAATGCCTTCGATGCGTGCGTGGCCAGCGCGTTCGTGTTGCATGTGGTCGAGCCCAATCTGGTGGGGCCGGCCGGCGAAGTGCCGGGTATTTTCTATTCGGCAGCCACAAAAAAAATCGAAGTGCTGTGTGGGCAAGGCACTACGCCGGGCGCCGCCACGCTGGACCGCTATCGGGCTGAAGGTTTAACGCTTATCCCCGGCAACGGGCTGCTTGCTGCGGTGGTGCCCGGCGCTTTCGACGCATGGATGATCCTGTTGCGCGACCACGGCACGAAGTCGCTGCGCGATGTGCTGGAGCCGGCCATTTATTACGCCCAGACAGGCCATCCGCTGTTGCCGCGCGTGTCCAACACCATTGCGAGCATGAAGGATTTTTTTGAGGCATATTGGCCGACTTCGGCCGAAGTCTACTTGCCTCAAGGTGCTGTTCCCAGGGGAAAGAAGCTTTTTTGCAATCCGGCGCTGGCCAATACCTGGCGCCGCTTGCTGACCGAGGCGGAAAGCGTCGGAGGCAATCGCGAAAAGCAAATCGAAATGGCCAGGCAAGTGTTTTACAAGGGCTTTGTGGCCGAGGCAATCGATCGGTTCGCGTCCCATACGGAAGTGATGGACGAAAGCGGGGCGCCGCATAAGGGAGTCATAAGAGGCGACGATATGGCCCGCTGGTCGGCCAGTTACGAAGCGCCGCTGCAGTACCAATATGGAAATATAAATGTCGCCAAAACGGGGCCGTGGAGCCAGGGCCCGACATTCCTGCAAGTGCTGGCCTTGCTCAAGCACACCGATATTTCAAGCCTGAAGCCGGGCGACCCGCGTTTCGTGCACCTGTTGGTTGAAGCCATGAAGCTGGCTTTCGCCGACCGTGAGGCCTATTACGGCGACCCCGATTTTATCGATGTTCCGCTGTCCGTGCTTTTGTCCGACGAATATAACCGGGTGCGCAGCCGCCTTATTGGCGAACAGGCATTCAATGAATTGAGCCCAGGCATAATCCCGGGCTACGAGGCGCAAGTCGCGCGCGTCATGGCTGTCCTGAACCGCCTGTCGCCCCAAACGGCGGATGACACGCCTCTTTCCGCCATGGATAAGGCAAACCGGCTCGTGTCGGCCAAGAAGGGCGATACCACGCACATTGACGTAATTGACCGCTGGGGCAATATGATTGCGGCCACGCCATCGGGCGGCTGGCTGCAATCGTCGCCGGTGATACCGGGCTTGGGCTTTGGCCTGAATACCCGGGCCCAAATGTTTTGGCTCGAAGAGGGTCTGCCCGGTACGCTGGCTCCTTATAAGCGGCCGAGAACCACGCTGAGCCCCACGTTCCTGTCAAAAGACGGGGTGCCTTACATGGCTTTCGGCACACCCGGAGGCGATCAACAGGAGCAATGGCAATTGATCCTGTTTTTACGGCATATTCAGCAAGGCTTCAACTTGCAGGAAGCCATCGATATGCCCATGTTTCACACACAGCATTTTCCCAGTTCCTTTTATCCACGCGGTCGCAAGCCCGGAAATATTACAATCGAAAGCAGCTATGGCCGCGAGGTGATCGACGACTTGCAGCGGCGCGGGCATCAGATTGAAGAGTCGCCGGAATGGAGTATCGGGCGATTGACCGCAGTGTCGCGTGACGAAGATGGCCTGATGCACGCTGCTGCTTCGCCACGGCTGCTTCAAGCCTATGCCGCCGGGCGATAACGGTGATCCAGGGAATGGAATGTCTGTCGAAATAAATGAGCCGGATTGGTCGGGCGCTCCGCACGGATGGAACTGGGTGGCGCAGGACGAAGACGGCCGCTGGTTCTGGTATGGGGTGAAACCGCTGCCGAGCATAGGCGGCGGGGTGTGGCGCGCGCCATCGCGCGCCCAGGCCTTGGCATGGGTGGGCCAGCCCAACCCGGACTGGATCGACTCGTTGCGGCAAAGGCCTGCTTAGAGCATTTTTTGTTCGAAGTGTTTGCGGCATTTGACGTTTTGGTAGCTTTGGTATTTACGGTTTGGTATTTGAAGACGCCGTCTATCGGGGCTTGGGGTCAGGGCCGGCACGGCGTGCTTGATCCGGATCTACCTCGTCCAGGCGGGCGTCGGGCGAACTCGCCCAGCCTCGCGAGGCTGGGCTCAGACAGCGCCCGCCGAAAGCCCCCGCCTTCCCTACGGTAGCATCCGGCGCACGCCTTACGCCGGTCCTGACCCCAAGTCCCGATAGACGGCTCACGTTAGGGCATGCCTGGAATGAACGTGCCGGCCCCAGCGTATACCTCGATGCATGACCTCACCGTTTCTCTCAGTGCATGACCCTAATGCCTCTCTCTATGCATTGCCTCAACGCAAGCCGCAGGGTGGGCGGTGCGGTGTAGTCCGGCGGTAGTCCAGCGCCGGGTGCTGACGAAGGGAAGGCGGGGGCTTTCGGCGGGCGCTGTCTGAGTGGCGCCCCGCATCGCGGGGCGACGCGAGTTCGCCCGACGCCCGCCTGGACGAGGCAGACCCGGGCAGTCGGGGTGCGTAGCACCACGACCGCTGGACGTGCCGGACTACACCGCACCGCCCACCCTGCGGCGTCTTAATAGAACTGCCGTCCAAGGTAATAAACTCAGACCTGAACGGCTCAAAACGAAAGCCACTGAAACGCGTCCACCCCCGTAAACACTTAAACCAAAAATTCTCTAGCGGCCGGTGAGCCTGACCACGGAAAGCTCAGGTATCCTGATCGGGAATAAGCCTGCGCCCCAGGCTGACCGCTTCGTCCTGGGCGTAGCCCAGTTTCTGGTAGAACTCGATGACTTTTGAATTGGAAGAGCGCACCAGCAGATTCAGCTTGGGGCAGCCGCGCTGGATCAGCAAATGCTCTGCTTCCTGCACGAGCTGCCGGCCATAGGACTGATGACGATGCGTGAGCGCAACCGCAAGATAATAGAGCCAGCCGCGGTGGCCATCGAAGCCGATCATGGCGGTGGCGACAAGGGTTTGCGCTACAGTGCCCACCAGAAAGAGTTCAGGCTGTTCGGTAAGCTTGCGAGCAATGTCGCGCCGCGGATTATTCCAGGGCCGAACCAGCCCGCATTCGTGCCAGAGGGCGATGACAGCCTCTTCGTCGGCGGCTTGATAGGCACGGATTTGCATAGATGAGTATTCCTTAGCTGATTTCTGCAACCACACACCCCTTGCCCATCGCCTTTGCTTTGTACATGGCATGATCTGCGCTGTGCAAAAGCGCCTTGCTGGTGGTTCCCGACTCGGGAAAGCTGGCTACGCCGATACTGGCCGAAACCTCGACGGATAATGTGTCAAGCTGGTATGGAACGGAAAGACTCTTGGCGAGTTTCTTGGCGATCATTTCCGCGTCCGCCATCGAGGCATTGACCAGCAGGACACTGAATTCGTCGCCGCCCAGTCGCGCGGCAACATCGGACTCCCGTATTCCCGCCTTGAGCCGTTCGGCCGCCAAACGCAACAGCTTGTCTCCCGCCGCGTGGCCATGTTCGTCATTGACCGCCTTGAAACCGTCCAGGTCGATGTAGAGAATGGACATGTGGCTGTGGATTCTTCCCAAAAGCCGCAACTGCTGATCGACGATTTCCGTAAAAAGCGACCGGTTGCTGAGTTTGGTAAGAAGATCGTGGTTGGCCTGATGCCGGGCATGAAAAAGCATCTCGGAGGCTTTTACCAAGGCCAGCCCGACTTCGTCGGCTTCTTTGAGATGGTATGACGATGGCTTGACCGGTTCGCCGCGTCCCAGCGCAAGCGCCGGAGAGGCCAGGCCGCGTACCGATCGGGCTATCTTTCCGCCGATCAGCCAGGCGAAGCCCAGGCTGCCTGCCAGCAGTGCGGCGGTAGCGAAGATCAGCCAGAAGAATCTATCCCACAAAGCGGAATCCAAGCTTTGGGTCGGGATTTCTATCGCTATGGTCCAGCCTGATATGGGAGATTGGCTGAAAACAGTCAGCGCGGGTGCGCCCGCCAGGGTGGTATTTTCAAACGAGCCTTCGTGGTCCAGGGTCATATGCTTGATCAGGCTCAGGGGGGCTTGCATGCCTGTGAGCCGATGCGTGTCGTGGGTGGTGGCGACAATCGTTCCACTCTTGTCCACAATAGTGCCAATCCAGTCTGGGGGCAATGTTTGCTGGGCAAGCAGTTTGCTGAAATGCTCGGCGAACATTCCCGCGCTTAAGTTATAGATGGCCTTGTTTTTGCGTACGACCGGGACGCCCATGACAGCGAGAGGCCGGCGGGTTACAGGGCCGACAAACAGATTGGAAATCACCGTTTTTTGCGTCTCGGCAACACGTTGCAGCTGACGGGAATTGCTTTGTCGGGGAAGCGGTGCGCCATACGGACGAATGGTGTTGAGGTATTGTTTTCCCGCTGCGTCGCTTAATGCAATGGCGATGTTTGCCGGATCGCGAAGAATTTCGCTGGCCTGTCTATAAAAGGCGGCATAATCCTGAGTGCTCAGGTACGGTGACGTGGCCAGGGCAATCAGAGTGGACTCTGTGCTGGCGAAGTCCCTGTCGACGGCCAGGACCATCGCCCTGGCCGTCGACATTGAGTTGTGCGTGAGTTGTGTCCGGGCTTGATGATAGTCGTAGGTAATAAGCAGGACAGCCATCAACGAGGCAGGCACAATACATGCCGTGGCCAGCAATACAAGCCGCGAGAGGATCGACGGAGCGCAAGTTGTTTTCATTATTCGTTGTTCTTTGGCGAATAATAACGCTATGGTGCCCACAGCACCATAGCATAGCGTTTTCCCGTGCGGCCATGGCTGTCGGCAAGGGGCCGCGCAGGCTGCAATACATGGATCGCCTTACGACACATAGCCTTTGAAAGCATGCGCGATTTCGCTGCGTAATTCTTCCTCATCCCAGGGCTTGGTCAGGAATTTATATATTGAACCCCGGTTGATGGCTTCCGTGACCGATTTCAGGTCGGTGTAGCCGGAAAGTATCAGACGGACGGTGGCCGGATACATTTTCTTGACGCTGCTGAAAAATTCCGTGCCGGTCATTTCGGGTATGCGTTGATCGGACAGAATTACCTGAACATCGTGAGTCGCCAATATCGAGAATGCCTCGGGCGGCGTTTTTGCCGTCAGAATGCGATAGCCGTCGCGACGCAGCAGCCGTGCCAGGGCGCGAAGAATATTTTCTTCATCATCCAGCAACAAGAGAGTCCGGTCGGATTCTTTTTTGTATTTGGGTTCCGGCAGGATTTCGCAGCCTCCATGTTCTTTGAGCCGCTGCTCCAGGTCTCCGAATGACATGGGCTTGGCGAACAGATACCCCTGAAACTGATCGCAGAAATTGCGCTTCAGAAACCAGTACTGCGATTCTGTTTCCACTCCTTCCGCAATGACTTTTACATTCAGATGATGCGCTATGTCGATAATCGCTTTTGCAATAGCGGCGTCATGCCTGTCGCTGATTACCTCGTTGACGAAAGAGCGATCTATCTTGATTTTGTCTATGGGTAGATTTTTCAAATAGTTGAGGCTGGAATAGCCGGTCCCGAAATCGTCTATGGATACGGCCACGCCTATTTCTTTCAGCTCTTTCAGCTTGGTAATGGTATGGGTGGCATTGTCCAGCAATATCCCTTCCGTAATTTCGATTTCCAGGCATTTTGCGGGCAGGGAATAGGTCTGCAGCTTCTTCCTGATGCTATCTATGAAATCGGTTCTCTGAAAATGCAGGGGCGAGATATTCACGACCACGGGAAAGTCGGACAGGTTTCGCGTTTTCAGGGTTTTGATGTGGCGGCATGCCGTGTTCAATACCCAATCGCTCAAGGGAATGATTTGCCCGGTTTCTTCGGCCAATGGAATAAAAACCGAGGGGGGAATATATCCAAGAGTCGGGTGTTGCCAACGCAGCAGGGCCTCCACGCCTACTATACGGCCTGTGCTGCCGTCGATCAGGGGTTGATAGTGCAGCTCGAGGCCATCTTCATCCAGGAATTTCTGAAGTTCGGTTCGCAATGAAAGGCGCTCGGCCACGAGTGCGCTTAAATCGGTCGTATATTCATGCCACGTGTTGCGGCCGTTGTACTTGGCACGGGTCATGGCCAGATCGGCTTCACGCACAAGCTCCATCGGTTCGGCCGCGTGATCGTTGGTAACCGTTATGCCCGCACTGGCCGTCAGGCGAAATTGCATATTCTCGATATGGTACGGTCCGGTAACGGCGGCAATAATGCGCCGCGTGGCATCAAGCACATCTTGACGCGCAACACCCGCATGTACAACCACGAACTCGACTCCGCCTATACGGGCCAGAACCCCTTTTTTACCCACTTCTTCACGCATGCGTTGAGCGACTTCCACAAGGATTTTGTCGCCGATGTTATGGCCCATGGAGTCGTTGATGAGTTTCATGCCATCGAGATTGACCAAGACGACCCAAACGGCGGCGTTCTCGGCCTTTGCCGCCTGGCAGACCCTGCTTAGTTGCAGCTCGAGCTGCCGCTTGTTGGGAAGGTTCGTCAGGGCATCGTGGAGCGAGCCGTGATGCAACTGGATGGAGCGATGACGAATGCCCGATGCCAGTCGTTGTGTTCTGATCAGGAATGCGGTAAGTGCAAGGCCCACCAGCAGTACGATATTGGCCAGCAATGCCGCCAGCCCTTCGGTCAGCGGCCCTGTGCGCCATGACGATAAGGTCCAGACAGTGCCGTGGCGCAGGGATATCGCAGATTCGCCGACTCGCGAAAGATAGCCTTGGCTTGCCGCCTCGCCAAAAAGCGGCTGGCCATTTTGTTCGACACGAAAATGCAGCGGGCTGTCGCTCGCCCCGAAAGCTTCCGACAGCAGCGCTGAAATGTTTTCGACGGCAACGATAGTCCATCCCTGTGTGCCGGGGCCGGCCAGGGGGGCCGCAATGATCGCCAGCGTTTTTTTCGGAAAAATGGCCTCCGCATAGCCCAGATGCGCGCCTGGACTTATTTGCATGCGGTTCAGCCACCGACGGTAGTCCATGCCGGCCAGGTTCTGCTCCAGCCAGCGGCGGGCCACGCCGTCTTTGCTTTGTATCCATTGGATGCGGTGATTGTCATCCAGAACTGCAATAAGACTGAGCGATGCAACGCTGTCCAGATAACTGTCCAGTTCCTCGCGGACCAGTTTTTCCGGTGGCGTTCCATCCAATGCATTCCAGCGCCTGCTCATCCTGTCGAACAGGGCCAACTGGCCGGCGATCGAATTTTTTACGTTTAGCGCTGCGCGTTTGAATGCCGCCTGATCATGGTGGCTCGTTGTGCGTAGGCTTTGTTCAGTCACGACATGCCAGCCAAGCACCGATGCCAGTGTGCCCAGGACAATAGTGATGGCGATGGCTCTATCGCGCAATACATCTTCCAGGCTTGTCTTTCGGCTCAAGGCCACGACCGCACACCCACCCAGAATTCCCATGATGGCTGTTATCTTGGCGGCGTCGGCGCTGTCGTAGAGTCTTGAAGAGAATCCCCATTGAGCCACAAGATCCAGGACAGCGCCTGTTGTGGCGGCAATGCCCAAGTAGAACGAGGCGCGCCGGCCCGGCGCACCCAGATTGCGGCAGACCAGCCCCAGGGACAGGATGGTTGTCAACATGGCCCACGAAGCCATGACGTGAGGCAGCCTTCCAAAGGCCGAAGGCGCATCCAGGGGGGCGGCGGGCAGCAGATCGCTGTATAGATGCGATACGCTCACCAGCAACGCGCCGCAAGCCAGAATGCGCGAGATGTTGGCCCGGTCTCTGGCTGTAGCCATGGCTGTGCCGCACAAAAAAAACACTATGGCGCGATCCGGCGAAATAAACGCAGGGAGCACCGCGCCGCCTTCTGCCCATAGGTAATGGACGCCACCCAGAACGCCGAACCAGATCAAGGTAAAGGCCACCACGAGTACAGGCATGCGAGTCAATGTTTCGCGATTGTTTCCCGATGCCTCGCCTGGGGATATGGCTTCGGCAGGCCATATCGCGTCGGATAATGGCTTGTTATTCATTCTCCGCCCTCAGTGGCGTTTTGATCGGGGCGGCGCACATGCAGTGTGTATTGCGCCTGATCGGCATCCTCGAAGATCTGGAGCTTGTTGATCAGACTTTCCGTCAGGGCCTGACCGCCTTTGAGCAGCAGCATGCCGCTGCCCGCATGCAGGTCCTGGGCCATTATCATCCCCGGTTCGAGACAGGGTATCGTCAAAGCCAGGATTGTGCTGTCTTCTTCTTCCTGGCCGGGGGAGTCGACTTTACCCGCCACTTCGATGAACTCGGGACACAGCAAGGGGTCGTAAAGCCGCATGGCATACTTTGGCATGTTGGCGAGTATCTCGTCGCGCGTCAGCCTGCGCGTCAGCACGATTCCTTCCTGCATTTCAACGAAATCCACGGCCAATTTCAGGATTCGCGCGCCCAGGGGAATCGCATGGCCCGCCAATCCATCCGGGAAGCCCGTGCCATCCCACCGCTCCTGATGGTGCCGTACGAATTTCGCCGCATCGTGGGTGGGGTCCAGCGCGGCCAGCAGGCTTCCCCCAGCGCACGGATAGTCGCGGTAGCGTTCCCGTTGCTCTCTGTCCATCTGGTCGGCCGGCACAGTGATGAGCGCATCGGGCCAAGTCAGCTTGCCGACGTTGTACAAAGTGGCCGCCAAGGCGAGGTCGTCCATCAACTTCTGGGGAAGCCCCTGGGCCTTGCAAAAGTTGTGCGCCAGGGCCGCGATTTCTTTGTTCAGGGATCCGCCCTGAGGCAGCCTTTGGTTTATCAATGATGAAAATATTTCCACCGTCTTGGCGTGACTTTGCCGCAGCTCTGTCCGCGTTTTCCGGCGCGCGTGGTTGCGGGATGCGAGAGCCCGCTCTATGGTTGTGCAAAGTTCCGCATCGTCCCAGGGCTTGCTTATATAGCGATAAATCCCGCCTTCGTTGATCGCGTCGATAGTGGCGCCGATATCCGGGTAGCCGGTCAGCAGCATGCGCATTCTGTCGGGCCAGCGGCGCCGCACCTCGGCAAGCAGCGCGGCTCCATCCATCCCCGGCATGCGGCCATCGGAAATGACCAGGTCGATTGAATTTTGTTCCAGCACCTGAAGCGCAGTATCGCCGTTTTCGGCCGTCAATACATGATAAGGCTTGCCCCGCAAGGTTCGTTGCAAGCTGCTGGTAATGTTTTTGTCATCGTCGACGATCAGCAAGGTCGATGTGCCTTCTACGGGCTGTGCATCATGCATTATATTTGTTCTCCTAGATATCAAGTAGATCGATGTGCCTTATGGGTAACCAGACCCTGAACTGCGAGCCTTTCCCCGGGGTGCTGAAAACTTCTATGCGGCCGTGATGCTTTTGAACGATGCTGTAAGAAAGGGAGAGTCCCAGTCCTGTGCCGGAGCCCACCGGCTTGGTTGTAAAGAACAGGTCGAAAACCCTGCTTGCCGTGGCTTTATCCATCCCACAGCCTGTATCTTCTATGTCTATCCGCACCCATGGCTCCTCATGCCTGGTTCTGATCGTGATCGTCCCAAAATTGTCAATGGATTGAGCGGCGTTAAGCAGAAGATTCAGGAGTACCTGATTGATTTGCGATGCGTTGCATTCGACTTTTGGCAACTGGGCGTAGTCTTTGATTATTTTTGCTTTATATTTGAGCTCGTTGTTGGCGACATTAAGAGTGGTGTCGATCCCGCGGTGCAGGTCCTCCAGGCGAAACACGTCTTCATCGATATGGGAAAAATCCTTGAGCGTCGTAATAATCTTTTTTACCCGATCGATGCCTTCTTCGGATTCCACGATAAGCGCTTCAATATCGCCCCGGATATAGTCGTACTCCAATGTCCGTTTTAACTGGCGCAGGTCGTTTATGCTTTCGGTATCGTCGATGGCATCGATAATCTTGAGCATGTCCTGCATGTAGCCGGCCAGTGCTTTAAGGTTGGAAAAGACATACCCGATCGGGTTGTTGATTTCGTGCGCGACACCTGCCGCCAGTTGCCCGATCCCCGCGAGCTTTTCAGACTGCAGAAGATGATTGTTGGCGCGTTCCAGTTTCTTTTGCAGGCGAAGCTGCGATGCGTGCGTGGACTGCAGCTGGCGGATAGCCGCAACAAGCCCTTGATAAAATAATTCTGTTTCCTCCGGATCGTAAAACAGCAGAGCGTGGTGCCGGCCGGGGGCCTGTTCTCCCAGGGGAAAACATATCAGGCCTCGGGGTTGCCGGTTCTGCGGCGATACGGCATTCAGGCTGATTTCGCTTATGTCCGGATTTTCATTCGTGCTGTGTCCTGCCGTCAGGCCTTCCAGGTTTTCCGCCTGTATGCTGCGGAAAGCCTCGCCATTGACTGCGGGAATGACAGACAAAAAATCCTGATTCAGCACGGTTTCCAGTGTCTGGCCGGACCATTGGAGCATGGGGGGGTTCATATGCTTGATTGCGCCATATTGATCCAATATGACCAGACCCAAGGGGAGGGCGTCGTCCAGGGCAATGAGCATATTTTGCATAGATGAATTGTTTCCCGGCATTGTTATAGTGGCGTCGCAGTAGGCGCCTGAGTCTCGTGGTACTTGTTGCGGCAAGCGAAACTACTAGGCCACCCGCCTGGCAAATTCTGGCTTTTTTGTGCTGCTCTGTGACGCCCTTCATAATCGCTGCGATGGGAACGGTTGCGCGATATTGGCGTACTGCCCCCCTGTTTCGAGTGATCTCGTGCGGTGTCGGCATAAGGTCGTACTCGACTGCGCTGGTATGAGCCAACTGCAGCAATGTAGTACTGAAGTTACAAGCAGCTGCCTGTTCAATGCAGGCGTAAGCCCCTGCTGCCTGGCGACCTCTCGACAGCCTCGGGTCTTGTAGTAATGAGGCTGACCGTAGCCGTGATGTTCGAGAGAAAATTTGTAGGGAATATCGTACCTTACAGGCACCGGTCGAGAAACAAAGATTCAAGGTTTAGTATCTCAATGATATACATTGTTAATAAAATGCAACATTTTTGGAGCGTATTTTATAGCTTGAACGAACTTCTGAGTATTTTTGATTCGGCTGTTTATGGGATTCGGTGTTTTGGTCGCTTTGGTATTTACGGTTTTGGTATTTGAAGACGCCGTCTATCGGGGCTTGGGGTCAGGACCGGCACGGCGTGCTTGATCCGGATCTACCTCGTCCAGGCGGGCGTCGGGCGAACTCGCTACGCCCCGCGGTGCGGGGCTCCGCTCAAACACGCCCGACGACTACCCCCGCCTTCCCTACGGTAGCATCCGGCGCACGCCTTACGCCGGTCCTGACCCCAAGCCCCGATAGACGGCTCACATTGCGGCATGCCTAGAACGATTGCCTGGAATGGTGCACCTGGAACGGTGTGCCTGGAAGGATAGACGGCGTGTGGAGACGGCCTGCCTGGAATTAATGTGCTTGCACCTACCGTTAATGGGTCTGCGGCTATAGAACCGTTAACGTGCCCGCACTCATGCCTCTATCGAGTGTCCACTACACCACGCTGTGCCGAACCCTGGATTTACTAAGCGCCCGACGCTTCAACGTAGCCTGTGATTGGCTAAACGCGGCTTCCCCAATGTATACCTCTATGCATTTCCTCAACGCGAGCCGCAGGGTGGGTGGTGCTGTGCAGTCCGGCGGTAGTCCAGCGCCGGGTGCTGACGAAGGGAAGGCGGGGGCTGTCGGCGGGCCCTGTTTGAGCCTGGCCTCGCGAGGCCAGGCGAGTTGGCCCGACGCCCGCCTGGACGAGGCAGACCCGGGCAGTCGGGGTGCGCAGCACCACGACCGCTGGACGTGCCGGACTGCACAGCACCGCCCACCCTGCGGCGTCTTTTTAGAACTACCATCACACCCACACAGACTACACAGCAACGCACAGCCCAAAGCCATCGTTCAAGCCAGTACAGGCAGCCCAAAGCACAACCCAAGCCTAAAAACAGCTTAAAACGAAAACCACTGAAACGCATCCATTGCCGTATACACACTCGAACCAAAAATGCCCCGGAAGCCATGTGTCGTGTTGCAGCACTGCTGCGCTCAAGAACGTTGCCCATAAAAAAAGCCCACCATGCGGTGGGCTTTTTCGAACATTCCGTGTTTAGACGGACTGGATGTTCTTGGCTTGGGGGCCTTTGGGGCCTTCAGCTACTTCGAAGGAAACCCGCTGGTTTTCTTCGAGCGATTTGAAGCCGGTGCCGACGATGTCGGTGTGGTGGGCGAACAGATCTTTGCCGCCCGACTCAGGAGTGATAAAGCCGAAGCCTTTTTCATTGTTGAACCATTTAACGATACCAGTTTCTGTTTTCATTTTTGCAACCTTTAAAATTACGAGCACGATACTCTAGGGGAGACTATCAAGGTGTGAAGGTTTGAGCAAAAAAGTACTGTTTCTGGTACTGGCTTGTACTAATTTCAACGAACTTGAAAATCTATTCGGCAATGTAGCCTTATCGAAGACGAAAGTCTAGGCCGAATGCGCTCTATTATAGGTTTTTTTTGAGTGATCGACACAGAAAGACCGTTATGCCCATCCTGACGGCCTGTTTTTCCGCTATACCTGTGTCTCCTGCCCGAGAAAACGTTCCACCAGCCTTGCCCAGTACGCGGCGCCAACGGTGAGGTTGTCGTCCGTGAAATCGTACGAAGCGTTGTGCAGCATGGGGCTGTGTTCGCCATTGCCCAAACGCAGGAAACAGCCGGGCTTGTGCTGCAGGTAATAGGCGAAATCTTCGCTGCCGGTGATGGGGCCGAAAGGCGCAATTACCCGCGCGGGGCCGACGAGTTCTTCGGCTATGCCGCGGGCGAATTCGGTTTCGGCTTCGCTATTGACCACGACAGGGTAGCCTTGCCGATAGTCGATATCCACGCTGCCGCCATAGCCCTGTACGTGCAGCGTGACCAGTTCGGTAATACGCTGCTGCAGTTTTTTCCGCACATCGGCGCTGAAGGAGCGCACGCTCAAGCCCATTGTGGCGGATTCGGGGATAACGTTGGGCGCGATACCGGCATTCAATGTACCGATTGTGACGATGGCGGTTTGCGTAGGGTCGATATTGCGCGACACGACGCTTTGCAGCGCCATGACCAGGCTGCCGGCGATCAGCACCGGATCGACGGCCAGATGGGGGCGCGCCGCGTGGCCGCCGCGGCCGTGAATCGTGATCTTGACCGTATCGGAGGCCGCCATGAAGGGGCCACTGCCGAACATGAAGGTGCCCACTGGATATCCGGGATGGTTGTGCAGGCCGAAGATGGCGTCGCACGGAAAGCGCTCGAACAGCCCGTCGGCAATCATTTGCTGGGCTCCGCTATCGCGCCCGGCTTCTTCCGCTGGTTGGAACACCAGGTGTACCGTGCCGGAAAAATTCCGCTTTTGGGCAAGATGGCGGGCCGCACCCAGCAGCATGGTGGTGTGGCCATCGTGTCCGCACGCGTGCATCCGGCCGGCATGGCGGCTGGCGTAGGGCAGCTTGGTTTCTTCCTGGATGGGTAGCGCGTCCATATCAGCGCGCACACTGACACTGCGTGCCCCCTTGCCCAGTTTCAGCGTTCCCACGACGCCATGTCCGCCGACTTTGCGTGTAACCTGGTAGCCCCATTCTTCCAGGCGCGATGCGACCAGCTCGGCGGTATCCACCTCGTGAAATGAAAGTTCCGGGTTGTGATGCAAATGATGGCGGGTTTGTGTGAGAAAACCGGTTGAATCGATCAGGTCGTCGACCTGGCTGTAGCGGGTGTGGATGGTCATGAAAGCTTTACCTTTGAGTCGTCGCGTCAAGCCTGTTTCGGCGTTTTGCCGGCGCCCATGTCCCAATACAGGCCCGTCATGATGCTCAGGCCTTCGCGCAATATGGCGGGCGGCAAGTGTTCATTGGGCGCATGCTGCGAGCAGCCTGGGTAGGAGTGTGGTACCCACACGGTGCGCAAGCCCAGTATATCCGTGAAAATGTCGTTGGGCAGCGAGCCCCCCAGATTAGGCAGCACGGCCGGCTTTTTGCTGCTGGTTTGGGCGATCGAGGCCACGGCCCATTGCACCCATGGGTCTTCAGGATCGATGCGCGTGGCCTGGAACTTGCCTTCTCGATTCGGCTCGGCCTTGACCATGGGAAAGCCTTGCCGGTCCAGGTGGCGGCGCAAGGCGGGCAGAATATCGTCGGGATCGATTCCCACTACAAAGCGCAGTTGGCAACGCGCCCAGGCTCGCGGAGGAATGGCATTGACAGGGGTTTCCGGGTTGCCTGTCTTGTAGGCCAGAACCTCGAAAGAGCACCAGCCGAATACTCGTTCCGCCGGCGATAATCCGGCCTCCCCCCACCAGGGTTCGATCTCGGGGCCGTCGATTCCACCGTCGACTTCGCAATCGGCCAGCGCACGGCGTACGGACGCGGGCAGTTTTTCGGGAACCCATTCGGGGATGCGGATCTGCCCGGTGGGCGATACGATGCTGGCTATGGCGTGTGCCAGCTGAATGCCGGGGTTGGAGATCAGGCCGCCCCAATTGCCGGAATGATGCCCGCCCTTGCGCGCCTCGATGGTCAGATCGAAATTCATGCTGCCGCGCGAGCCCAGGAATACGGTAGGGCGCTCAATGCCAAGGCGCGGTCCGTCGGAGGCCAGCAGCAAATCGGCCTTGAACAGGTCTTTATTGTTTTCGCACAGCTCGCGCAGGCCGGGGGAACCGGTTTCCTCGCCCATTTCTATCAGGTATTTGGCGTTGAAACCCAGTTTGCCGCGTGTTTCGAGAACGGTGCGCAGGGCTTCCATATTGACCGAGTGCTGGCCTTTGTTGTCGGCGATGCCGCGCCCGTACCAGCGGCCTTCCGAGGCCGTGAGCGTCCAGGGTGAGAGAGCATCCTTCCATTCGGGATCAAGACCGCGTATCACGTCTCCGTGCCCGTAGCCGAAGACCGTGGGCAGGCTTGGGTCTTCGAGCCGCTGGGCAAACAGGAACGGCGCCTTGGCCTTGGGATGTGTCAGGATCTGGCAGGCGAAGCCCATGGCTTCGAAAGCGGGGCGCATCTCGGTCTCGAGGTAGCCCGCCAGTATGGGTTGGCGTTCGGGATTCTGGCTTTCGGTGGGAATAGCGATGCGGCGGGCCAGGGTTTCCTGGAACTTGCCGGAATCGAAATGCTGCTGGGCGTTGGCAATGGCTTGAGCGCGGCTCATGATGTTTGTCCTGAAGTAATAGGCGGATATAGATGGCAGGCCACTTTGCCTTGCTCATACGAGATGAGGTCCGGCCTCTGGCTGCTGCACTGAAGCAGTTTTTGCGGGCAGCGCGGATAAAAGGAGCAGCCGGTCGGGGGATTTAGCGGATCTGGAAAGGCCAGGCCCAGGCCGATATCCGGAATGCCCAGGCCGGGTTCGGGCGTCAGCACCGAGGCCAGCAAAGCCTGGGTATACGGGTGGCGAGGCTTGTGGAACAAAGTGGCCGTGTCGGCCTGCTCCACGACGCGCCCCAGATACATGACCGCAACGTGAGTGGCAATGTGCTCGACGACGGCCAGGTTGTGGCTGATAAATACGTAGGTCAGTCCGAACTCGCGGCGCAGGTCGAGCAGAAGATTGAGGATCTGGGCTTGTACCGATACGTCCAGGGCCGAGGTGGGCTCATCGCAGATCACGATTTCGGGGCTCATTACCAAGGCTCGGGCAATGGCGACACGCTGACGCTGTCCGCCGGACAACTGGCCGGGCGTATGGTCGGCGTAACGCGCCGGAAGCCCCACGCGTTCGAGCATCTCGATGGCCTTGCCGCGCCGCTCGGCGGCGGTTCCTATATGGTGGACTTCGAGCGGCAGAGCCACGATCGAAGCGATGCTGCGCCGCGGATTGAGCGACGAATAGGGATCCTGGAACACGGGCTGCACGCGTCGCGCCAGCTTGCGGCGATCCAGGCTGAGTATGTCTTGCCCATCGAGGGTAATGCGGCCGGTGCTGGAAGGCAGCAGGCCGAGCAGCATGCGGGCCAGGGTCGATTTGCCGCAGCCCGATTCGCCCACAATGGCCAGGACATCGCCGCGATTGAGGCTGAGGTCTACGCCGTTGACCGCATGCAGGGTGCGGCGCGGCTGGAACATGCTGCCGCCCACGCGAAAGGTACGCGTCAGGCCGTGGGCCTGCAGTAGTGCGCTCATGCCGTGGCTCCGTTCAGGATGCAGCGCCAGCTGTGGTCGGGCGGCGAGCCGTGCACGGGGATTGTCGCACCGCAGATGTCTTGCGCATGGGGGCAGCGGTCGCGAAAACCGCAGCCGTGGAATTGGCCGATGAGGGATGGAACCACGCCCGGTATGGTCCCCAGCCTGCCGCCAGGTTCGGTGCGGCCCGGGATGGGTATGCAGCCGAGCAGGCCCTGCGTGTAGGGATGGCGTGGATTGGCGAATAGTTCGCGGGCGGTGCCTTCTTCGACGATTTCGCCCGCGTACATGACCGCCACACGGTGCGCGATGCGCGCCACCACCCCCAGGTCGTGGGTGATGAGTATCATGGCGATACCCAGGTCCTTTTGTATGTCGGCCAGCAGTCGCAGGATTTGTGCCTGTATGGTGACATCCAGCGCCGTGCTGGGCTCGTCGGCAATCAGCAGTTCGGGGTTGCACATGAGCGCCATGGCAATCATGACGCGTTGCCGCAAACCTCCTGATAATTGGTGCGGGTACTGGCCCAGCCGTTCGGCCGCCGAGGTAATGCCGACTTTCCCCAGGAGATCGATGGCCCGCTCGCGGGCCTCGGTTGCGCTGCTGTTGCGGTGGTGCAGATAGGGTTCCATCAACTGGTTGCCTATGGTGTAGGCCGGGTTGAGGGCGGTCATGGGTTCCTGGAAGATCATGGCCATTTTATTGCCGCGCAGGGCATTGATGCGTTTTTTCCCCGCCTTGCCGAGGTCTTCACCCAGGAAGGAAAGGCTTTGCGCGCGGCGTTCGGCCGTCTTGGGCAACAGGCTCATGAGGGCCAGCGAGGTCATGGATTTGCCGCAGCCCGATTCGCCCACGATACAGAGCGTTTCGCCGCGCCGGACCTGGAACGACACGTTGCGCACCGCATGCAGGGTGCCGCGTGCTGTTGGAATATCGACCTCCAGGTTTTGGACATCCAGGACAATATCAGTCATATCGTCAGGCTCTCCCTTCGGGCGAGAGCAGATCGTGCAGCCCGTCGCCGGCCAGATTGATGGAAAAAATCAGCAGGGCCAGCGCGCTGCCCGGCAAGGCGATAAGCCAGAATGAAAAGAACATATAGGATTTGGCTTCTGAGATCATCAGCCCCCAGGACGGCAGGGGAGGCTGTACGCCCAGGCCCAGGAAGGACAGTGCGGCTTCAAGCAGTATGGCGCTGGCGGCTTCCAGGGTGGCGATAACGATAAGGTGGGGCATTACGTTGGGCAGAACCTCTGTGAGCAGGATGCGCGTGGTCGAGGCTCCGGCGGACTTGGCGGCTGCCACGTAATCCAGTGAGCACACTTGCTGAGTGGCGCTGCGCATGACCACGGCAAACCGGTCCCATTTGAGCAGGCCGAGCACGATGATGACGACCCACAAGGAGCTGCCGACTATGGCCACGGTGGCCAGCGCCACCAGGATCACCGGCATCGACAGACGGGTAGTAACCAGGAACGAGACGAACATATCCATCTTGCCGCCGAAGTATCCGGCCAGCATGCCTATGGTCGTGCCGATAAGGCCGGAGATCAGCGCTACGCTGGCGCCGATCAGCAGTGAAATACGTGCGCCGTAAAACAGGCGGGAAAGATAGTCGCGGCCGAGGGGGTCGGTGCCCAGGGGGTGCAGCCAGCTTCCTTTGGCGTACCAGACCGGAGGCACGGTTCGATGAATCAGATCCTGTGAATAGGGGTCGTGCGGCGACAGCCATGGAGCGAAAACGGCGATCAGGAAAATCAGCAGCAGCAGGCCGCCGCCAACTGTAAAGGCCTTGTTGCGCCAGGCCCGGCGCCAGAAACCTTTGGTGGAGGTTTGGGCGGCGGCAAGGCTTACAGGGATGTCGGGCAAGGTGCTTGTGCTCATGGTCAGGCTACCCGGATGCGTGGATCAAGCCAGGCGTTGGCGATATCGGACGCCAGAGTCAGCACCACGTAAATCACCGATAGCAGGAGAACGATCAGTTGCATGACCGGGAAGTCCTTGTAGGTGATGCTCTGGTAGGCCAGATAGCCTAGCCCATCCAGAGCGAAGATGGTCTCGACGACGACTGAGCCGCCCAGCAGGAAACCCAGCTGTACGGCAGTGAGCGCCACGACCGGTACGACCGCGTTGCGCAGCGCGTGCTTGAAAATGACGCTGCCTGTCGACAGCCCTTTGGCGCGGGCGGTCCGGATGTAGTCGGCCTCGAGCACTTCGATCATGCCGGCGCGGATCAGGCGCATGAAGGCCGGTGCAACGTAATAGCCCAGTGCGACGGCGGGCATGACGAAATGCTGCCAGGTACCGCTGCCCGATACAGGCAGGATGCGCAGCGATATCGAGAAGAGCATGATCAGGAGCAATGCAAAGAAGAAATTGGGCAGGGCCTGGCCCACCACAGCGATGGCCAGGCAAAGCCGGTCTATCCAGCTGTTTTTGTAAATGGCGGCGAGAACTCCCAGCGGGATTGAAATGGACAGGGCCACGGCCAGGGCGGCGACGCCGAGAATCAGTGTGGTTTGCAGCTTCTCGAATATGAGCGGACCGGCGGGCGTCTTGAAATAGATCGAATTGCCGAAATCGCCGTGCAGTATTTTGCCCAGCCAATCCAGGTACTGTATGGGCAAGGGCCGGTCAAAGCCGTAGGTATGGCGTATCAGGTCGATATCGGCCTGCCGCGCACCTTCACCGGCAATTGCCAGGGCCGGGTCGCCCGACAGGCGCAACAGCAGGAAGGCGATGATCGATACGGTCAGCCCCACCAGTATTGCCAGTGCCAGCCGTTTCAGGATGTATGCAAACATGTTTCTAGTTCTCCGTACTGCCTTTTGAAGCAGGGCGCCCACAAGGGGCGCCCCTACATCGTGATTCCTTGATTTCCAAGACGGTCTTTACTAATCCGCAACTCCTTCGTTTGCAGGGGCGGCCCTTGTGGATGCCCGACAGGTGGGAAGCGCCATGCCATTGCCGGGGCACCCTTGTGGATGCCCCTGGCGTGCGCCATTTACTTCCAGCTCATTTCCCAGAAGCGAACCAGTTCATCGGGGTAAGCCTTGAACGACAAGTCCTTGTTCGCCACGTAATACACCGGCAGAGACCACAGCGGAACGCCGTAGGCCTGATCGGCGATGCGGGTCAGCGCCTTTTTATAGGCGTCTTTGCGGACCTGGGGATCGACCGAATTATTCCCTTTGTCGAGCCATTCCTTGACCTGTTTGTCTTGTGTGACGTCGTCTTTGCCACCGCCATAGAAGACGGGCGTGGAAGCGGACACGTCGTTGACCGAGAAGGAGCCCCAGGTTTGATTGATGAGTTCGGACTTATTGGCGCGATTCATGTCGCGCATGGCCGCGTACTGCAGGAAGTTCAGCTTGGCCTTGATGCCCACGGCTTGCAGGTAGTTGATGATGGCTTCAACCTGGCTGCGCTCCCGGTAGGCGAGGATGCTGATATTGAATCCGTTGGGAAAGCCCGCCTCGGCCAGCAGCTTTTTGGACAATGCCGGATCGTAGGTGTAGCGCGGCGCACCCTCGTCGGTGCAGCCGAACTGCGACGGGAAGCACATGGTGTTGAGTACGCGCGAGCCGGCGCCGACGATGTTCTTGGCGATGGTTTCGCGGTCGATTGCGTGAATGATCGCTTTGCGTACACGGATGTCTTTCAGTTCCTTGGCTGCCGGGGCGCCATCCTGCATGTTCATTTGCAGGAACGAAATACGCATGGTTTCACCGCTGACGACTTGCAGCGTTGGTACCTGGGCGGCCTGCTCAGCCTGGTCTTTAGGCACATACATGATGAAATCCACGCCCGAGGACAGGGCTTCGGCCATCTGGGTCTGGCGGTCCGGGATGAAACGGATTTCAATTTTTCCTATCTTGGCATGGGCCTTGGGCGAATCGGCGAAATAATGCGGATTGCGCACCAGCGTAATGGATTTGCCCGGCGTGTATTGCGACACCATGTAAGGCCCAGTGCCGACCGGCTTGGCGTTCATGCCCTGGGGGCCGACTTCCTTGTAGTATTTGGCAGGGTGTATGACGACCGGACCCGCCAGGTATTCGATGGCCGCCGGGAAGACCCCTTTGGTGGTAAGGCGCACCTTGTATTTGCCGAGCTTTTCCGCCTTGGCAATCCAGTTGACGTTCTGCTGGGTGGTTACCTTGTTGTTGGGATCGGCAATGAAGTTCAGCGTATACACGACGGAGTCTGCGTCGAAGTCTTCACCGTTATGGAACTTGATGCCCTGGCGCAGTTCGAAATCGATGGTGTGGTCATCGACCTGCTTCCAGCTTTTCGCGAGCAGGCCCTTGTATTCGTTGGTTTCCGGGTCGCGATAGATCAGCGTATCCCAGACGTTGGCGCCGATGATGACGCCGATGCGCACATTATTGAAATAGGGGTCCACGCTTTCCGGCGCCTGGTCGTAGGCAAAGCGCACGGTGTCGTCTTTTTTGTTGGCCAGGGCCGGGCTGCTCAGGGCCATCAAGCCGCTCATCAGAGCACACGCGGCAAGGCGTGTTAACAGGCTTCCAGTTTTTAGAATATCCATAATGTCCCCTAAAAGGTAGATGTGCGCATTCCGCGTCTGGGTTTTCACATGTGGTCTGACCACTTCTGGCCATTTAACTATAGACCTCAACTAGTTTGCTCTTGTGGTTTACCCTAAATCGCCATGACAGAAACAGGCGCAGGGGTGTGTTGTACAAACCCCAGCGCCTGCTTCCAGGTGCTTGATCGTCGCAATGGTCCCGCATGGCGATCAGGTTTTGGAAGGGAACACCCAAACCTGACCTTCAGGCAGTACCAGATGGTAGTCGCCAGGAGTGCGGCTGGCCGCGCCGTAGGCCCGCAGAGCCAGGGCCTGGGCCGGATTGTCGTTCGCTGCCCGGAACAGATATTCCCATCGATCCCCGAGGTACATATTGGTTAGCAAGGGCATTGCCAGGCTGTTGTCGACAGCGTTTTCGGACAGTTGCACTTGTTCGACGCGGATTACTGCCACGGCATCGTTGCCGCTTTCGAGGCCTTGCCCCGCCTTGCCCCACAAGGACCAGCCCGGGCCTTCGATGCGGGCTCGGCCATCTTGTATCTGGCTGACGCGGCCCTGCAAGCGGTTGTTGCTGCCCATGAATTCGGCACAAAACAAGGTAGTGGGGGCGCCGTACATTTCCTGGGGCGTGCCTTGCTGTTCGATTTTTCCGTTGTTCAGCAGCAATATGCGGTCGGATATCGCCATTGCCTCGCTCTGGTCGTGAGTAACCATCAAGGCGGAGAGGCCCAGCCGCATGATGAGTTCGCGCAGGAAGGCACGGGCTTCTTCGCGCAGTTTGGCATCCAGATTCGATAGCGGCTCGTCGAGCAGCAGTACCGGGGGGTTATAGACCAGGGCCCGGCCGATTGCCACCCGCTGTTGTTGGCCGCCCGACAGTTCGTGCGGATGGCGCTGGCCTAAATGGCCCAGGCCCAGTTGGTCCAGCACGGTTTGCACTCGTTCGCGTAATTCGGCGCCTGCAACCTTGCGCAGCTTCAGCGGGTAAGCCACGTTTTCAAATACGGTTTTATGAGGCCATAGGGCGTAGGACTGGAATACCAGTCCGAGATCACGGAATTCGGCGGCGACCTCTGTGCCTGCGACGCTATCGAACATGACGCGTTCATTGATGGTGATGCGTCCTTGCTTGGCGGCTTCCAGGCCGGCGACGGCTCGCAGCAATGTTGTTTTGCCGCTGCCCGAAGGGCCGAGCAGCGAAACGACTTCGCCGCGCCGCAATTCCATGGATACACCCTTGAGCACCGGATTGGTGCCGTAGTCGAGATGCAGGTTTTCAACCGTGAGTTCAATCATGAAGCTTTACTCCGAATCGCAAGGCCACGCCCAGGCCGGCCACCACCAGGACAATATTGATAAAAGACAAGGCGGCCACGATGTCGATGGCACCCGAGGCCCATAGGGAAACCAGCATGGAGCCTATGGTTTCGGTGCCGGGCGACAGCAGGTATACGCCGGTAGAGTATTCGCGCTCGAAAATCAGGAACATCAGCAGCCACGAACCGATCAGGCCGTAGCGCGCCAGCGGAATGGTGACATGGCGCGTGATTTGCGCGCGTGTTGCCCCCGTGCTGCGGGCGGCTTCTTCGAGTTCGGGCGCCACTTGCAATAGAGTGGATGAAATCAGCCGCAGGCCATAGGCCATCCACACCACCGAATAGGCGAGCCAGACGCTGAAGATGGTGGAGCGCAGGCCGCGCAGGCTTTCGATGACGTTGTCGCGCAGCCATTGGGCCATGGGCAGTACCGAGAGCCAGCCGTCATCCAGCGAGTTGTCCAGCAGCATGGGCACGAACAGGAAGACCCATAAGAAGGCCAGGCCGGCCAGCAGGCCGGGCACGGCGCGCGGCACCAGCACGCTGTAGTCCATGAAACGGGTGATGCCATCGGGCTTGCGATGCATGGCCAGGCCGATGGCTGTATAGCAGGCCACAGCCAGGGCACCGCCCACCACGCCTATGGCAATCGAGTTGACAATGGCGCGCATCAGGGTGGGTTGCGAGAGTATGGTGCGAAATGCCTCTACCGACAGTACGTCGAATAGCGAGACGCCCATTCCCCAGTTGGAGACGAACGAGCGCAGGAAAACGCCGGCCAGCGGTACCACTACGGCGAGCAGCAACCAGAAAACAACGACCGCGCCCGCCAGCCAGCGCCATCTCCCCAGGGGCAAGGGCCGCGCGCGCGAAGCCTTGCCCTTGAGTGTCACGTAGCGGTTGGCGGAACGCATGAGCCGGCGCTGCAGCATCACCAGCGGAATCGTGAAGGCAATAAGAACTACGGCAACCGCCGCCATCAGGTGGTAGGAAGGGGTGCCCAGCTTGTTGGTGAGTTTGTACAGATAGGTGGACATCACCAGATGGCCTTCGGGGTCGCCCAGCACCAGCATCAGGCCGAATACTTCCAGGCCCAGGAAGAACAGCAGCACCGATGCGTACAGCATGGCGGGGCGCACCATGGGCAGGCTGACCGACATCATGACTTGCAGGGGCCTGGCGCCGGCAATCCGCGCGGCTTCTTCAACGTCGGAGCCCATGCTGCGCAGTGCCGAAGAGATATAGAGGTAGGCGTAGGGGACGTGAGTCAGCCCGGCAATGATGACAATGGTGCCAAGGGAATAGATGTTCCAGGGGACGAAGCCAAAGAGGTCTTTTGCCCACAGCGAGAAGAAGCCGACAGGGCCGGCGGCCACCACGTAGCCGAATCCCAGGACCATGGGCGATACGAATACCGGCACGAGTATCAGCGGCTCGATCCAGCGGCGCCCCGGGAGATCGGTGCGGATCATGAGGAAGGCCAGCATTCCTCCCAGCGGCACGGCAATGATGAAAAGCCCGAACGCCAGAATGAAGCCGCTTGTAAGCGCCTTCAGAAAGTCGGGATCGGCGAAAATGAAACGAAAAGCCTCAAGCCCCACATGCTTGGACGGCATAAAAAAGGGCGCCGACAGGAAGCTCTGATAAATAATCAGCGACAGCGGTACATAAATTGCCAGTGCGGTAATAACTACGACTACGCCGCGTGGCAGCGATTGCCATTTTGTGCGCAAGGAATGCATGGGAGCCCCCGTGTTTTTCGATCCCGCAGGGGTACCCATGTGGGCGCCCCTGCACATGCCACCTTTTGTTCGAGGCACAAAGGGCGGCCACAAGGGCCGCCCCCGGTTAGCTTACTTGCCCGCGGCGGTGCGCCATTGCTTGATGAACGCAAGGCGCTTGTCTTGTTGCAAATAGTCGAGCAGGGATTCGTTGACCGGAATGGGCTTGAGGGATTTGCCCAGTTTCTTGGTCATGCCGTCGACATCGTTGTCGCCATCGATGTCATCGCGCACCGACGCCAGGTCTGCCTTGTTGGCCAATACATCCTGGCCGCGCTTGGACAGCAGGTAGTCGAGCCATAGCTTGGCGGCGTTCTTGTGCTTGGCCTTCTTGCTGATAAAGGCAACGCGCGACAGTACCAAGGTGTAGTCGGTAGGATAGGCTACGCCGATCGACGGATCTTTTTTGGCGCGTGTTTCGGCATAGGAACCAAGGATGTTGTAGCCGATCAGGTTTTCACCCGAAGAGACCCGTTCCATCATGGTGCCGGTGGACGACTGTACCACCAGGCCCGCTTTGCCCACGTCGCGGACGAAATCGAAGTATTTCGGATTATCGAGGTTGTCTTGTACGGCGAACATGAATCCCACCGCGGATTTCTCGATGTCGTAGGTGGTGACTTTGTTCTTGAAGCGGTCGACCTGGCTGCTGACCAGTTTGGCCAGCGCGGCGTGCGTGGTGGGAACTTCTTCTTTTTTGATCAGGCGCTTGTTGTAGATGAATACCGCAGGTTCATAGGTGGTGCCGTAGGCCTTGTCTTTCCAGACCGACCAGGAGGGCACCTTGGCTATTTCCTGGGATTTGTACGCCAGGGCGTAGTCGACAGCCAGTTTCAGGGCGGAATCCATGGACGAGCTCCAGACGATGTCGCCGCTGGCGCCGCCCGCTGCCTGTTCGCTGATGTAGCGGTTGTAGATTTCGGTGCTGTTCATGTCGTTGTATTCGACTTTGACGCCTGGATAGAGCTTTTCAAAGTCTTTCACGACGGGGTTGGCCGCTTTGGTGTCGGTGGTGGAATACACGACTACCTTGCCTTCCTTGTTGGCGCCATCGATGAGCTTCTGATAATCGGCCGGATAGCCTGCCGGCACCTGGGCCAGGGCGGTTCCGGTTACAACGGCAAAGGCGGCAGCGCACGCGGCCGCCAGACGTGATGGTCGTAGCATAAGTCTTCTCCTGTAGATTTTTATAAAGGGATAGTGAATTCCCGTTCCCGTGGCTATGATAGAGGAGCCGGCGATTTATGGCTACTGCCATGTTTGCGCCCGGCAGCCGAAGCGCTCTCGAACGGTGCTCGATTCGTTGACACGTTTGGATCCGCATTTGGCGGGAATCCGGCTTAATATGAGGCGTTTTCGTAGCTGTTTGATGACGGGGAGAAACCTCATGACGCACAGTGAAAACACCGATACCAGCCCGGCGTGGCTGTCCGGGCTGGCAAGCTCCATGACGGTGGAGCACGATTACTACGCGCAAGTCGAAGGGCAGTTGCCGGCGGCCTTGCAAGGTACTCTTTACCGCAATGGCCCCGGCCGTTTCGATCTGGGCGGCGTGCGCAAGCAGCATTTGCTGGACGGCGATGGAATGATCCAGGCTTTCGACTTTCAAGACGGCAGGGTAAGGTACCGCAATCGTTTCGTGCGCACCGAGAAATATCTTGCCGAGGAACAGGCCGGACACCTGAGCCTGCCTACCTGGACGACGAGGGCGCCGGGCGGTGTCCTGAAAAACATGGGCAATCGCATCAAGTCGCAGGCCGGAGTCACGGCAGTGGTCAAGCATGGCTGCCTGTATGCCTTTGACGAGGTCGGGCTGCCTTATGGCCTGGATCTGCAAACGCTGGATACGCTGGGCGAACAGCAGCTTGGCCCGCCCGGTACGCATATCGACTACAAGGCCCATACCAAAACCGATCCCAAAACCGGTGCCTGGCTGTTGCTGGGTATTGAAAACGGGCCGCGCATGCATCTGCACCTTGCCGAGCATTCCGTGGATGGTGCTTTGCTGCGCCATCAGCGTATTGCGGCGCCGCGATCCTTTTATATTCACGACTGGTTTGCCACGGAACACTATGCGCTGGTGCTGCTGCATCCGGTCAAGCTTTCTCTTGCAAAGTTCTTGAGCGGCTGGGCCAGCTTTACGGACAGTCTGCAGTGGAAGCCCGAACTCGGGAATTTGCTCCTGGTGATAGACCGCGAGGGTATCAAGGCCCCAATCGTACTGGAAACCTCGGCATGTTTCATGTGGCACAGTGTGAATGCCTTTGAAATGAAGGATTCCATCATCGCCGATTTTGTAGGCTACGACGAGCCCGATCATTTTCTCGGCTCCAATGCCGCGTTCAAGGCGATCATGCAAAAAAGGCAGGGCGAGCAGAATTATTCCGGCACGGTACGGCGCTATTTGATCAATCTCGAGCAAAAACAGATTACCGAAGACGTGCTGAGCCAGGAAAACCATGAGTTTCCCATTGTCAATCCTCGGCTAGCCTGTTACCGCAGCCGCTACGGATATTTCTCCACGGCATCGCACAGCACGGCTTTCCATAACGGCCTGGCCAGGCTGGACCTGGACACCGGCAAGCGCGATGCCGTCCACCTGGGCGGCGATTATCATCTGGGCGAACCGATATTCGTGCCCGATGGCGTGGCGGCCGACGAACCGGGCTGGCTGCTTTCCTTGGGCCTGGACGGTAAATCCGGGCATTCCTTTTTAGGTATTTTTCGTGCCGAACGCCTCGCCGACGGGCCGGTGGCCAGGGTGTTGCTGAATCATTCCACCCCGCTCAGTTTTCATGGCTGGTGGCATCGGCGCCCAGTTTGAATCCAAGGAGAATCTCATGCGCAGGAATTCAGTATTTTTGTCGTTCGGTCGCACGGCATCTCGTGCGCGTTTGCCGATTCTGCTGTTTGCGCTTTGCTGGCCATCCATTGTCCTGGCGGCTAAGCTGACAGTCGAAGTTTCAGGCCTGCATAATGCGCAAGGGAAGGTGGCGGTTGCCGTATTTGCAAGTGCCGAGGGTTTTCCGAAAGACGATTCCAAGGCGATACGGCGCGTGATGCTGCCTATAGATGGCGCGTCGCATTCGGCCAAAACTGTTTTTTCGGACATTGCCCCGGGCACGTACGCCATTGCCGCCTTCCACGATGACAACAATAGCGGCAAACTTGAAACCAATTTTTTTGGCGTGCCGAAAAAAGGCTACGGCTTTTCAAACAACCCCAGACCAAAGATGCGTGCGGCCAATTTCGATGAGGCCCGTTTTACGGTTCCAGCCGAAGGGGCGAGTGTCGGAATTCAGTTGCAGTATTGAGTCGTGAATACTTTTCGCTATTTTACAGAGCAAGCACATAGGACACAGTATGAAAATGATTGCGTGGTTGATGTTGGCGGCGGCATTGTTGCCGGTGGTCGCCGCGATGATATCCAAGGGAGGGGGGAAGGGCTATGACAACAACAATCCGCGCCCGTGGCTGGAAAGGCAGCAAGGATGGCGAGCGCGGGCCAATGCCGCGCAGATCAACCTGTTCGAAGGGCTGCCGTTCTTTTATGCGGCGGTGTTATTCGCCCTGCATGCCAATGTCGATCCGGTCTATCTGGGCAAACTGATGCTGGCCTGGGTGATTGTGCGGCTCGTGTATCTGGGTTTATATATCGGTGGCTATGGCGCCTTGCGGTCCCTGGTCTGGGGCGTTGGCATCGCTGTGAATATTGTCATTCTGTTTTCCGCTGTTTAGAGCATTTTTTGTTCGGGTTGTTTACGGGATTCGATGTTTGGATAGCTTTGGTATTTGCGGTTTGGTATTTAAAGACGCCGTCTATCGGGGCTTGGGGCCAGGTCCGGCACGGCGTGCTTGATCCGGATTTAGCGCGGCAAGGCGGGCGTCGGGCGAACTCGCATCGCCCCGCGGCGCGGGTCGATACTCAGACAGCGCCCGACGACTTCCCCCGCCTTGCCGCGCTAAATCCGGCGCACGCCTTACGCCGGTCCTGGCCCCAAGCCCCGATAGACGGCTCGCGTCATGGCATGCGTGGAATGAACCCGCTCGCATCCATAGTTCATGGGGTTGCACCTAAAGGATAGTGAACGTGCCCATCTCCATCAAGTGGCCGCGTATACCTCGATTGACGACTCGATGTACTAAGCGCCCGCCGCTCCAACGTATCCCTCTATGCATTTCCTCAACGCGAGCCGCAGGGTGGGCGGTGCTGTGTAGTCCGGCGGTAGTCCAGCGCCGGGTGCTGACGAAGGGAAGGCGGGGGCTTTCGGCGGGCCCTGTCTGAGCAGTGCCTCGCGGGCGAGGCACTGCGAGTTGGCCCGACGCCCGCCTGGACGAGGCAGACCCGGGCAGTCGGGGCGCGCAAGCGCCTCGACCGCTGGACGTGCCGGACTGCACAGCACCGCCCACCCTGCGGCGTCTTTATAGAATTAACCGCCGCCAACACAACAACGCACAGTCCAAAAGCCACAGATCAAGCCTAAAAACAGCTCAACACGAAAGTCACTGAAACGCACCCAGTGCCATAAACACGTGAACCAAGAAAGCTCTAATTCAGCGTAGTATTGGTGCCGAGCATTGCATTCAGAACCCGTAGAGTTCCGCTGGATTTTCGACCAGGATTCGATTTCGTACAGTCTCATCGGGAGCCCATTGCGTCAGAAGATTGAGCAATGCGATATCGTCGGGCCCATTCCCTTTTTCGGTCGGATGCGGCCAGTCCGAACCCCACACCATGCGCTGGGGCGACAAGCGGATAAGAGCCTGCGCAGTGGCGACAGTGTCCGAATAGCCGTCTTTGCCGGAATTCAGATAAGCGCCGGACAACTTGATCCAGGTGTTGCCGCGTGCGACCAGCCCGGCGACGACATCCAATGCTTCGTGCGTGGACCCAGTTTCCCCATGCAGGCGCAGCATATGATCGAAAACCAGAGTCCCTGGAAGGCGCTTGAGCATGGCGCCGTGTTCAACGATTTGGCCGGGAAGCAGATGCAGCTGGAGATGCCAGCCCAGGCGCTGCACCCGGCGGGCAAGCGGTTCGATCATATCGAATGTAGTTACCGCGGTGGCAGGATTGAATAGTGTGAATCGTATGCCGCGTATCCCACCGGCGTGCAGGGTATCAAGCTCGGAATCGGCCACATCCGGATGCACTACGGCGATGCCGCGAGCGTCTTTTTCGCCAAGTTCGGCGATGGCGTGCAAAGTCGCCCGGTTGTCTGTTCCGTAGATTCCGGGTGCCACCACAACGACTCTTTTCAGGCCCAGCTTGTGCTGCAGTAATTTATATTCGGGTACGCCCAAAAATCGTGGCGGCTCAAGGCCCGTGGCCCGCTTCGGAAAACGCTTGTCGTAGATATGAATATGCGCGTCGCATGCCTGGTCGGGCATTTGCGCCGAGTTTGCAGGCTTCGTTTCCATTCCTTATTCTTCCCTGTTCAATGCGATGGCCGCGGGAAAGAGATCCCAGCAGGCGATGAACAGTGCTGCGCATAATGGCCCGATCACAAAGCCATTCAGTCCGAATACAGTGATGCCGCCCAGCGTTGAGATCAGGATGACATAGTCGGGCATCTTGGTGTCTTTGCCTACCAGTTGAGGGCGCAGAATATTATCGACCAGGCCTATGACCAGCACGCAGAAAAGCGTCAGGACCACACCTTGCCAGATGGCCCCGGTAACCAGAAAGTAAATCGCCACGGGCGCCCAGACCAGGGCGGCCCCGATCGCGGGCAGCAGCGAGAGGAAAGCCATCAGCACCCCCCACAACAGGGCGCCTTGAATGCCCAGGAACCAGAAAATAAGGCCGCCCAGCGCACCTTGCGTGGCGGCCACGACAATATTGCCCTTGACGGTGGCGCGCACGACAGTGGCGAACTTGCGGTATAGATGCCGCTGGTGATCGTCGCTAAGGGGGATCAGCAGTTTGCTTTGCCGGGCCAGTTGAGCGCCGTCGCGCAGCAGGAAGAACAGCAGGTACAGCATGACGCCCATGCCGATCAGGAACTCGAATGTGTGTTGCCCTACGCTGACTGCCTGTGTGGCCAGGAATTTGCTGCCTTGCAAGGCTGCGGCGGAGAGTTTTTCCTGCAGGCTGAAGATGTCGCTGATGCCGAGGCGGGTTAGGGTATCGTGCACCGATGCGGGCAGGACATTGACGATCTGTTCGAAGTAATTGCCCAGATTCAGGTCTCCGGAACTGATCTGTTTGTAGATGATCGCCCCTTCCTTGAGCAGGACCCCGGTAATGAGGATCATTGGAATAATCACGATCAGGATAATGATAAGCACGGTCGTCAGGGCGGCGAGGCTGGGGCGCTTGTGCATTCTGGCAAGCAGCCGCCGGTGCAGCGGCGTGAAGACGATGGCCAGGATTACGCCCCAGAAAATGGCGCCGTAATAAGGCAGCAAGACCCAGACGAATGCCACGGTCACGGCAAGCAGCAGTATCAGGAATGAGCGGAAGTAGAGGTTGGAGTTTTCCATCCAGAATCCAATGAATAGGGGTGGAGGGCGAAAGCGGTTGCTGGCGCAGCACACCGCGCCATACCCCGGATAGCGCCACAGTTAGGCAATTCTAAGCGAAACTCTGGATAGTTACCGTTACACATGTGCCTGTTTGTGCCGCTTCGTCTGAGTAGCCGATATGCACTTGCGCTCCGATTCGACCGGCAATCGTCTGGACAATCGACAAGCCTAACCCCGATCCTATGGCTCCATTGCCCGCTATGCGATAAAAAGGGTCGAAAATCCGGCTGCGTTCTTCGGGAGAAATGCCCGGCCCCGAGTCGCGGACTTGCAAGACCACCTTGCCTTCGCTGACGTACTCGGACAGATCGATCCGTCCGCCGTCGGGCGTATAGCGAATGGCGTTATCCACCAGATTTCTGACTATGGTGATCAGGTCGATTTCGTTGGCCAGGATTTCCGCCTCGGCTGCACCTTCAACGCCGATATCGATGTTCTTGGCTGTCGCCAGAGGCATCAAGTCTTCCAGTACGCGCCGGTAAATGCGTTCCACAGGAACCGCCGCGACAGGCTTTACCGGCTCGGATTGCACTCGGGCCAGGGTCAGCAATTGATCGAGCAGGTTCCTTCCTCGTTCAATGCCCCGGCGCAGGGTAGCGACTCGCTCCCGGGCGGCGTCCGGCATCTCGGCGTCGGCGAGCCGCTCCGCCTGTAGAGACAGTGCGGTCAGCGGCGAGCGCAGCTCGTGGGCCGCGTCGGCCACGAAGCGGCGCTGGGCCTCCATGGACTGCGAAACACGATGCAGCAATTGATTGATGGCAACGACGAAAGGCCGAATTTCCGTAGGCAGCTTGTCTGGCGCGAGGGGGTGCAGCTCCTGCTCGCTGCGTTGTTCTATTTCGACGGATAATGCCGCGATAGGCCGGAACATCGAGCGTACGAGGGCGGCAACCACCAAGAGCAGGAGGGGCATCAGAATCAGAAGGGGCATCAGTGTGCGCAATGCACTGTCCCGGGCGATTTCGTCGCGGATGCCGGTTTCCTGGGCCACGGCGATACGCTCCCCGGTAGCCAGGGTTTTGACCAGGACCCGGTGCGGCTCGCCTTTTATCTTGACGGTCTGGAGGCCATCGATCAGGGAGGCGGGCAATGCCGGAGAAGGGTTCGCATCGGCGCTGTTCCCGTTTGCGGCGTTTCCCGACAGATACTGCACGATGACTCGCGACTCTTCGTTGCTGCCGGGAAGTCTGCCCCTGTCTCCCAAGTGGGCGTCGGGCAAATGCCGGCGATCGAACAGCGCCGCAATCTGGCGCAGTGTGTCGTCCTGGAGTTCCTGGGCTTCATTGAATGCCGCCGCAAAAGAAAACACGCCGGCGATCAAGGCTACCGCCAGAATCGCCAGCAGCAGCCAGAAGGAGAGTCGAAGCTGGATCGAGCGCTTCAGTCGCCCTTTGAAACCATCCATCCCACCCCCCTGACATTCTTGATGACTTCGCTTCCCAGCTTTTTGCGCAGTGTGTGGATCAGGAATTCGACCGCATTGCTTTCCACCTCGTCTCCCCAACCGTATATTCGCTCTTCCAGGTTGCTGCGGGAAAGAATAGCCCCAGGCCGCACCATCAGGGCTTGCAGCAAGGCGAATTCCCTGCTGGAGAGCTGTGTTGCCTCGATCCGGCCATGCGTATGAGCCTCACGTGTGGCCGGATCGAGCGACACGATTCCATTGCTCAGGACAGGGCCTGCCGTGCCTCCCTTGCGGCGCAGTACGGCCCGCATGCGCGCAAGCAGCTCGGCCATCTCGAAAGGTTTCAGTATGTAGTCGTCCGCGCCGCTGTCCAGCCCACGAATCCGGTCGCCCAGATCGTCGCGCGCTGTAACAATGAGCAGGGGCACAGGATTGTCTTTGGCGCGAATGGAAGTCAATACGTCCAGGCCGTCTTTGCCGGGCAAGCCGAGGTCAAGCAGCACGAGGTCGTAGTGCTGGCAGGCAAGCGTATCGAGGGCAGTTTGCCCGTTCTTCACCCAGTCGGTGGCATAGGAAGCGTCTTTCAGAGCGTCTTGTATGGCTTGCCCTATCATCGGATCGTCTTCAACCAGCAGTATCCGCATTCACCCTCCCTGTGGCGCCACTTATGTATTGGAATATTAATCCAGAGTTTGGCGCAAGAGGCTTAGGCCTGCCTTAGCTCCGCCGGGCGGCGTCCGGGGCAGCCCTTGTGGATGCCCATTGGAAAGTATGCATGCGCGCCAAACAAAAAAGCCTTTCGATTTCTCGAAAGGCTTGATTTTGTTGGCTCCCCGACCTGGGCTCGAACCAGGGACCTGCGGATTAACAGTCCGTCGCTCTACCGACTGAGCTATCGGGGAATTAAAGAAGCGAAACTATAGCATAGAATTTTAGGTGCTTGCAAACTGACGCGGCCTTCGATCATCAATGCGCGGCGGCCGCAACATCTCCCGCGCCGGAGTTCATCTTTCTGGGGCGCGCAAACCAGACCAGGATGATCAGCGCCAAAAAGATAATTGCCGAGGCGTAGAAAATATCGGTGGCGGAAATGGTAAACGCCTGCTGGTTGATGAGATTGTTGATCAGCGATGCCGACTGCGCCTGATTCAATCCTTTGTCGTGCAGGCCTGCCATGGCCATATCGAAGGCCGGCTTGCCCGGCCTGGCAATTTCGGTCAGTTGGGCGTGATGCAGGGCAGCGCGATTTTCCCAGAGTGTGGTGGTAATCGAGGTGCCGAATGCTCCGAAGACCAGGCGCACGAAATTGGACAGGCCGGCTGCGGCGGGAATGCGATGCGGCTCCAGCCCCGACAGGGTGATTGTTGTCAGGGGAATGAAGAACATCGCCATGGCCGCACCCTGGATGAAGGTGGGTATCATGACCGTGCCCAGATCAACTTCGGTATTGAAGTCGGCCCGCATGTAGCTGACCAGGGCGAAGATCAGGAACGACACGGTGACGATGTAGCGCGGATCGTGCTTGCCCAGCAGTTTGCCGACAATGGGCGAGAAAATGATCGCCAGGATGCCGACGGGAGCCGAGGCGATCCCGGCATCGGTGGCGGAATAGCCCAGGGTGCTCTGGAGCCACAGGGGAAGCAGTACCACTGTGCCGAAAAATACCCCGTATGCCACCGAGATGGTCACTGTGCCGGAGGTGAAATTGCGGCCTTTGAACAGCGTAAGATCTATCACCGGATGCTTGGCAGTCAGCTCCCAGATCACGAAAAACACAAATGACACGATGGCGACGACCGCCATGGTCGTAATGGCCGAGCTGGCGAACCAGTCCAGTTCCTTGCCTTTGTCCAGCATCAACTGCAGCGCACCCACCCACAGGACAAGCAGTGCCAGGCCGGTGCCATCGATGGGCAGCTTGATGCGCGCCGAGTCGCGGGTTTTATAGATCTGCCAGGAGGCCCATCCGGCGATCAATCCCACGGGCACGTTGATGTAGAAGATCCACGACCAATTGTAATTGTCGGAGATCATGCCTCCCAGCAAAGGCCCTGCAACAGGCCCGACCAGCACCGTGATCGACCACATGGCCAGTGCCATGCCCGCCTTTTCTTTGGGATAGCTGCCCAGCATGAGCGCTTGCGACAAAGGGATCATGGGGCCTGCAACGGCCCCCTGTATCACACGGAAAATCACCAGCGATTCCAGTGACCACGACAATCCGCAGAGCCATGAAGCCAGCACGAACAGCAGGGTCGACAGGACGAACAGGCGCACCTGGCCGAAGCGCTGAGTCAGCCAGCCCGTCAGCGGAACGGTAATGGCGTTGGCCACCGCAAACGAGGTGATGACCCAGGTGCCCTGCGTGGCGCTCACGCCGAGGTCGCCGGCGATCGTTGGAATGGACACGTTTGCAATCGACGAGTCGAGTACATTCATGAAGACGGCGGCGGACACGGCAATGGTACCGAACAGGCGTGCCTTGCCTTCGAGCGGCAGGTGCACGACGGGCTTGGGTTTGCCGGCCGGTTTCGGGGCTTTAGGCTCTTCGGAGCTCATGATCCAAGATTTTCTTTGATGATTTTATCGATGAGTGCATCAGCACCATTCTTGTTGTCTTCGAAGACACTGGTTTCAAGTTTGGAGTTGATGTTTTTGTCCACGGCTTGTTTGCCAGGGTCGACGAGATGGACTTCAGCCACCATCGACAAGCCTACGCGCAAGGGGTGATCGGCCAGCTGCTTGGGGTCGAGGGCGATGCGCACGGGGACGCGCTGCACGACCTTGATCCAGTTGCCGCTGGCATTTTGCGCGGGAAGCAGGGCGAAAGCGCTGCCGGTGCCGGCGGCAATGCCCTGTATCTTGCCGTTATAGCTGACGTCGCTGCCATAGAGATCGGCGGTCAGTTTCACGTCCTGGCCAGGCTTCATGTGGGCGACCTGGCCTTCCTTGAAGTTGGCTTCGACCCAGACCTGCTGCAGCGGCACAAGAGTCATCAAGGGAGTGCCTGGGCCGACGCGCTGTCCGACCTGGACGGAGCGCTGTGCGACCATGCCGTCGACCGGAGCGGGCAAAACGGTACGGGCGCTGGCGAGCCAGGCTTTGCGCAACTGATCGGCGGCTTGCTGCACGTCGGGGTGGGCTGCAATCGTTGTGTTGTTCGTCAGGGCCTGGTTGGTTTCAAGCTTGGCCTTGGATGCGGCCAGTGCTGCCTGGACCTGTGCCAGCCCTGACTGCGCCGCCTTGACGGCGGTTTCGGCATGAAGGATTTCTTCGCCGCTTATGCCGCCCGATTTGGCCAGTGTCTGGCGCCGCTTCAAATCGCTTTGCGCCTTGTTCAGATCGACCCGGGCACGCTCGATGTCGGCCTGCCGCACGGCAATATCGGCCTTGAGCGCATCGTTTTGCACAAAAAGCGTGTGCGTGTGGCGTACGGCCTGGGCCAATGCCGCTTCAGCCTGCTTGAGGGCGACTCCGGCATCGGTGGGGTCGAGTTTGATCAGCGCCGTGCCTTTTTTGACGTGCTGGGTGTCGTCGGCATCGATCGCCACGACTGTTCCCGCTATTTGTGAAGTGACCTGCACCAGGTTGCCGTGCACATAGGCGTCATCGGTGGATTCGTAGTGCGAGGCCACCACGAACCACCAGACGGCGTAGCAGATGCCCAGGACAATAAAAATCAGTGCTGCGGTAAGAAGCAGGGGTTTGCGCTTGGAGGCCGATTTGGTTTCGGTAGTCATAACTGTCTCGTGTTTCAGTGAGTCGTGTATCAGTATCAGTGGAGTGCGCCGGCCTTGGGCATTGCGGGGACATTGCCGGGCGACGTGCCAGCGGCCGGCGCGGAGCGGTATCCGCCACCCAGCGCTGTAGCGAGTTGGGCATCCAGGTTATAGGCGCGCGCCTGCAGATCGGTGTCCAGAATGGCTTGTTTCTGAACCTCATTCTGTGCCAGCAGCACTTGCACATAATTGCCCAGTCCGGAGCGATAACGCTGAACCGCAATGTCATAGGCCGACGAAATGGCGGTGTAGCTGGCGTGCTGATCGACGATCTGCTGTTGCAAGGCGCGAATCGCGGTGCTGGCATCGGCCACCTCCCGCACTGCCGTCAGCACGGCCTGGTTGTAATTGGCAATGGCCAGGTCGCGTTCGGACCGCTTCGCGTTCAGTTGCGCATTGAGCGCCCCGCCATGGAAAATCGGCAGGGTAATAGCGGGCCCTGCGCCGTAGACCTTGCTGCCGTTTTTCAACAGGTTGTCCAGCCCCAGCGACATGAACCCGGCAAAGGCGGAAAGATTTACATCGGGAAAGAATTCCGCCTTGGCGGCCGAGATTTCGCTCGAACTGGCTTCCACCAGGCGCTTTGCCGCGACGATATCGGGGCGTCTTCCCAGCAGGTTCATGGGTAGCATGGCAGGCACACCGGCGGCCACGGCCGGCAGCTTGGCGCGTTCAATGCTCATGCCTCGGTCCGGTCCGGCGCCAACCAGCGCCGACAACTGATGGCGCAGCAGGTCGGCATTGGTGCCGACCTGGCTTAACTGAACCTTGGCGGCTGAAACGGCTGAATCGGCCTGGTTGACTTCAACCTGTGTGTCGAGCCCGGCAACGACGCGTTGATGCGTGATCTTGGCGACGTCTTCAAGCTGCCTGACGATTTGCGCGATAACCTGGTGTTGCGCCAGTGCATTTTGCAGATTGAAATAGCTTTGCGTTACGGCGCTGACCAGGGCATTGCGCGCCAGCTGCGCATCGGCCTTGCTGGCTTCAACGCGTGATACGGCCGCGGCATAGCGTGCGCGGTTCTTGCCCCACAAGTCCAGGTCGAAACCCAGCTGGAGCTGCAGGGTGTTGTCGGTTTGCATGGAACCCGCGTAAGGCGGCGGATAGATGTAGTTTTCCGAAAAGCGCTCGCGTGTCATTTGATAATTGGCGTTGAGCTGGGGCAGTTGCACGGCTCGGGCGCCGCTGACAGCTGCGTTGGCCATGCCTAAACGAGCCTTGGCCGCGGCCAGCGACGGATTGTTTTGCAAGGCCTGGTCGATCAGGCTGTCAAGCTGTGGATCTTTATAGCGCAGCCACCATTGTTCGGTTGGCCAGTCGATGGCCGCGGTCTGCAGGCCAAGCTGCGCGCCCTGGATTTCCTTGAGTCCGGGCTCTCCAGGATTGATGGCCGCACAACCAGTCAGAGCGGCAAGCAGCAAAAGAGGTAATAGGGGTTTCATACTGACATTAAACTGAATTTGATTGATCGGGTCGTATCTGACTAGGCAATAATTTAAGCAGGACCTTGGAGGTTATGCAAAGGTACAGGCAAGCTATTTACGATGAATGTAAGAGTGCGGAATTAATGAGCGTCTTGATCGAGCGAGGAGTCCATACAGGCGCCATTGTCTATCATGCGTCGCAGGAACTTTAGCAGCGTTTCGGTTTCCTTTTCCGAGAATCCGGCAAGATGGGCGTTCAGGGTATGGGCTACGGCAGGCAAGATGTCTTTAACCACCTTGGTGCCGCTTTCGGTAAGTTCCAGATTGACGACGCGGCGATCTTCCAGACAGCGGTGCCGGGTAAGGAACCCCTTGGCCTCAAGGCGGTCGAGAGTGCGGGTCATGGCGCCTGTATCTACATTAGTGACACGCGACAGCTCGGCGGGCGTGTGGATGTCGCGGTGGCAGATCAATACCAGGGGCTTCCACTGCATGGCGGTCAGGCCCAGGGGGGCGACGCCCAGATCGATGTTGCGATTGATCGAGGCGTATACGTTCTTGATAAGATGGCCGACGTTGTTGGTCTCGCAAAGCGATTCTTCGTTGGGGCTGTAAAAAGTCGACTGGGCGTGTGCCCGCGCGCTTGCCGGTGCGGCGCCGCGCGCGGCTTCGTGAGCCGCGGACTTGCCTGCCGCTGAAGGTGCTGGGGAGAGAGAAGTCTTGTCGTGTGCCATGGAAAGAATTCTAGCGCGAATTTATTGCCTAGGCAACTACTGACTTCTCATTATTCTTTTGTGCAGCTAATAATTCCACAAAATAGCAACAGATCCGCCGGGCTTTTTGGCCAGACCTGTTTGTCGCTGGCTTGCCATGGCTCAATCGTGCCGCATTGATTGTTCGATTTCTTCGCGGTGTACATCGTGCGTGACGAATCCCGCGTCATTGTCGGGCATGGCCAGGCGATTCGGCTGGGCCAGGGTGTCGCGTATGTCCTGCAGCCCGCTGGCCCAGCGTCCGCGCATGGTGGCCAGGTCGAATTGATAATCCTTGTAGTACTGTTCGTAGGGCTTGTCGCGATAGATGAGGTGCACGACGTTATAGTGCTTGCTCGACGAAAGTTCCTGGGCCAGTTTGCAGTAGTGCTCGCTGGTCCGCGCCTCGGCCGGGACGTCTTCGAGCACATTGAGCAGCACGTGCCTCAGATATTGGGTCCAGCGCAGGTGTTCGGTAACCAGGCGCGTGCGGCTTGAGTATTGGATTTCCTTGATGCGATCGGATACTTCGCTCATATTGGCAGGCAACCGGCCGCGCGCGCTCCACAAGTCCACCTGGAATACCAGTGTATCCTTGCGTGGGCGCGTATTGAGCACGTCGGACAAGGGCGTATTCGAGACCAGGCCGCCATCCCAGTAATACTCGCCATCGATTTCTATGGCTGGAAAGGCAGGGGGCAGGGCACCCGAGGCCATGAAGTGCTCGGGCCGCAAGGCGATCTTGGTGTTGTCGAAATAATTGAAATTCCCGGTACGCACATTGACGGCACCCACCGATACATGCAGTTCGCCGGAATTGATCCGATCGAAATCGCAAAGCCGCTCGAGCGTTTCCTTCAGTGGGCTGGTGTCGTAATAGCTGGCTTGGCCGGGGTTGCTCGAAGCGGTGAATGCCGGCGACGGGAAACGGGGCTTGAAAAAACCTTTCTGTCCGTCCATGACCGCGCTGGCGGCGCTCAGGGCGCTCATTGTCTGGCGCACGGCGTCGCCCAGGTTGAAAAAGCTCTGCTCTATAAACGGATTGGGCGCCAAACCCAGGTTCGGCTGGCAAATGGTTTCCCAGAATTCGACCAGTCTTGCAATGCGTTTTTCGGGAGGGTTGCCGGCGATGATGGCGGTATTCAGCGCGCCGATCGAGATGCCCGACAGGCGGTCGGGCTCGATGCCTGCCTCGGACAGACCCTGAAAGACGCCTGCCTGATAGGCTCCCAGAGCCCCGCCGCCTTGCAAGACCAAGGCGATAGTTTCATAGGGCGGCAGCCCGAGTTCACGATCTTTTTCGCTCCATTTGCCGCGTGCGGCGATTGCCTGCGGGATCTCTGCTTTGATTGGCATGTTCAACGCGCTTGTCTTGCGGCCGCGCGCAGGCGCGGCTTTGACGTGGCCCGTTTTCTTACCCCGGGTTTTCCGCGCGCGCGGCGAAGGCGAGCGGGGATTGTCGGTGGAAGCGGTTGCAGCGGAGAACAGTTCTAGTTGAGTTGTCATGACAGTCCAAAGCGTAAGGCGTTGGTTTTTAGTGTAGCCGACCGAGAGCGCCGGGCGAGGGACCTGCGATCAGCGTGCGCCGGCGTTCAGGCTGGCGATAAAGGCCTCGATAAGCGCTCCCCGATAGCGTGCCTTGTGCAGTACCAGCGACAGGCGCCGATGCAGATCCAGGAAGGGAGTATTCAGAATGGCCAGGCGCCCTACGGCAACGGCGTCGCCAGTCGCCGTGGCGGGCAGGCAGGCGATGCCCAGCCCAGCGATGACGGCCTGCTTGATGGCTTCAACCTGCCCGAGTTCCAGCACGATCTGGCCAGGAGGAAGTGAATTCATCGCCTGTTCTGCCAATGCCCGCATTGCCGAGCCTGGCTCGCGCAGAATCCATTTGGCGTCTTTGAAGTGGCTGGGTTGCAGCCGGCGATGTTGGGTCAAGGGATGATTGGCCGCGGCGCAGACCACCAGTGCGTCGTCGCGCCAGGGTTGGACGTCGAGTTGTGGGTGGTTGACAGGGCCTTCCACGCACCCCACGTCTATCCTGTGTTCCAACAGCCCGGCCACTATCGTATCGGTGTTTTCGACGCTGACAGTCAGGGAAACCCGAGGATGCGCGGCGACGTAGGGGCCCAGCAGCTCGCCTACCAGGTAATTGCCTATGGTGTTGCTGGTGCCCAGGCGCAATTCTCCTTTCAATTCCAGGGGATTGCCGCTGGACTGACGCAGCATTTCGTGCATGCGCTCAACGACTTCCTGGGCCATGGGAAGCAATTCCTTGCCGCGAGAGCTTAAATGCAGGCGTCCGCGTGTCCGATCGAACAGGGGGGCGTTCAACTGGCGTTCGAGTTCGGCCAGCGCCATGCTGACGGCCGGTTGCGTGACAAACAGGCGCTCGGCCGCCGTACGGACGCTACCTGTGGCGGCAATGGAGACGAAGACTTCAAGCTGTCGTATGCTGATTCCAATCATCAATAAATCTTATACGATAAATAAGTATTAATGAATTTTTTTATATTGTTGGCGAATTTAAAATAACTTCAGATTATTAAGATATGCGAGTCTGTAATGTTGACGTCAACGCCTTCCTCCTCTCAGGCAGTATCCCACCGGCCTCTGGCAGCGCCCATCCATCATGCCGGAGGCCGCCGCAGCAGCCGTCTGGCGCCGCCGAAATCATCGCCTTTATATGGATTGGTGCTGGCGATGGTGGTGGGCATGGCCGCCCTGTACCTGGGGCGCTGGGCTCCGATTATCGGCGGACCTGTATTTGGGATTGTATTGGGTATTGCAATCCGCAATTCCGTGGGGGTGGGGCCGATATTCAAGCCCGGCCTGGGGTTTGCTTCCAAGCAGGTGCTGCAGTGGTCGATTATCGCCTTGGGGTTTGGCCTGAGCATCCAGCAGGTAGCCAAAACGGGCGTGGAGTCGCTCTCGGTCACCCTGGTGACGATTTCAGCGGCTTTCGCCTCGGCGTATTTCCTGGGCAAGTGGCTGGATATTCCCGCCAAGCTGAAAGTTTTGATTGGTGTGGGGACGGCGATTTGCGGTGGCTCGGCCATTGCGGCCGTTACGCCCATCATAAAATCCGACGATCATGAAACGGCGTTTGCAATTTCCACGATTTTCATCTTCAACATTGTGGGTGTCCTGACTTTCCCCTTGCTGGGGCATTGGCTGCAGATGTCGGATGCGGGCTTTGGCATGTGGGCCGGCACAGCCATCAACGATACCTCTTCGGTGGTGGCTGCCGGCTATAGCTACAGCCACGCCGCCGGCGACTATGCCACCATTGTCAAACTCACCCGTGCAACCTTGATCATTCCCATTTGCCTGGCCCTGGCTTTTTATGAAGCCTGGCGGCATAAAAAGCAGGGCGGCACCGATTTCAGCCTGGCGCGCATTTTTCCCTGGTTCATCCTGTGGTTCCTGGTGGCGTCGGGGGTACGTTCGGCAGGGATCATTCCCGATGCCTGGAATGGGGTCATTCATTTCATGGCCGAGTTTCTGATTATCGTGGCGCTTACCGCTATCGGCCTGTCCTCGGATTTACGCCGCATGGCCACCGCCGGCATGCGCCCCTTCCTGCTGGGCCTGGGCGTGTGGTTGTCCGTATCGCTCAGCAGCCTGTTGGTGCAGCACTATATGGGGTCGTGGTAGTTCACTTAAAGAACGCGAATGGCGGCTGACCGCAAGGGGGTGCCCCTTGCGGTCAGCTTCGGCGCTCGATTCAGCCGGTTTTGCGCTTGCCCGGCTGCCCCCTGTGCGGGCGTTCTTTTATGATTTCCACCTCCAGCATGCGCTGTGCGCGCAGGGTGATCTTGTCCAGGGCTTTCCTGAGCACACGCAATTCGTCTGCATCCAGATCCTGGGTGACCTGGGCGTTCAGCTCGACGATGGTGGGCATGATCTGCCGGTAGAGCGCGTGGCCGGCCTCGCTGACGTCGATGAAAATATTGCGGGCGTCGCGCGAATTGCGATGGCGGATCAGCCAGCCTTTGTTGCACAGTGTGCTGATGGTTCGCGAGGTGCGTACCAGATCGAGATTGGCCGCTTTGGCCAGCGCCGCCGAGCCGAGCCGGCCGTTGACGGCCGCGGTGGCCAGGATGCGCCATTCCCGTCGCGTGATATTGAACCGGCCTTCGCACAGGCGCGTGAAGATCGGATTGGCCCCGGACCACGCTCGATAAATGCGAAACACCGTCATGTCCTGGATGGTTGGCTCGGGCACAACAGGCGCGGGGCTTGCGCCTGCCCGAGTGCTGCGGCCGGGTGAGGGCCGGGATGCTGCCTCGACCATAAGTGTTTTCCCTTGTTGCCAGATACTTGATTAGATCAATTACCGGCGTGCTTGTTAAGCTGCAAATCATAGTCATATGAAAATCAGGAGACCATCATGCACGGCAATCTATTAAAAATAAAGGCGATTGTTGCTGCGATCGCGGCGTGTTCGAGCCTGGCCATGACGGCCGCCCATGCCGAATCGGCAAAGCTCGATGGGCCCTTGACGCTGGTGGTCGGTTATGCGCCGGGGGGAACTTCGGATCGCACCGCCCGCATTGTTTCGCAAGAACTGCAGCACAAGCTCGGAGTTTCCGTGATTGTGGAAAACAAGACCGGCGCGGGCGGCCGCATCGCTGCCGCGTATGTCAAGGCGACGCCGGCGGGCAAGAATGTATTGCTGTTGGGCAATCCGGCGGTAATGGTGGTGGCGCCATTGGTGTACAAGCAGTTGAACTATGACCCCGTCAAGGATTTCAAGCCGGTGTCGATAGTGACCAAATATGGCTTCGGCGTGGCTGTGGCGGCCACAAATCCCATCAAGAATTTGTCTCAGCTCATCGAGTGGGCCAAGGCGCATCCCAAAGAGTTCAATGTGGGCGTGCCGGCTACGGGCAGCCTGCCTCACTTTTTTGCATTGATGCTTGCCGGGAAAATCGGTATCAAAGGGCAAGTGATAGGCTATCGCGGATCGGCGCCCGTCATGACCGATCTTATCGGCAATTCGATTCCGGTGGCCATCGATACGCTGGACGTGCAGACTCCGCAGCATGTGGGCGGGAAAATCCGTATCCTGGCCACTTCGGGCGCCAAGCGTGAAATCAGGACGCCGGATGTGCCTACTTTTACACAGGCGGGTGTCGGGCTCGAGGCTTTTGGCTGGAATGCGTTCTTTGCCCCCGCCACCATGCCCGATGCCAAGGTCAAGATCCTGAGCCGGGCTATCATGGACACTCTTTCCACGCCCAGCGTGCAGAAAATCCTGGAACAGAACGACCTGGTCCCTGTTGTGGCCGGCGCCGCTGAAACGAGGAAAATGGTCGATGCGTTCCGCAAACAATGGGCGCCGGTTGTCGAGAGTTCAGGCTATGTGGTGGAAAAATAGGCGGTCCAGGCGCTGAGGCCGCAGGCGGCTCGGGCCGTTCGCGGTTTGCGATAATCATTAACGGAGGTAGGCGAGGGCGGGGCGCCGGACATTGTGTGCCGTTGTTGTTCAGCCCAAAGGTTCTCGCGCAAAGTCGATGGCCCAGATTCAGAATGTCTTGTTCATTATGTCCGATCAATTGCGCGCCGATCATTTGGGGTGCTACGGACATCCATACATGCGGACGCCCAATATCGACGGCCTCGCGAAAAAAGGCGTGCGTTTCGAACGCGCGTTCGTGAATTCGGGCGTATGCGGCCCTTCGCGCATGAGCTATTACACGGGGCGCTATCCGTCTACCCATGGGGCTACCTGGAACCGGGTGCCTTTGCCGGTGGGCGAAGTCACCATGGGCGAGTATTTGCGTAATCATCAGCGCAAACTGGTGCTGGCGGGAAAAACCCATGTCATGCCCGACCACGCCGGCCTGGAACGCCTGGCTATCGATGGCGGATCCGAATTGGGACGCTTGCTGGCCAGTGGCGGATTCGAGGAAATCGATCGCTACGATGGCCACCACGAACCTGGCGAGGAAAGCGGCTATCCGGCATACCTGCGCCGCCAGGGGTATGTGTCGGACGATCCCTGGACCGATTTCGTGATTTCAGCGCGCGATCACACCGGCAAAGTGGTGAGTGGCTGGCATATGCGCAATTCCCGCTTTCCGTCGCTGGTGGAAGAAAAGCATTCCGAAACGGCTTACATGACCGATCAGGCTTTGGGTTTCATGCGGAAAATGGGCGGCCAGCCTTGGGTGTTGCACCTCAGCTACGTCAAGCCGCATTGGCCGTACATTGCTCCGGCCCCTTATCACGCCATGTACAGTGCGGACCAGTGTTTGCCTGTGATTCGCAACGAGTCCGAAAAACAGAATGCGCATCCGGTCGTGGCGGCATATCGCCAGCAGGAAGAAAGTCTGAGTTTTGCGCAGGATGATTGCATACGGGTGGTGCGTCCGGCTTATCAGGGCTTGATTACTCAGCTTGACGATCATTTGGGGCGGTTGTTCGAGTACATGGAGCGCACTGGGTTGATGCAAAATACCCTCATCGTGTTCACGGCGGATCACGGCGATTTCCTCGGAGACCATTGGCTCGGCGAAAAAGAGTTGTTCTACGATACTGTGCAGCGCGTTCCCTTTATCGTGATGGATCCGTCGCCTGCCGCCGATGTGTCGCGCGGCCGGGTCGAATCGCGCATGGTGGAGTCGGTCGATGTCTTGCCGACGCTGCTCGAGGCCTTGAGTATTCCTTTGGCGGCACATCGCCTGGAAGGGCGCAGCCTTTTGCCGATCTTGCACGGTGAACCCGAAGCCTGGCGCGATTGCGTATTTTCCGAACTCGACTACAGTTATCGGCTGGCGCGCCTGCTGGTGCACAAGACGCCCCAGACAGCTCGCGCCTGGTCGGTGCGCACCGATCGCTGGCTATATGTGTACTGGATGGGCGAGCCCGAGCAGCTCTACGATTTGCAGTCCGATCCGGAACAATTCCAGGACCTGGGCCGGGATGCCGGTCATGCGGCTGTTCGCGGGGAACTGAAGGCCAGGCTGTTCGACTGGTTTACGCATCTTAAGCGTCGTACCACGGTAACGGACGAGTCGGTCGAAAAGGGGACCGATGCCTACAAGAAGGCTGGCGTGTTTTACGGGCAGTGGTGATTGGCGATACGATGCGCACTAGCGTAGTTTTTGGTTTGAGTTGTTTACGGCATTTGACGGTTTGGTTGCTTTGGTATTTGCGGTTTGGTATTTAAAGACGCCGTCTATCGGGGCTTGGGGTCAGGCCCGGCACGGCGTGCTGGATCCGGATCTACCTCGTCCAGGCGGGCGTCGGGCCAACTCACTCCGCCGCTGGCGCGGCTGCGTTCAAACAGGGCCCGACGACTTCCCCCGCCTTCCCTACGGTAGCATCCGGCGCACGCCTTACGCCGGCCCTGACCCCAAGCCCCGATAGACGGCTCGCGTGATGGCATGCCTGGAATGAACTTGCCGGCCTCAACGTATACCTCGATGCATGATCTCAACGTTTCTTTCGGCGCATGACTCCAACGCTTCTCTCGCTGCATTGCCTCAACGCAAGCCGCAGGGTGGGCGGTGCTGTGCAGTCCGGCGGTAGTCCAGCGCCGGGTGCTGACGAAGGGAAGGCGGGGGCTTTCGGCGGGCGCTGTCTGAGCCCGGCCTCGCGAGGCCGGGCGAGTTCGCCCGACGCCCGCCTGGACGAGGCAGACCCGGGTAGTCGGCTAGCGCAGCTAGCCGACCGCTGGACGTGCCGGACTGTACAGCACCGCCCACCCTGCGGCGTCTTAATAGAACTACCGTCCAAAGTACAAAGTAATAAGCCCAAACCTGAACGGTTCAAAACGACAGTCACGGAACCACGTTCAGCGCAGTAAACATCCGAACCAAAAATGCGCCTAACCCAGCCACGACATAGGATTGTGCCGTATGGCCACGCCCACGATATAAAAGAAAACGGCAATGGCGACCAGGGCTGCCAAGGCTCGTGTCCCGGAGGTTTTGCCGCGCTTGATCGCGATCGTGCCTATCCCTATGTAAAGGACCAGGGCCAGCAATTTGGCCACGATCCACGGCTGCAGGCCGCCCAGCATGAAAGTAAGAATAATGCCGCAAACGAGCAACACCGTATCTACTACATGCGGAAGAATCTTGATTGCGCGCAGTTGCAGCTTGCCCGAACCGGTGACAGACCAATAGGCCCGCAGCGCGAACAGGATAATGCTTATGGCGGCAGCGCTTACGTGCAAATGTTTGACGATCGAATAGTTCATGATTGACCAAGTATCAAGGGCAGTGGATTAAAGTCGGCGTGGCCCGTAGGGCTGGACCCTCGGCCAGCGCCAGGCACCGGATTGGATGCCGCAGCAGGGCGTGATTCAGCTCAATTCCCAGGCTCCGCCCCCCTTGATGATAAGTTGCCGGGAATGGTGCGCCACCAATGTGCTGCGATGGCCTACGCTCAGCAATATCATGTCAGGCAGATGCTCGCGCGTCAGTCGGTACATGGATTCTTCCAGCCCTTCGTCCAGGGCTGAACTGGCCTCATCCAGGAAAGCGGCGTCGGGCCGGGCCAGGAGCATGCGGCCGAATGCCAGGCGTTGTTGTTCGCCCAGCGACAGGATGCGGCCCCAGTCCGCGACTTCGTCGAGTTTGTCGATAAGGTGGCCCAGTTGCACCTGCTTGAGCACCTCCTGGGCCTGGCCGTCGGAGAGGTTCGATGGCTGGGTTTCAAGCAGCGAGTCGCTGGAGACAAGAAGGGTATCGAGGTTTGCCGAGCCGCCGCGCGAACTTGTCATAGCGGCTTCCTGTTGGCGTTGGGGACTGGCGATAATGGATGTACCGGCCGCGCCCGGCAACTGGCTTGGGTAGTACAAGGCCTCGCGCAGGCTTCCGAGCGGCAGATACGGCTTTTGCGACAGGAACAGTGCGCCGCTCTCGGGCCGGATAATGCCCCCTTCGCAATAGGGCCAAAGACCGGCAATCGAGCGCAATAACGTGGTTTTGCCCGATCCGGAGGCGCCGCGGATCAGCAGCGGCGCGCCTGGTTGAACCTCGAGCGACAGGCGGTTGATCAGGAGCTGCCGGCTTGGCGTGAGCACGGTCAGATGGTCGAGCGCGACCCGTTTGCCTTGGGCTTGCACTTGCGGCGTGGGTAGCTCGTATGAATGCCTGATGGCGGTGGTGAAGCCGGTCAGGCGGTCGAGAGTGGCCCGGTATGCGGCAAAGCTATCGTAGGCATTTCGGAAAAACGACAGATTGTCCTGCAGGCGCCCAAAAGCCTGGGCGGTCTGGATCAAATCGCCCAGGCTGATTTTTTTCGTGAAAAAACGTTGCGCCTGGATAATGAAAGGGAAAACCACCGCCGCCTGCGTGATGGAAAAATTGAACCCCAGGAACTTCAGGGATCGGTACACAATTGCCCACGAGTTGGCGATGACTTGCGCAAAACGATTGCGCAGCAGGGCGCCTTCCACTTTTTCGCCGGCATAAAAGGCCACGCTTTCCGCGTATTCGCGCAAGCGCACCAGTGCGTATCGATAATCGGCATTAAAGCGTTCGTTCAAAAAATTCAGGCTTATGAGCGGACGGCCGATGCGTATGGCGAATACAGTGGCCACCAATACGTACAGGAACACCAGAAAGACCATGCCGCGTGGAATGTCCAGCCCCATGACAGACAGGGGGCCGGATAAATTCCACAAGATCAGGGTGAAGGCAAAGGTCGACACCAGCGCGTTTACCACGCCCATCGATAAGGTCAGCGATGTTGAGACGAAGCTGTTTACGTCCTGTTGTATGCGCTGGTCGGGGTTGTCTGTGGGTTTGTCGAGGTACTGGGTTCGGTAGTAGGCCTGATGATCGAGCCAGCGGCTGAGCATCTGTTCGTTCAGCCAGACGCGCCAATGAATGGTGAAGGCCTGTTCTACATAAAAATCGATGAGCGAACGGATGACATGCGTCGTTGCCAGAACCGCGAACAGCCACATGGCAAACCAGAATTCGGTTTCATCGAGCTTCTGCAGCGCGGTATACATATTGTTGTACCAGGACGAAAACAGCACATCCAGGCGCACGCCGCACAGCGTTAAAAACAGGATGAAGGCCAGCGCGATCAGAGGTTGCCAACTGCGTTTCGGAGAAAAATAGCCTTTTGCCAGAGTCCAGAACTGCCGCCCCCATATCGTGAATCGAACCAGAGCCCAGATTGCCAGTCCGGCAAGTACGACAGTGATGGCGTAGGCTTTTAATATCCAAAGCCCACTTTCAAGTAGCTCGTGATTCCAGTTCATTCATGCTCCGTAACGGGAGAGTGCCTGGCACTCCGGGGTTTGGCTGGCTGCTGGCCGGTCGTTCTTAATGACCTGGGTTTTTGGCAGAGGTTCCCCGGCCTTGTCGCCCGCGTTCACAAACCATTGACTGGAATTTTCAGATAGCGCACCCCGTTGGCCTCGGGTTCGGGAAAGTATCCCGCGCGGATATTGACTTGTATTGCCGGCAAAATCAGCGTCGGCATACCCAGTGTCTGGTCGCGCCGGGTACGCATGGCGACAAATTCATTCGCGCTGATGCCGTCGTGGACGTGAATGTTGGCGTTGCGCTGGGCTCCCACGGTTGTGAAACACTGCGGTGCACGCCCGGGGGGTGGATAGTCGTGGCACATATAAAGTACCGTATTTTCATCCAGGCCGAGTATTTCCTGGATGGACTCGTACAATCGCGGTGCGTCGCCGCCGGGAAAGTCGCAGCGCGCGGTGCCCACATCCGGCAAAAACAAGGTATCGCCCACGAATACACCTATATCTTCAATACGATAGGCCATGTCGGCGGGGGTGTGGCCAGGCACATGCAGGGCGGTGGCCCGCAGATTGCCGATCTGGAAGTGTTCGCCGTCGTTGAGCAGGCGATCGAATTGCGAGCCATTGGGCAGGAATTCTTTTTCCAGGTTGAAAATACTTTTGAAGACCTGCTGCACGCGCCGGATCTGCGCGCCGATGGCGATTTGTCCGCCAAGCTGCTCTTTCAAGTAGGCGGCGGCCGATAGATGGTCGGCATGGGCATGGGTTTCCAGAATCCACTGGACCGACAGGCCTTGTGCTCGCACCCAGGCAATGATTTTGTCGGCCGAGGCGGTGGACGTGTGGCCCGATGCCGCGTCGTAATCCAGCACCGAATCGATAATCGCGCATGCGGAGGAATCGGCGTCATGGACTACATAGGTGAATGTCGAAGTATGTTCATCAAAAAAAGCTTGAACAAGAGAGGACGGCATTGCGGTTCCTTGGAGTATGGCGGCTCGTGGCGCGTCGACCGGTATAGGGATGGGAGCGCGTCGGGATGACAGTGCACAAGTATAAGGGGGATTTGACGATGCGGGATCGGGATGCGCGCCCGGCGCCGCCCGGAACGGAGAAGGGCACATTCCCGGCCGTGTTTGCCGCGGCCCTGCCGCGAATCAAAAAGAGTTACGATTGATCCCGGGGTCGGCGCCAGGTGCCGGATAATCGGGGCTGGCGGCGACGCATGCCTGTCGCTCAGGCATATCCTCTTTTATCCTCCTTCCGTTTGAGAGAGTTTGCATGCCATACATTACGATTACCGCTACACAGGGTTTGTCTTCCGATCAGAAAAAACAACTGCTCGAGCGTTCGAGCGATGCCGTGGTCAGCAGCATAGGCGCGCCGATTACCAGTGTGCGGATCATGCTGCACGAGTTGTCGCGCGATCACTATCTGGATGCCGGCCAGTACGGCGCGCCTACCGTAATGTATCAAGTGGAGTTTATTGAAGGCCGCAATGAAGAGCTCAAGTCCGCGCTGATTGCCGCGCTGAGTAAAACCGCGCATGAAGCCACCGGCATTTCAGAGCAGAACATACGGGTAAGGCTGATCGATTTTCCCAAACCGAACATGGGTATGGCAGGCGGCATCAGCGCCAAGCAGGCTGGCCGCTGACACACCTGTCGAGCATCTTCTACGCCGAAGTCCTGTTGCCGGTCCCATGCCCAGGCATAGGGTTTACAGGACGTTCGGCCCCGTGTTTTGTCCGCGGCGCCCATCATGGGTTTTCAGCCGCAAAGTCGTGGCCGCGTATCAAATTCTTTTTTGACCGAGCCAAACAATATTGATCGAGCAAAACAATAATTAAAGTTCGATTTTGTATCTCCATCCCGAGAGCCATTTCGCCGCATCAAGCGGCTCGGCTCGCAATTTTCAATTTGAGTCAATGCGCTGAAGTAAGGGCGTTATTTGCCTTATTTCTTCCTGGTGTTTTCCCTAGAAAGTGTTAATTGCGTAGACATAAAACTTACATTAAGTTATGTTTGCAACCAAATTTAAGAATTGCTTGGCTTGTTTCGTTAAGTAACATTATTAAAAAACTCAGGCAAGCAATGGCGAAATTTTGATTATTTCTTATTCGATATATAAAAAAATCTATTTGTAAATAGATCGAATAGCTAATTTTTTACTTCAATGCGTAACTTGGGCTGTCGCATGAGAGGTGCGGTGGCCGGGATCGGGGAGCGCTGTTTAGAGCCGCCAGGCAAGCTGGGCGAGGGGACAAAATGAGCAATGCAATGAGGGCGGGCGCAAAGCGGGCCGCTTCGAGCCGCGATGTTTTCAGGTTAACGGCGCTGACGGCCGCGCTTTTGGGAATGGCTGGAACGGCTTGCGCCGATACGCTGCTGTGCGGGGGTCCGGGATGCACACTGGACCCTGCTTTGACATATACCAGCGTGGTGGTGAACAATTTGGGAATCGCGACGGGCAATAATTCCCGAATTGCCGGGTCCTTGTACGAACTTACGAAGGTCAATGCCGGCGGCGGCCTGACGCTGACCGGCGCATACATACTGAACGACGTCAGCACTCCGACCGGCACCAATGGACGAGGGGTAACGGCCAGCGGCGTGGGCGCCACAGCATCGCTCACCAATTCGGACATAGTCCTGAGGGCCTTTTCAAGCAATCCCGGCACGAATTATGCGCATGCGTACACGGCGGGGGTCGGGGCCGATGCGGGCGGGCATGTCGATATCAGCGGCGGGTCAATTACGGCTTCGGGCAGCAAACGCACTGTGGGCATGGAGGCCAAGGACGGTGGGTCCATCAATGCCAGCAACCTGGCCATTGATACTTATAGCTCGTTCGGTCATGCCGTCAATGCCTACAGAACCGTGACGCTGGGAGACTCGGTAACGGCCATTGACCTCGATCATGTCACGATCAACACACATGACTTGAATTATGCCGTTGGGATTCAATCCGCAAACAAAGGCGCCAGCGTCAATGCGACGGCCACCGATATCACGACTGTGGGCACTAATAGTTTCGGCGTTGAGGTATTCAACGGGGCCACGGTGGTATTGACGAATGGCAGTATTGCCACCTCGGGAGCAACGGCTGCCGGTGTGCGTGCATATGGCGGAGGGGTTCTGGGCCTTGGCGCTGTCACCGTCAACGGTACGCGGATTGCGACCAGCGGCCTGGGTGCGGCAGGGGTGGTGGCCGGAGCCGAGGGGTCTGCTGGAATCGTCAATCTGAACGGCGGTTCCATAGTCACGATGGGCGGCCCCGTGGGTACGGACGGCAGCGCGGGTGTGTTGGCCCAATACGGCAGTCAGGTCTCTCTTGTCAACACCAGCGTGACGACGAGCGGGGCGAATGCCCAGGGTTTGCTGGCGGCACAGGGAACGAGCAGCGGCCCCACGGTGATTAATGCCGTCAACACTACGGTTGCAACCAGTGGCGCGGGCGCCGGGCGTGTCCGGGGCGAATGGTGCCCAGATCATGGTGAGCGGCGGCTCCATCACCACCACTGGGGCGGGTTCGGCCGCGGTGCAACTGAGCAACGACAGCGATATTGCGCTGACGGGCACCAGGGTTGAATCGGCTGGCGCTTCCATCATGTCCAGTTTCGGCTCGACCGGGCAAACCCAGAATATTGCGATTGGATCGGGAACGGTGTTGACCAAGAACAATGGCGTGTTGTTGCAGGTCAACCGCAACTTGGCGGGCATGGACGGTACCGTCAACCTCAGCCTGGGGGCGGGGTCGATCTCGGCGGGCGATATTATTGATCTGGATGGCCTGGTCAAGGGCGGCAGCGATACGCGCAGCCAAGGCGGCAAGACCAATCTCACCATAGCGCCGGGTGCGAGCTGGACAGGCATTGTCCAGGGCTTGAACACATCGACTGTGGCCGATGGCGCCTCGATGGTCGACAATGGCGGCGCGCCGATTGCCGGCAACGTGGTCGGCGGCAGCAACTCAACGATAACCTTCAATAACGGTGCGCAGATAGGCGGGAATGTGGCTACGGGCGCCGGCACCCAGGGCACATTCCGCGGCGCGGCCACGATAGGCGGCAGCGTGGTGGGCACTGGCTCGACGCTGGCCTTTAATGGGCCGGCCACCATTGGCCAGGGCGTGACCGGAGATGTGGGCTCGAGCTTCAGTTTTGCCGGACCCACCAGCATTGGCCAGAGCGTTTCGGGCCAAAGCACGAGTTTCGTGTTCAGTAAGGGCGAGGCCACCACCATTGGCGGCGACGTGGTGCTGGGACGCAGTTCGAGCCTGAAGGGCGGTACGATTGCCACGCCGATCCGGATCCTCGGAGCGGCCACGGTCAACAGCGGCTCGACCCTGGGCGGCAACCTGATCGTCTCGGGTTCCTTGGGCGGCAGCGGCGGCACGGTCAGTCCCGGCAATTCGGTCGGTACGCAAAGCTATGCGACCAGCGCGGGCTTTGTCGGCGCTTATAAAGCCGAAGTCAATGCGGCGGGCCAGTCCGACTTGATCATCATCCGTTCGGGCAATCTGGACCTGTCGGGAATCGACCTGACGGTGGCGCAGGAAAACGGCACTGGCGGCTATCGCTTGCGGCAGAAATACACAATCATCCAGACCCCGGGCGGTGCGGTGCTGAACACGTTCAAGAGCACCGGGCTGGACGCGAGCTTTGCCGATACCCTGGTCAAACTCGATCCGGTGCTGTATGGCGCCCAGGACGTGGGGGTGAGCCTGTCGATCGATCCGGCCAAGGTGGCCGCCAAGACTTCGAGCCTGAGCATGAATCAGAATGCCACGCTTGGCGGGGTGATTTCGGTCGCGGGAAGCAACGCGGCGGCCGACGCGGCACTGGTCTCGACAGACACCAAGGGGGCGCTGAACCAGCTTTCGGGCGAACTGCACGCCAGCACACAGTCGGCTTTGCTCAGTTCGGGCGACCTGATGGTGAGCACTCTTTCGAATCGTATGCGTGGCAACCTGGGCGTGGGCCTGATGGCGGGCGCGCCCCTGGCGCAAGCCTCCGGGGCGGTACCCGCCAGCGCCATGCCTCAATCCGCAGCCTATCCTTTATGGGCCCAGGTGGTAGGTAGCTGGCAAACTTTCAAAGGCCGGGATAACAACACTGCCAAAAGCAGGCTGGCCACGGGCGGCTTGTATCTGGGGGGCGATGCCGATGTCGGTGCCGGCTGGCGCGTAGGGGGAGCCCTGGGCTTCACCGACGGCCAGGTCGACGTCGACGATCGCAGCGCGAGATCCAGGCTCAAGAGCTATACGGCTTCAGTGTATGGAGGCAAGAGTTGGGCAACGGGCAAAGGGCGCATCAACTTCCTGGTCGGAGCGGGCTATACACGCCATGTCATCGATAGCCGCCGCACCGTGAGCATGGGAGGCAACCAGGCGCTGGAGGCGAAGTACCATGCGAATGCCACCCAGCTCTTTACAGAACTGGGCTATGCGCTGCCTGTGGGGCAGGCCGGCACGATCGAACCCTACGTGGGGCTGGCGTGGATCAATCAACGCTCGCAGGGGTTTGACGAGACGGGCGGGGCGGCCGCATTGCATGGCGACAGCCGCACCGACAGCGTCACGACGATGACGCTGGGCGTGCGGGGCAAGACCATGGTGAATGTGGGTCGCCAGACGGTCAGGCTGACGGCGGGCCTGGGCTGGCGTCATGCGGGAGGTGATGTGAACCCCGAACGGCGTCTGGCTTTCCTGCAGGGCAATGGCACTGCCTTTACGGTGTCCGGCGCCCCGATAGCCAGAAATGCGGCCGTGGTGGATCTGGGGGCTGAAATGGCAATCGGCAAGAAGGCGGCCGTGGGCATGTCCTATAGCGGCCAGTTTGGTGCGGGAAATACCGATAACGCCGGTTCGCTGTACCTGAGGGTGCGTTTCTAAACCGGGGCTGGGCGCGGTGCCTGTATCGTTGTCGTGGCAAAACTTGTATATTGAAGGCCCATGCCACTGGATAGACCAGGTGCTTGAACAAAGAGCCGGAAATGAATGCAAGCAACTCAGCGACTCCGTCAGCAAGAACGAATGGGGCGCACGCCAGCGCCCATGCCGAGGCCAACGCCGTTGTATCGTTTTGGCGCAATGCGGGACCTGCCTCCTGGTTTGCCAAAAACGACGATTTCGATCAGGCCTTCCGCACCTCGTTTTGCGATCTGCACTTTGCCGCCGCGCGGCGCGAGTGTGATCGCTGGCTGGACGATCCTTATGGCAACCTGGCCCTGATTCTTTTGCTGGATCAGTTCCCGCGCAATGCGTTTCGCGGCTCGGCGCATATGTATGCCACCGATTCGCTGGCGCGAGCCTATGCCCGAACAGCCATTGATTCGAATGCGATTGCGGCGATTGAAGACACGCTCAAGCTCTTCGTGTGCCTGCCATTCGTACATTCGGAAAATATCGAAGATCAGCACTACGCGCTTGATTTGTACGAGCGGCACAGCCCCGATAATCTCAGGCATGCGCAAGAGCATTGCGAAATCGTGCGGCGGTTCGGGCGGTTTCCGCACAGGAATTTCCAGTTGGGGCGGGCTTCGACACCGGCGGAACAAGCCTTTCTGGATTCGGGCGGATTCTCCGGATAGCCGGCCATCGATCAGCCGCTCATGGATCACTGAGTACGCTTTGTCGATTAATCAGAACTTTTTACCTGTCACGGAACGCACTTATGGCCAATCTCAATCCATCCCGCCGCCGCTTCTTGAAGACTACCGTGATAGCCGGTATTACGGCTTATATCGCGCCGTTCGGCTCGGCCGCCTACGCGGCCTTGTTCGATGAAAAAATCCTCACGCCGATCGACTGGGATCCCGTCGCCGGCCGGGCACGGTTTCGCGTCGATGGCATGGCCAAGGTGACCGGCGCGAAGGTTTTTGCCCGCGATATCCGTGCCCGCGATTTGCCCCATTGGCCGGCACAGCAAAGCCACGCATTGGTGCTGCGCGCCACCCGGGCCGATGCCGTGTATCGGGGTTTCGACCTGGCTCGCCTGGGCGGCGACCTGAAGCCAGACCGCATTGTGACCGCGGCCGATTTGCAGCGCGATGGTGTGGCATTTACCGATTTCTACGGCGAAGACATGCTGTTGCCCGAGGGCAAGACACCGGCGTATCTGGGGCAGGCGGTGGCCATCCTTATCTACCATGATTTCGCCCATTTCCGTCTGGCCAAGAACACCTTGCAGTTCCAGGCCGACGTGATACGGTATGGCGCGAGCACGGGGCCGCTGGTGCGCGACCCATGGGGGACATTCCGTTTCGTGCGCGTGGGGGGCAAGACGCCCTACGACGACGATGTGTTTTCCAGCCTGAAAGACGCTCCGGTATTTCCAAGCCAGATGCGCAAGCAATTGCCGGTCTGGCCGGATGGCAAAGATCACGGCAATGTCGGCGAAGAAGGCATGTTTCACGCCGCAAGCATTCGCCGGGAACTCGATGACCCTCCCAAAGACTGGCTCGTGGTCGAGCGCCGTTATCAGACGCAGTCGGTCGATACGGCGGCGCTGGAGCCGGACAATGCCAATTGCTGGTACGACGCACAGGCCCAGGCCTTGCATATGGTGGTGCCTACTCAATCGCCCAGCGAGGTGGTTGAGACCGCCGGCGAGATGCTGGCCAAAGCGAAGTTTCCTGTGAAGTCCGTATTTTTGCATCCGTGCTACACGGTGGGTTATGGCTCCAAAGATCACTGCAATATGCCGTTTTACGGCCTGGTTTGTGCCCTGTACTCGGACGGGCACCCGGTGCGTCTCGCCAACGACCGCTATGAGCAATTCCAGACGGCATTGAAGCGCCATGCTTTCGACATAAGCTACCGCCTGGCGGTGGATCGCAAGACGGGCCTGTTTCAGTCGTTTACGGCGGACATGACGGCCAATGGCGGTGGCCGCTGCAATTTTTCGCCCTCGGTGGCGATGGTTGGCGCTACCGCGGCTCAGTCCATCTATTATCTGCCCAAGACCGACCTGACGGCGCGCGCCGATGCCTCGCGCGCGGTCGATGCCGGATCGGCGCGCGGCTATGGCACCTTGCAATCGATGGTCGCGACCGAGCTCATGGTCGACGACGTGGCCCAGCAACTCGGGCTCGATCCGATCGAACTCAGGTTGAAGAATGTTCTGAAGACCGGCATGAAAAACACCCAGGGGGCGATTCCGGCCGGTGCGGTGCGTGCGGATGAAATCCTGCGCAAGGCGCAGAAGCATCCCCTGTGGATCAACCGGGCCAGCCGCAAGAAAGAGTACGAGGCGAGCCATCCCGGCCGTGCCTATGGCATTGGGTTTGCCTGTGTGCAAAAAGATTTCGGCACCGGCGCCGAGTCGTCGTTCGCCAAAATCGAAGTCTCGCCCGAAGGGCGCATCATGTTGCGTCATACGGGTACCGAAATCGGCACCGGTATGAGCACTTCGCAAGCCATTGCCTGTGTTCGCTGGCTTGGTTCGCCGGCCACCGATCTGGGTTTTGCCATAACAGACTGGCCCGATTTGCCCATGAAGACCAGCGGAGATCCTTATCTGATGAGCCAGTCCGACCAGGACGGCGCCCAGGCCGATCCCCAGTGGACTCCGGCACTGGCTTCACCGGCCAGCGCGTCGAATTCGGCTTTCTATTACACGCACACCACGCGCGAAGCCTGCCGCGTGATATTTCAATATGGCTTGTGGCCGGCGGCGCTTGCGCTGTGGGGCAGCGGCACGGGCGGGGGACAGGCCGCCCCCTATGTGGTTCGGCAGGAAGATGCGCGTTGGGAGCAGGGTTTGCTGACTGCCAATGGCATGCAGGGCCTGAGCCTGGCGCAGCTTGCCGCGAAGGCTCACGAGATGGGGGGTGTGGTGGGTGTCGTGGTGCATGGTTTCAATCGCTGGCAGTGGGCCGAAGCCGAATTCCAGATCGGCAAAGCCGCTGCACGCCTGGCCGTCGATGGCCTGGCCCTGTATTTCGGCGCGGGGGCGGGCACGGCTGGTCCGGCCAGCGCGGCTGCAAAGCCGTACCGGGCGATAAAGCGAACCAGTGTTTATTACCCGCCCGTACAACGCAATAATGCGGGGGTGACCTATTACAGCGCCATGGGAAGTTTGGCTGAAATAGACATTAATCTGGCCAATGGCGAGGTTGAACTCCTGAACCATCACTCCATTATCGAATGCGGCAATGTGCTGTCCGAAGAATTGGTGTCGGGCCAGATACAGGGCGGGATAGCCATGGGAATCGGACATGCCCTGTACGAGTACCTGCCCTTGTACGAAGATGGCCCGGGCAATGGCACCTGGAATTTCAATCGTTACCACTTGCCGCGCGCCAAAGAAGTGGCCCTGTGGTCGCAAAGCTACGAGGTGCTGCCGCCCTTGTCCGAGACCGATCCGCCCAAAGGCATGGCGGAGGTGGTCATGATTCCGATCGTCGGGGCCATAGTCAATGGCGTCGCGCACGCGACTGGCCATCGTTTCAATACCTTGCCCCTTACGCCCGAAAAAATACAGGAGGCTCTGGCATGAGCGTTGCAAGCAAGTCGGTTTCCATGACCATCAACGGCACGGCGGTGGGGCCCTTCGATGTGCCGGAAAGCCTGATGATGATTGATTTTCTGCACGAATACGCCGGCCTGACCGGATCGCGCCTGGGTTGCGGCCAGGGCATTTGCCATGCCTGTGTGGCCATTCTCGATCACGAAGACGGCACCAGCGAGGAAATTCGCACCTGCATCACCGGAGCCATTTTCTTCCAGGGGAAAAAGCTGCGGACGGTGGAAGGCCATGCGCAGCGCAACCAGGCCGGCGAACTTACAGCCCTTTCTCCCATCCAGCAGAAGTTCCTTGAGTTTTATAGTTTCCAGTGCGGGTATTGCACACCGGGGTTTGTCAATGCAGCGACGGTCTTGCTTGAAAAATTGAAACGCCAGCCAATTGCGGGCGACCAGGTCGAAGCGGTGGTGACCGAAGCCTTGAACGATCATATCTGTCGTTGCACGGGGTATGTGCGTTACCACCAGGCCGTCAAAGACCTGATCATGACGACGCCCGGCCTGCTCAAGGAGACCGCTCATGGCAAGTAAGAAAAAGATATTCGGGGGCGTGGTGATTGTGGCCTTGGTGGCCGCGGGGCTGGTGTTCTCGGGTGTGCTGGACTCGTCTTACCCGACCTCGGATGTCGATAGGGGAGGGAATTCTCTCGAACTTCTGGCGCGCGGCAAATATCTGGCGAAGGCCGCCGATTGCACGGCCTGCCATACAACCCGCAACGGCGCGCTATTTGCGGGCGGAGATGCGCTGGATACACCATTCGGAAAAATATACGGCTCGAACATCACGCCCGATAAAGAGCATGGCATAGGCAAGTGGACTTCCGCGGATTTCTACAAGGCCCTGCACGACGGCCTGGCTCCCGATCGCTCCTTGTATCCGGCCATGCCGTATACAAGCTACCGCGGCGTGACGCGCGAAGACAGCGATGCCATTTTTGCCTATTTGCAAAGCCTCAAACCGGTTGCGCAGCCTGATAGAGGCAACGAGTTTGCCTTTCCGTTCAACTTGCCGATACTCATGCGTGGCTGGAATCTGCTGTTTCTGAAAAACACCCTGCCCGACGTGTCCTCGGGCAGCTCGCAAGAATGGGTGCGTGGACGGTACCTGAGCAATGCGCTGGGTCATTGCACGGAATGCCACACGCCGCGCGGTTCGATGGGGCAGTTGAACCTGGGCAGCACCCTGGCTGGAGGCGACCTGGGCGATATCAAGGCTCCGGACATCACGCCCAAAGGCTTGGCCTCCCGGGGCTGGACACCGCAAGACCTGCGGATATTCCTGAGCCAGGGTATTGCGCCTCAAGGGTCGGCGTTTGGCGAAATGTTTTCGGCCTTCCATCACAGCACCCAATACCTGAGTCCCGCCGACAATAAGGCGATGGTCGCCTACCTGATGGGCGACATGCCCTTGGCACCGGTAGCCATGCCGCGCGCCGCCGCCGGCAATGCCGATCTCACAGCGGGCAAGCTGCATTATCTGGCCCTGTGCGCGGCTTGTCACGCGGCCCAGGGTCAGGGCAAGCCCAATGTGGCGGTTGCAATGGACGGCAACACAACTGTGCGTAACGTCGATCCGCATAATCTGATTGCGGTGATGCTCAGGGGGATCGACGAGCAGAAGTTCCCGGGCAATCAGGCCATGCAGGCCATGCCGGGCTTTGCCGGCAAGCTGAACGATAGGGAAATGGCCGATCTGGCGAATTATCTGCGGGTAAGCTGGGGCGGGCAGAAAGCGGATGTTCAGCCAGAGGCTGTAAAGGCTTTGCGCAAATAACGAGGTTTTGAGTCATGGATTCAGTCGACTATCAAGTTCTTCAAAGTGTGCTCAAGTGGTTGCGTCAAGGCAAGGCTGTGGCGCTGGCGACGGTTGTGCGCAATTGGGGGTCGGCGCCGCGGCCGCCGGGATCGCTGTTTGCGGTCTCCAACGCCGGAGACTTCATCGGTTCGGTATCCGGCGGCTGCATTGAGGACGATTTGCTGGCGCGCTTTACCGCGGCCTTTCCTCAAGGGGTGTCGATAGCCCGCTACGGCATTGCCGCGGCCGATATGCGTCGCTTCGGCCTGCCTTGCGGGGGTACGCTCGAACTGGTGGTCGAGCGTTTGCATGATCCGGCCAGCATTGAAATGCTCTGCACCGGCATCGAGTCGGGGGAATTGCTGGAAAGGCATGTCGACCTTGCCAGTGGGGCGGTCAGTGTCAAACCCGGCGCCGCCGATTTTGCGGTTCGCTATAGTGACGCCGAAATGGTGCAGGTATTCGGGCCGCGCTGGCGCCTGCTGATCATCGGCGCGGGTGCCGTGTCGGAATGTCTGGCGCAAATGGCGCCGGCCCTGGATTTTGCGGTCTATATCAACGATCCGCGCGAAGAGCAGCAGCGCAATTGGCATGCGGAGGGTGCGCAGTGGCTGGCGGGCATGCCCGATGATGCCGTGCTGGAATTCAAGCCCGACCGGCGTACGGTGATCGTTACGCTTAGCCACGATCCCAAGATCGATGACATGGCGCTGATGGAGGCTCTCAAGACGAAGGCATTCTATATAGGCGCCATCGGCTCGGCGGCAAGCACCCAGGCCAGGCGCGAGCGCTTATTGACGCTCGATGTGACACAGCAGGAGCTAAGCCACCTGCATGCACCCATAGGCTTGCCGATCAACAGCCGCGCGCCGGCCGAGATAGCCGTATCCATCCTGGCCGAACTGGTGGCGCTTCGCAATGCCGCCAAGGACACCTCCCCCGCCAGCGCCTGCGCCTTCACGCCCAAAGCATCATAATTCGGCGTCATCACGAATATCGCAATGAATGTCGTAACGCGGATATGCCGACTGTCCTGATGGATATTTGCACGGATCGCGTAGAGGCGACCCTTGTGGCCGCCCGTCAACCAGCCACCGAAAGGAGCCTCGCAGTGGAAAAAAGTACGGCAATCGTTCTGGCCGCCGGGCGTGCGCGGCGATTTGGACGAGACAAGCGCCTGGAGCTTGTCGATTCAATACCCATGTTTTTGCGCACAGCGCTCAAACTGAAAAAAATCATTCCCGATACGCTGGTCGTGCTGGCTGCGGGCGACGTGGAGCATGCCCGAATCCTGGACAAGCACGGAATCGATGCGGCCTTTTGCCCCGATGCCGCCCTGGGCATGGGCCATAGCCTGGCTTATGGTGTGGCGCAGCGGCCCGCGGCGGCGGGCTGGCTCATCATGCCGGCCGATATGCCGTATATCCAGGACGGCACGCTATCGGATCTGGTCCAGGCGGCAAAAGGGCATGCCTTGGCGGCACCGGTGTTCCAGGGCAGACGCGGCCACCCGGTCTGGTTTGCACATCGCTACTATCACGCTTTGTGTGCGCTCAAGGGCGACGAAGGCGCACGCCGCCTGTTGCGGGACGCCGACCTGTATCTGCTGCCGGTTGAGGATGCAGGCAGCGTGCGCGATATTGACCGGCCGGAGGATCTGGCCCCCGCGTCAGAATGAAACCGCCGGGCCTGATTCGGCCCGTCTTGTTTTGCCGCGTGTCAGCGCCGCCAGCACAAAGGTAAGTGCCAGGGTAGGCAGGGCAGAACCCAGATTTGGTGCCCATTGCGCCAGGACATGGTACGTGGCTATGCCCAGCAGCCACAGGCCCGCGGCGAAGGCATCGATTTTGCGGATCTGCGGCGCGAATGCGGCATGCCCGAAACCCAGGCGCCCCAGTATCACGCCATATAGCGGCACGAACACTGAGCTGAGCAGCAGCAGGAAAGGCTCCAGACTGTGCATGGGCAGCACCAGCGCGAGCAGAGTACTGCCCACCGCCAGCAGCAATCCCCAGCGGCGTATGCTCCAGCCTGGCTTCAGGCTGTGCGCCGAGACCGAGCCTGAATATACGTCGCCGTACGCGTTATCGAGTTCGTCGACCAGGATCAGGCCCAGGGCAATCAGGCCGCCTTGCGCCAGCAACAAGGCACTGACCAGATCGGTATCGGGATTGGCCACACTGACCACGACCACGCCCAGGCCGTAGCACCAGATATTGGCGACGGTGTAGCCCAGCCAGGTTCCTCCCAGGGCGCCCCGGCCGCGGCGGCCGTAGCGGGCGTAGTCGGCCACCAGAGGCAGCCACGACACGGGCATGGCTATTACCAGGTCGATTGCCGAAAACATGCCCATGCTGCCGTCGCCCTGGCGGTTCCAGAGCGTGGCCAGTCCCGTGGTTTGCAATTGGCTGGAAAACTGCCAGCTCAACCACAGCAGTGACAGCACGACCAGCGGCAGACCCAGGCGGCTGACGAATCGCCGCACCAGAGTGATCATCGATCCCGCCAGCAGCGCGGTGAGCACGGCTCCCCAGAATACCGTGCACAGGATCAGCCCCCAGCCGCTGTCCAGATGCAGGCCGAAAGCGTGTTTTCCTATGGCCGCAGTACCTTCGCGCATGATCACGAGCTCGAACGTGGTCCAGCCCAATAGTTGCACGATGTTCAAGAAAACCGGCAGGCGCGCGAAGTGGCGGCCGTAGGTGACGTGAATCAGACCGGCGCTGGACAGGCCGCAGTCGCAGCCCACCTTGGCGACCCAGGCCAACAGTCCGGCGCCTATGAGGGAGCCTGCCACCACCGCCAGCAAGGCCTCCCGGGTGCCGATAGCGGGCGCCAGGTAGGCGCCGATCTGCATGACCAGCAGCCCGACACCCAGGCTGAACCAGAGCGAAGCGTGATCGGTCCAGCCAAAAACGCGGGCGGATGCGGGCAGTGGCGTCAGTGCCTGGTTGCCCGGGGTCGAGGAGGAAGAGTTCGTCACGTCCGGTTTGTTCCTTGAGTATGTCGTCGAGTCAGTTGGATACTGCCGCCAATGATAAGGGCAGATACGCGGGTTGCTCAGCCCAGATGCGACGCCGAAGGATGTTTTTCCTCGGTTTCCATGGATGCCAGGCCGTGGATTATGCCGCAGTCTTCAATCGGCCGTTCGGTGCCGCATTGTCGCCGCAGCGTGGCCAGCTGTTCCTGCAAGACCTGCAGTTCTTTGATGCGCACGGCGACGTGATGAATATGCTCGTCGAGCAGGCTATTGACCGGTCCGCAATCGCCGCCGCCGGGATCATCCATGTGCCCAAGCAAGGACCGTATTTCGTCATGGCCCATATCCAGCGTTCGACAGTTGCGTATGAAGCGCAAGCGTTCCAGATGGGCGGTCTGGTAGTTGCGGTAGTTGCTGTCGCTGCGATCGGGCGCAGGCAGCAGCCCCGCTTTTTCATAAAAACGGATGGTTTCTGTACTGCAATTGGCCAGTCTGGCGAGATCGCCGATTTTCATGGTGTGCTCCGGCATCGCGTAAAAAAGACTAAGGGTTGACCTTGTAGTTACTTTAAGGTGTTTACTGGCGAAATACAAATCCTTTGTCTGGGGACATCATGAAGCAAGCCGGAGATTGCGGCCATTCGGACCATGGAGGCGGTTCGGTCCACCAACACGAGTCTCATGGGCATGCAGCGGCGGCCGGGGGCTGCTGCGTCCAGGGCGATGCCGCATTGGCCGCGCTGGCTCGTCCTGTTTTCCACGAACGAGGCACGCGCACCGCCATGCGTATTATGCAAATGGATTGTCCGACTGAAGAAGCCCTGATACGCAGGAAGCTCGAGAGCATGGATTGCGTCCACGCCGTCGAGTTCAACCTGATGCAGCGGGTGCTGACCGTGGATCATGCCGTCGATTCCGAGACGCCGATTCTTGCCGCCATCCGCTCTCTGGGCTTTACGCCCGAACTGCCTGGCGCCGGCCAGAGGCAAGGCAAATCGGTGGATGCGCCTGCCAGGCATTGGTGGCCTCTGGCGCTGGGCGTAGCGCTGGCATTGTGTGCTGAAATGTTCAGCTGGTGGGGGTATGCCCCCTGGCTATCGGTCGTCGCGGCCGTTTCGGCCATTGCGTTCAGCGGGCTGGGCACATATAAAAAGGGCCTGGTCGCGGTGTTCAACGGCACGCTCAATATCAATGCGCTCATGAGCATTGCCGTCAGTGGCGCGGTGTTGCTGGGGCATTGGCCCGAAGCGGCCATGGTCATGGTGCTGTTCGCCATTGCCGAGCTGATCGAAGCCCGATCGCTTGATCGCGTGCGCCATGCGATTGAAAGCCTGATGCAGATCGTTCCCGAAACCGTGACGATGCGACAGGGCGACGGAACCTGGGCCGAGGTTGAAGCGGCCCAGGTTACCCCCGGCGCCATTGTGCGGGTCAAACCCGGGGAACGGGTCGGGCTCGACGGCGTGATTGTTTCGGGCTGCTCGGTGCTTGATCAGGCGCCGATCACCGGCGAGAGCCTGCCTGTGGACAAGACAGTGGGCGATGAGGTTTACGCGGGCACCATCAACGGCGCGGGCGCTTTCGAATACCGTGTCGTGGCGGCGTCGGACAACACCATGCTGGCGCGTATTATTCACGCGGTGCAAGAGGCGCAATCCGGCAAGGCGCCTACGCAGCGCTTTGTCGATCGCTTTTCAGCGATTTATACGCCCATAGTCTGCGGCTTGGCTTTGCTGGCGGCGCTGTTGCCGCCTTTGTTCCTGGGTGGCGCATGGCTGGACTGGGCTTATAAGGCGCTGGTACTGCTGGTTATTGCGTGCCCCTGCGCGCTGGTTATTTCCACGCCTGTGGCCATAGTCAGTGGCCTGGCTGCCGCGGCCCGGCATGGCATTCTGATCAAAGGCGGCGTGTACCTGGAGCAGGGGCGCAAGCTGATGCTCGTGGCTCTGGATAAAACCGGCACCATCACACAGGGCAAGCCGGTGCAAACCGATTTCGAGCCTTTGGCCGGACTCGATGCCGCGGCGTGCCGGCGTTTGGCCGCAAGCCTCGCAAGCGGCTCCGATCATCCGGTGTCGCGCGCCATAGCGGCGGCCCATATGGCCGATGGGGTCGAGGCGGGCGGCGCAGGCGGGCAAGACTTGCTTCCGGTAACGGGTTTCGAGGCCGTTGCAGGCGGCGGCCTGCGCGGCACGATAAATGGCAGCCTCTATCTGCTGGGCAATTATCGTCTGATCCGCGAGTCCGGCTATGGCTCACCGGCGCTTGAGGCGCGTCTCGATACGCTTGAGCGCCAAGGCAAGACTGCTGTGGTGCTGGCGGGTGCCGGCCAGGCCCTGGCCTTGTTTGCCGTGGCCGACACGGTCAAGGAATCGAGTCGCCAGGCCATTGCCGATCTGCATGAAATGGGGGTGCGCACCGTCATGCTGTCGGGCGACAACACGCATACGGCCCAAGCGATTGCGGCCCAGGTGGGCATAACCGAGGTGTTGGGTTCGCAATTGCCGCAGGACAAGCTGGCGGCTATCGACGGCTATGCCACGCGGGGCATTGTGGGGATGGTCGGCGATGGAATCAATGATGCCCCCGCGCTGGCGCGCGCCGATGTCGGTTTTGCCATGGGGGCGATGGGCACCGATACGGCTATTGAAACGGCTGATGTTGCCTTGATGGATGACGATCTGCGCAAGATTCCCCGCTTTGTGCGTCTGTCGCGCAGTACCCATGCGGTGCTGGTGCAGAATATCGCGCTGGCGTTGAGTATCAAGGTCCTGTTTTTGGCATTGACGCTGCTTGGGCTGGGTACCATGTGGATGGCTGTATTCGCCGATGTGGGCGCCAGCTTGTTGGTGGTGGGTAATGCGTTGAGGCTTTTGCGCCGTTAGCGCATTTTCGGTTCCAGTGTTTACGGCGCTGAGCGTGTTTCAGTGACTTTCGTTTTGAGCTGTTTTTAGGCTTGAGGTGTGAATTTGAGCTGCCTATACCGGCTGGGGCGATGACTTTGGATTGTGCGTTGCTGTGTAGTCTGTGTGGGCGGTTCTTTCTATTAAGACGCCGCAGGGTGGGCGGTGCTGTGTAGTCCGGCACGTCCAGCGGTCGAGGCGCTGCGCGCCCCGACTGCCCGGGTCTGCCTCGTCCAGGCGGGCGTCGGGCCAACTCGCGTCGCCCCGCGATGCGGGGCGCCACTCAGACAGGGCCCGCCGAAGGCCCCCGCCTTCCCTTCGTCAGCACCCGGCGCTGGACTACCGCCGGACTGCACAGCACCGCCCACCCTGCGGCTTGCGTTGAGGCAATGCAGCGAGAGAAGCGTGGCGGCCCCATGGCGAGACGCAGGGTGTTGCGTCACGATGACACTTCCGTATTTGGTTTCTGCAACTTTTATTTGCATAACATTATAATGTAAACCACATTCAATTGGTCCATCAAGAATAATGATGTTTGCCCTGCGTGAAGCGTATCGTGCAGGCCTGCTGCGGCGGCCGCACTGGTTCTCCAATATTGTTGCCGGCGTGATTGTCGGCGTGGTGGCTTTGCCGCTGGCGATGGCGTTCGCGATCGCTTCGGGGGTCAAGCCCGAGCAGGGGCTGTATACCTCCATCGTGGCAGGTTTGGCGGTGTCGATATTTGGCGGCAGCCGAATCCAGATCGCCGGCCCGACCGGCGCGTTTATCGTCATTCTGGCGGGGATAACCGCCAAATATGGCGTCGATGGCTTGCAAATTGCCACCCTGATGGCGGGCGTCATACTGTTTTGCTTTGGCTTGGCCCGCTTGGGTGCCATTATCAAATTTATTCCGGCGCCGGTGATCGCCGGTTTTACCGCAGGCATAGGCGTCATTATCTGGGTGGGCCAGTGGAAGGATTTTTTCGGCTTGCCCAAAGTAGGCGGCGAACATTTTCATGAAAAGCTGTGGCATCTCCTGCAAGCGCTTCCGCAACTCGATCCGGCCACTACTGGCTTGTCTCTGCTGTCGCTGCTGCTGGTGATCTTTACTCCCAGGATTCCTCGCTTCGAGCGTGTCCCCGGACCCCTGGTGGCCTTGGTCGTAGTGACGGTGCTGCAATCGGTGTTCGAGTTCAAGAGCGTCGCCACCATAGGCACTACCTTCGGCGGGATCCCGCGTAGCCTGCCAACGTTTCAGATCCCGGCGATCAGCTTGTCGCGTATCATCGAACTGATCGGTCCGGCTTTTGCCATTGCGATGCTGGGAGCCATCGAGTCCCTGTTGTCGGCGGTCGTGTCCGATGGCATGGCGGGGACGCGCCACAATTCGAACCAGGAACTGATTGGACAGGGCCTTGCCAATATAGCGTCGCCTTTATTCGGCGGTATTGCGGCAACCGGTGCCATTGCCCGCACTGCCACTAATGTCCGCAATGGCGGCACGAGTCCCCTGGCCGGCATTGTGCACTCGCTGACGTTGGTGCTCATTATTCTGTTCCTGGCCCCTTATGCCGCCAATGTGCCGTTGGCGACGCTCGCGGCAATTTTGTTCATGGTCGCATGGAACATGAGCGAAGCCCGGCACTTCGTCAGGCTGGTCAGGCGGGCGCCGCGCGCCGATGTGGTTATCTTGCTGGTCACTTTTTGCCTGACGGTTTTCGCCGACCTGGTCGTGGCCGTCAATATTGGAGTAGTGCTGGCCATGCTGCACTTTTTGCGGCGCATGGCGGCCAGCGTCGTGGTGCATGAGGAGTCGGAGCAGGATCTCCATAGGGAACTGTCATTGGAAGGATTTACCCGCCTGCCTGCGGGGGTGCGGGTCTGTGCCGTAGAGGGGCCCATCTTTTTTGGAGCCGTCGAGGCCTTCGAACAGGCGTTCGACAGTGCGCAGGCCGATTTGCAGTTTCTGGTCATCCGTTTGAAACGAGTCCCGTTTATCGACGCAACGGGCCTGCAGGCGCTTGAGTCTGTGGTTCACGACTGGCACGGACAACGGGTCCGTGTCATCCTGACCGAGGCAAATGCGCGGGTGGAACGCAAGCTGGGCAAGATGGGGCTGATCGACAAGCTGGGTCGCGAGAACGTGGTGGGAACGCTGGCGCAGGCCATGACCGCTTGCGGCGCGATCCCGGCCTGAAAACCTCTATTTGCCCACGGATGTCTTGATCTTGGGATTGGACGTGGCGGCAGCCTTGCCGTATGTGACCCCGTGCTGGGCGAGGTAGTCGCGGATCATTTGCCGTACGACTTGCGAAGGAGTGATGTCCTGTGCGGCGCACAAGCCTTCGAAGGCTTTCTTTTTATGTGGGTCGATCAAGACGGTAAGGCGGGCGGTCTTGTTTTCCATAAATACTTGAAGTGTCAGTAATGATAATTAAATTGTAATGCATGATGCAGACACTCGCGAATCAGCGCAGCCATAAATAGTGGGTCGGATTGTCCAGGCACGCTCCGAAACCGCATTCGAGCAGGGTGGACCCCAGGTTGGCCAGGACCAGCAGGAAAAACAGCCACATGATCAGCCGCGCATAAGGCCCGGTGGTGCGCGGCATGGTGTATTCGGCGTTGGCGCGATCCAGGCTGAGCATCAGGCCGCAATAGGCAATGAGCGCCACGAATGCGAGCAGCGCCCAGGTATAGAAATGCAGGCCCAGAAACGGAGCTCCGTAGCCTGGGTCCCCGGGCCCGATATGCAGCGCCACCTGGCGGATGGAGGCAAAAGCCCCTCCCAGCGCCGACAGGATCGTGACGCCGTAATGCAGCGGAGCGGGACCGAACCGCACATTGAGCAGCAGCCCGATTCCGGTCAGAATGAATGCGATTCGCTGCAGCAGGCACAGGGGGCAGGGCAGCTCGTGGAAGATCAATTGCCAGGCAAACGCGAACGAGAGCACGCCGCATACGCCCAGAAGCGCCAGCGAGTTGACGGAGCGCGATACATGAAAAGAATCGGTATGAAAGTGCACGGATATGAACCAGGAAGGCTTAAAGCGACAAGATCAAGGGATCATTCATGTGGACCTTGCACCAGGCGAGGAAGATAATTGAGCTGAGCAGCCAGAACCACAAGCATGCCCGGCGTTGGCCCCGTATTCCAAACCAGATTGACATGATTCCGGTCAGGAAGGGCAGCATCATGATCATAAAAGTACCTTATCTGTTAACTAACACAATGTAACGAATGGTATTGGAGGGATGCTATAAAGGTTTTCCCTTAGACTGTTTCTTGCTGTCATGGCCCGGGTTTTATTCATAGTATAAGTTTTTAAAACATATCTTTTTTTGTTGGTAATTACCCTTTGTAAAAACAAAATAATATATAAGTCATTAATTATAAATAAGATTAAATTAATTCTTTCATGGTTCTGTAAGGCTAATATTTCATTGACAGACATCGTACGTCCTGTATAAAGTAGCGCAGTTGGATTAAATTCATAAAGGCTGGTTTTTATAAATAACCTTATGTGGGAGACACCATGAGACCACGCAGCAACTCGCTAAAACGCCTTTCACTATGCGGTTCCCTGGTTCTGGGCCTGTGGGCTGGAACACAGGCCCAGGCCGAGCCGGTGCAAATCAATATTGTCGATATCGCCGGCAATCTGGCGCTGACTCGACAGGCATTCGAGAACTTCCAGAAGCAGAATCCCGATCTGGTTTCCCGCATTACATTTACCAATGCCCCCGCACCGCAATTGCCGGGCAAGATCAAGGCCATGCAGGCCGCAGGCCGCGCTGAAATCGACCTGGTGCTGACCGGCACCGACGGCCTGGCCGCCGGCATACAGCAGAACCTGTGGATCAAGCTCTTGCCCGATCAGGCCGCGGCGTTTCCGGGGGTAATGGACAACTACGCTCCAGGTCCGCTGAAGATGCAAGGTCTGGCGCAAGGCTATGGGCTGGAGGTCACGTACATGCCCGCGGGCCCCTTGCTCGAATACAACCCCGACAAGGTGAAGGCCGCGCCGAAAACCCCGGAAGAATTGCTGAAGTGGTGTCAGGCCAATCCCGGGCGGTTCATTTATGCGCGCCCGGCCAATTCCGGGCCAGGCCGCACCTTTCTGATGGGGCTGCCTTATTTGCTGGGTGACAAGAATCCGAGCGATCCTATCCACGGCTGGGACAAGACCTGGGCGTATTTGAAGCAGCTCAATAGTTGTGTGCCGTACTATCCCGGCGGCACTTCCGCCGTCATGAAAGAGTTGGGCGACGGGTCGCGCGACATGACGGTGACCGTCACGGGCTGGGACATCAACCCCCGTGCGCTGGGGGTGGTGCCGGCTTCGTTCAAGGTGCAGCATTTTGATCACATGACCTGGGTCAATGATGCCCACTATATGGTCATACCGAAAGGCGTGTCCGCGGCCAAACAGAAAATCCTGTTCAAGCTCATGAATTTCATGCTTGAGCCCAAGCAGCAGGCCATGACCTATGACGATGGCTACTTTTATCCCGGCCCAGCCATCAAGAACGTGACGATCAAGGATGCCCCCGAGCATAGCCAGGAGGTCATAAAGAAATACGGCCGCGCCGAATATGCCCAATGGCTGGCCGACTATCCCCATGTCTTGCCGCTGGATGCGACGACCATGGTTGCCGCTTTCCAGAAATGGGACTCCGACATCGGCGCTCTGAAGTAAGTATTCAACGTTCTTGTGCCGGCGGTCCTGGTGGCCGCCGGGCACCTGCCCGGTCTGATCCCGGTACCTGCCGGGCGGCTTCGTCAATCACGCATCCACACCATGACACAGATTTTTAAAACCCTGCATCTCAATTCCGTCACTCGCAGCTTTGCCGACGCAAGCGGGAATCGCATCGACGCCTTGAAAGGTCTGGATCTGAAGATCGAGTGTGGGGAATTCATTGCATTTCTCGGCCCCTCGGGTTGCGGGAAAACCACCGCGCTCAATTGCCTGGCCGGTCTCCTGCCTTTGTCGGGGGGCAGTATTACCCTGGACGGCAAGCGCATCGACGTCCTGCCGCCCGAACGGCGCGGCTTTGGCATGGTGTTTCAAAGCTATGCGCTGTTTCCCCATATGAATGTGGTGGACAACGTGGGATTCGGCTTGAAAATGCGGGGCGTTTCGAAAAGCGAGATCGGCCGCCGCGTGCGCGCCGCCTTGTCCCTGGTTCAGCTCAATGGCCACGAGAAAAAGCTGCCTGGCCAGTTGTCCGGTGGCCAGCAGCAGCGCGTGGCCATTGCCCGCGCGATCGTGATCGAGCCTCCAGTGGTTCTCATGGACGAGCCCCTGTCCAATCTGGATACCAAGCTGCGCATCGAGATGCGCGCCGAGATCCGGCGCATACACAGCCAGCTCGATCGCGCTACCGTTTATGTGACGCACGATCAGGACGAAGCCTTGTCCATGGCCGACCGTATCGTGGTGATGCGCGAGGGCGTGATGCAGCAGGTCGGCACGCCCCGGGAAGTGTACGGCCGGCCTACCAATTTGCATGTGGCGCGTTTCATGGGCTATCGCAATGTGCTCGACTTTACCTTGAGCGGCGCACGGGAAGATTGCGCCTCTTTCGAGGCCAACGGCGTATCGCTGTCCGGAACCCTGCTCGCGCCGTCCAGCGGGCCGTCGGTCAGCGTGGCGATCCGGCCCGAAGATTTCGAAGTATGCGAGCGCGGCGCCGCCAATTCGTTCGAGGCCCAGATCGAAGCGGTGGAATACGGCGGCCACAACTCCCTGCTTTCCTTGCGTTCCGCGGTGGGCCCGCTTTATGCGCGTGTGGGCGGCGATTTCCAGTCAGGCCAGTCGGTATGCCTGCATATCTCGCCGCAAAAGGCGCTGGTGTATGCGAGGGAACACGCATGAGTCCGTTTCCCCGTGATTTGCGCAGCTGGCTGCTTGCACCGGCATTGCTGTGCATTATTGCCCTGTTTGTGTATCCCTTCGCCTATGGGTTCATGCTTACGTTTCAACCGATGAACGGGCATGGCATCTGGGCCAACTATATCGATTTCTTCAGCCATAAGCGTCAGTGGTACACCCTGGTCATTACCCTGAATCTGGCGGTGCCGGCCACCATCATCAATGTGGCAGCATCGCTGCCGATTGCCTTTGTATTGCGCCGCAAATCGCGCTACCAGAAGTGGGTGACCACGCTGCTGGTGGTGCCCGTTACCCTGGGTACAGTGCTGATTGCCAATGGAATGCTCAGCTACTTTGCTCCCAATGGCTGGTTTTCGCAGGCGGTGCATGGACTCAATCTGTATAGCGGCGAAGTACGCCTGACGCATAACTACTGGGGGGTTCTGCTGTCGCTGATCATCTCGGGCTTTCCCTTTTCTTTCCTGCTGATACTGTCTTACGTGACCGGCATAGATCCCACCTTGGCCAAAGCGGCGTCCACATTGGGGGCTACGCCCTGGGAACAGTTTCGGCGAATTTACCTGCCGCTGCTGGCGCCCGGCCTGACCATGGCGGCCTGCCTGACCTTCGTGCAGGCCTTTTCGGTGTTCCCTTCGGCCATTTTGCTGGGCGTGCCGGCGGGGGCGACGCGCGTCATTTCGATTGCCGCCTACGAGGCCGCCTTCGAATCCTACGATTACGGCATGGCTTCCACCATCGCGGTTTTGATGGGGTTTGCGCAATTGTTGCTTGTAGGGGCGATGCTGGCGGCACGCAAGGCTTTCTATACGGGCCCGGTTTCCGGCGGCAAAGGCTGACGAGGTGTGCAGATGAACCAAACAATAAAACAATCCTCGCCCTTGCTGGCCAAATCATGGCGTTACCTGGTTTGGGGTTCTGTCATTTTTTTCCTGTTGAATGTGGTGCTGATGATAATGGCCGTCGCCGTCGACTCGGTGGCCACGCGTTGGTTCGGCACACTTCTGCCGCAAGGCTTTACCTTGCAGTGGTATGCCCGCGCCTGGAACGATTTTCAGTTGGGTCCGGTGCTGTGGGTCACTGTGAAGGTCGTCGGCGCAGTGGTGATACTGTCGGTTTTGCTGGGAGTGCCGGCCGCCTATGCGCTGGCCCGAGTCGACTTCCGCGGGAAAAAATGGGCCATGCTCGTCTTTTTGCTGCCATTGATGGTGCCGCCCGTCACGTACGGTATCCCGATGGCCACGGTCATGTACAAGATTGGCCTGGCCGGGACTCTCGGCGGCGTGATTCTGGCCAATCTTGTACCCGCCTTGCCATTTGTCATTCTCGTCATGACACCGTTCATAGAGCAGCTCGACCCCAACCTGGAACTGGCGGCACGCATTTTCGGCGCCAATACGCGCCAGTATTTCCGGTATGTGCTGGTGCCGCTGCTGGTGCCGGGCATGCTGGCTGCCGCACTGTTGGTGCTGGTGCGGACCATAGGCATGTTCGAGCTGACTTTCTTTACCGCCGGGCCGGATACCCAGACCCTGGTGGTGGCCTTGTATTACGCCGTGTTCTCGACCGGCGTGAGGGCGCCTCAGGCTATCGATGCCATGGCCATCATCTATATGGTGATCACTCTGGTATGGGTGCTGATTGCCTTGCAGTTTGTAAGCCCGACGCAGTTGGTCAGCCGTGTCAAGGCTGAGCCGCAGGAATAGCGCCCGTGGCTGTTACGGTTTTTATTCAGAGGTATTCATGATTACGCAGAAAGGGATTGATCCCCTATATATACGGGTTCACGACAACGACAATGTCGCCATTGTCGTGAACGATGGCGGCCTGCCCGCCGGAGCGGTGTTTGCCGACGGCCTGACGCTGGTCGAACGCGTACCGCAGGGCCACAAGGTGGCGTTGTCCGATCTGGCTGAAGGAGCGCCCATTGTGCGCTACAACGTGGTGATCGGGTACGCCTTGCAGGCGGTTTCCAAGGGCAGTTGGCTCAGTGAGGCCCGCATGCGCATGCCCGAGCCGCCGTCGCTTGAAGGCTTGCCCATTGCCACCGTCAAGGCGCCGGTTCTGGCCCCGCTCGAGGGCTACACCTTCCAGGGTTATCGCAATGCCGACGGTTCCGTGGGAACACGCAATATCCTGGCCATCAGCACTACCGTTCAATGCGTGTCGGGCGTGGTGGCCTATGCGGTCAAGCGCATCAAGGAAGAGCTGTTGCCGCGCTTTCCCAATGTCGACGACGTGGTCAGTATCGAACACGTCTACGGTTGCGGTGTGGCCATCGATGCGCCGGGCGCCGACATTCCCATACGCACTTTGCGCAATATCAGCCGCAACCCCAATTTTGGAGGCGTTACCCTGCTGGTAAGCCTGGGCTGCGAAAAACTGCAGCCGGCCAGGCTCTTTCCCGAAGGAGCCATCGCCATCCAGCGCGTCGATCCTGACCTGGTTCGTTTGCAGGACGATGAACACGTGGGTTTCGAGTCCATGGTCGTCTCCATCATGCAGCGCGCCGAAACGCGGCTGGCCGAATTGAATTTGCGCCAGCGCGTCAGCTGCCCCGCATCCGACCTGGTCGTCGGCGTGCAGTGCGGGGGCAGCGACGCTTTTTCGGGCCTGACGGCCAATCCGGCGGTTGGCTTTGCCAGCGACCTGCTGGTGCGGGCAGGGGGCGCGGTCATGTTTTCCGAAGTCACCGAAGTACGCGACGGCATCGATCAATTGACTGCCCGGGCGAGCACTCCGGAGGTAGCCCAGGCCCTGATTCGGGAAATGGATTGGTACGACCAGTATCTCAAGCGCGGCAGCGCCGATCGAAGCGCCAATACGACCCCGGGCAATAAAAAGGGCGGGCTTTCGAATATTGTCGAAAAGGCCATGGGATCCATCGTCAAATCAGGCTCCAGCGCAATCGTCGACGTCCTGTCGCCCGGCGAGAAGCTGCGCAAAAAAGGCTTGATATATACCGCTACGCCGGCCAGCGACTTTATTTGCGGCACTTTGCAACTGGCCGCCGGCATGAATGTGCATGTGTTCACGACCGGGCGCGGCACGCCTTATGGGCTGGCCGCTGTTCCAGTGGTGAAGGTCGCCACGCGCGACGACTTGGCCAGGCGTTGGCACGACCTCATGGATATCAATGCGGGCAAGATAGCCACCGGCCAGGCCACGATTGAAGAAGTGGGCTGGGAGCTGTTCCAGTTCATTCTGGATGTGGCCAGCGGGCGCAAGAAAACATGGGCCGAACAGTGGAAACTGCAAAATTCGCTGGCATTGTTCAACCCGGCGCCGGTGACCTGAGGGCGGATTGTGCCGGCCATGCGGTTCAGGAAAATGAAGTGTGCCGCTGTCGATGGCGATTCGAATGTGATGTACCGGAGGGGCGCCGCATTGGGTGTCATTGTTTGACGAGCAAGGGTATATGGGTATGCTGTCTGTATTAAGGGCAGCTATAATCCAGCCCTGTAGGCTCAACTACTTACTATATAAATAATATGATTTCCAGCGGCCCAGAAAAAAAGCGTTCGCGCAGCCTGACCGACGATGTCGTGGCCGCGTTGTCCGAGCACATCCAGAACGGCCGTTTCAGGCCCGGTGCCAAGTTGCCCACTGAATCGGCCATCATGCGCGAACAGGCGGTCAGCCGCACTGTTGTGCGTGAAGCCATTTCCCGCCTGCAGGCGGCCGGCCTGGTCGAAACGCGCCATGGCATCGGCACCTTTGTCATGGAGTCCAGCGTCGGCCATACCGTCCGGCTGGCGGCCGACAATATTTTCACCATGCTCGACACCATGGCGGTTCTGGAATTGCGCATCAGCCTCGAAACAGAGTCCGCGGCATTGGCGGCAATGCGCCGCACCGATGACGATGTACGAGCCTTGCGTTCCTTGCTCGATGATTTCGAAGGGCATATCGACCAGGCCGATGGCAGCGCCGTTTCGGCCGACCTGGCGTTTCACCTGAAAATCGCCAATGCGACCGGTAATCGGTACTTCCAGGACATCCTGGGCCAATTGGGCAAGAACCTGATCCCTCGTACCCGTATCGATACGGCGAATCTGGCCTTGAACGATGAGCACACCTATTTGCAGCGCGTGAATCAAGAGCACGAAGACATCTACGCCGCCATCGACCGGCACGACCCTGAAGCGGCTCGCGCGGCCATGCGCACCCATCTTACCAATAGCCGCGAGCGCCTGCGCCGGGCCTACGAACGCATGACCCGCGAACCCGCAGCGACCTGATTGCCTCTTGTTGTGCGGGCTCGCACACAGCGGCTTCGGCCGCTGTTTTGCTTTTTGCGTGACTGGGGTATTTTTGGTTCGGGTGTTTATGGGATTCGGTGGGTTGGTAGCTTTGGTAGTTACGGTTTTGGTATTTGAAGGCGCCGTCTATCGGGGCTAGGGTCAGGGCCGGCACGGCGTGCTTCATCCGGATTTAGCACGCCAAGGCGGGCGTCGGGCGAACTCGCCCGGCCTCGCGAGGCCGGGCTCAGACAGCGCCCGCCGAAGGCCCCCGCCTTGGCGAGCTAAATCCGGCGCACGCCTTACGCCGGTCCTGACCCTAGCCCCGATAGACGGCTCACGTTAGGGCATGCCTGGAACGATTGCCTGGAATGGTGCACCTGGAACGGTGTGCCTGGAAGGAGAGATGTCTTGTGGAGACGGCATGCCTGGAATCAATGTGCTTGCATCTACCGTTAATGGGCCTGTATCCATAGAACAGGTAACGTGCCCGCACCCATGCCTCTATCGAGTGACCACTACACCACGATATGCCAAACCCTGAATTTACTAAGCGACCGATGCCTCAACGTAGCCTGTGATTGGCTCAACGGGGCTTCCCCAACGTATACCTCGCTGCATTGCCTCAACGCAAGCCGCAGGGTGGGCGGTGCTGTGTAGTCCGGCGGTAGTCCAGCGCCGGGTGCTGACGAAGGGAAGGCGGGGGCTTTCGGCGGGCCCTGTCTGAGCAGTGCCTCGCACGCGAGGCACTGCGAGTTGGCCCGACGCCCGCCTGGACGAGGCAGACCCGGGCAGTCGGGGCGCGTAGCGCCTCGACCGCAGGACGTGCCGGACTACACAGCACCGCCCACCCTGCGGCGTCTTAATAGAAATAACCACCCAAAGTAGCAACTCAAACCTGAACGAACGGTTCAAAAAAATCGACTGAAACGTCTTCAGCGCCGTAAACACCTAAACCAAAAATACTCTAGCTCAGAGTAAGGCGAGCATGCCAATTTATTTATTTGTTATACGTCATCGTATCATATGGATAATTCATAACAAAACTCAAAAAATTGAAGTGATTAAATGATATTGACCGCTATAAATCACAAATTTATGAACAAATTATAAGGAAAACCCTTGTAAAGCCATGCGTTTATGTTGTACGATGACATGAATGAATTCTTGGTTAAACAAAGACAAAGAGGATTTTTAAATGAGCCCCAACGAGTTAAAGCATACGGTTTCCAATGGCTTGCTTTCCTTCCCCGTAACGGATTTCGACGAACATGGCGATTTCCGGCCTGACACCTATGCGCGTCGCCTGGAATGGCTGGCTCCCTATGGCGCCAGTGCTTTATTTGTAGCGGGCGGAACGGGCGAATACTTTTCCTTGGCCCCCAGCGAATATGCCGAGGTCGTCAAAGTCGGTGTCGATACCTGCAAAGGCAAGGTTCCCATTATTGCTGGCGCGGGCGGCGCAACGCGCAACGCCATCGCCTATGCGCAGGAAGCCGAAAGACTGGGCGCGCAAGGCGTGCTGCTAATGCCGCATTATCTGACCGAAGCCAGCCAGGACGGCGTGGCCGATCACGTCGAACAGGTGTGCAAATCCGTGTCCCTCGGCGTGATTGTGTATAACCGTTCACTGTGCCAGTTGAATGCCGAACAACTGACGCGCCTGGCCGAACGCTGCCCCAATCTGGTCGGCTATAAAGACGGCCTGGGCAATATCGAGTTGATGGTTACGATACGTCGCAAGCTGGGTGATCGTTTTGCCTATCTTGGCGGCCTGCCGACGGCCGAATTTTATGCCGCTGCCTACCGCGCCTTGGGTGTACCGGTCTATTCCTCGGCGGTGTTCAATTTCATACCCAAGACGGCCATGGAGTTTTACCAGGCCGTCGTCAAACAGGATACCGCCACTATCGACCGGATCATGGATGATTTCTTCATTCCTTATGCCCAGATCCGTAATCGTTGCAAAGGCTATGCCGTCAGCATCGTCAAGGCCGGCGCGCGCCTGGCGGGCTACGACGCAGGCCCCGTCCGGGCTCCGCTGACCGACCTGACTGACCAGGATCGCGCCGACCTGGCCGTTCTTGTTAAAAAACTCGGGCCCCAGTAAGGGGAAGAGGCGCGATGAGTGCTGATTTAATGAGTCATTGACCTCGTGCATTGACTCCGTGTTTTGTTAGGGGCGATTCTTGCACAAGCAATTGCGAGAACCGCCCCTACGAACACAAAGACAACCGGGCGATCCCCTCATCGTCGCGCTGACCTGCAAGCATGTAAGAACCGCTGGCCCGTAAGCATGCAAAAAACGTTGCCCTATAGGCATGCAAAAAACACAACCCCATAAACATGCAAAAACAGGCCTGCAATGGCACAAAAAACTCCAATGCAAGCGGGGGTGGCGGCCCAGGCGGGGTGAGCGAGCTTGAGTCCGCCGCGGCCGCAGCCTGGATCGGGATGCAAGGGAGCGGTTGTTTG